>NZ_JBWLKM010000041.1:0-77898 GCF_059026085.1 Streptomyces sp. a15 | reverse complement strand
ACGGCGGTGCCCGTGAGGCACCTTCTTCTTGGCGGGGGCAGTGCCCGCAGGCGGCACGGCGGCCGCCTCCGGGATCTTCGTGGTCGTTTCGGAGCTCATGGTGTCGGTGTTCATCCGCTTCAGAAGGGGGGCCGGTCTCAGTCGGACGCGAAGATCGTCTTCTTCTGGCGCTCGATCTGGGACAGCAGGCTGTCGATCCCCTTGGGCTCGCGGATGAACTTCTGCAGCGAGGGCTGCATCACCGTCGAGGTGAAGTCCGGGCGGCTGTCGCGGTCCATGAACTGGGTGAGATGCTTCGCCTGGCTGATCATCTCGTAGCCCTTCTTCTGAAGGGCGCTGTAGCCGGAGGTGTCGGCCTTCGAGGAGGCGGCGATAAGGCTCGGGTCGGCCTTCAGGTAGGTCTCTTCGGCCTCGGCCGTGCCCAGGAATTCGAGCAGTTTGACGGAGCCGGCATGGTTCTTGGGCTTCTTGCTGAGCATGATGCCGTCGGTCGGCGCCTCCACGGTGTCCTGCCCGTACGCCGGGTCGATCTCGGGGAAGGCGAAGAAGTCGAGGTCGTCCAGGTCCGCCTTGTTGGTGAACTGCTGGGCCACGAACATGCCGAGCATATACATGCCGGCCTTCTTCGCCACCAGCGTCTGGGCGGCGTCCTGCCAGGTGCGGCCGACCGCGCCCTCCTGGTGGTAGGGGAGGGTCTCGGCCCAGGTGTCGAAAACCTTGCGGACCTTCGCGTCGGTCCACGAAGCCTTGCCCGCCATCAGCTCGACGTGGAAGTCGTAGCCGTTGAGGCGGAAGTTGATCTGGTCGAAGGAGCCCATCGCCGGCCAGGCATCCTTGTCCCCGTACGCGATCGGGACGAGGCCGTCCTTCTTCATCTGCTTGCAGAGGGCGACGTACGCGTCCCACGTGGTGGGGACCTCGTAGCCGTACTTCTGGAAGACGCTCTTGCGGTAGAAGACCGCCCACGGGGACGTGGTCAGGGGCACCAAGTAGTACTTGCCGTCCTGACCCTTGCTCAGGTCATGCATGGCACTGGGGAAGTTGCCCCCGATCGTCTTCCACACGTCGTCGATCGGGGCGGCCAGCCCCTTGGCCGCGAAGAACTGCATCCGGTAGCCGGCGAACCACTGGAACACGTCGTCCGGCGTGCCCTGCAGGTAGGTGTTGATCTGCTCCTGGAACGTGTTGTGGTCCTTGGTGTTGATGTCGACCGCGATCCCGGACTGCTTCGTGAAGGCCGCGTAGACGTCGGCGTACCCCTTCTTCGGGACGGCGTCGGACGCGTTGGAGCCCACGGTGACCGTCTTGGCGTCCGACGAGGCGGAACTGCCGCCGCAGGCGCTCAGCAGAGGGATGCCGGCACCCAGTACCGCGGCTCCGCCGAGTCCGCGGAGCACGGTGCGGCGGCTGGTACCAGGCATGGACTGACCAAGGGAGGAATGGTGCATTTCGACTCCTGACGGGGCTGGCGGTGCCCAGGCTTGGCGCATCAGCCGGAAGGGGGTATGGCGGAAAGGGGGTCGTCGAGCGACCAGAATCAAACACGATCGAACAAACGCGATCGGCGGACGCCAGGAAGCGTGAACGCTCTGTGTACTCGCTGTCAAGACTCCGCGTCCGGCAATCCATGAGGGATCAGGTCCGGCCAGAAGCCGCACGTGCGGGCAGCCGGATCAGGCGGACAGGCCTGACATGACTGGCCCTCGAACCGTCCCGGGCGGAGCAATTACCGCTTGAGCTGCAGGAATGCAGGCCAGGCACGCCCTCCTCGGGCACCTGCGGCACCTCGCTCCGCCCGGCCACGAGCCTCGGTGACCGCCAACACCGGAGGCAAGTGGCGTTGCGAGAACTCTTGACGTGCGGTCGGCGGATGCGTGCACAATGACCGCGCGGTCAGACCGCGTGGTCATATCACTGACCTCGTTCGATGTAGGCACACGCCAGGGGAGACTTCATGACAGCAGGGGTGGAGCGCGGCGCCGGCTCCTCCGCGCCGCGCAGTGAGGACGTGGCCAGGCTGGCCGGCGTCTCACGCAAGACGGTCTCCCGGGTCCTCAACAACGAGCCGTACGTCTCCGACGAGTCCCGCCGACGCGTCCTGGCGGCCGCCGAGGAGCTCGGCTACCGGCTGAACCACGCCGCCAGGGCACTGGCCTCCGGCCGCACCCGCTCCATTGGTGTCGTGGCACTGGGGACGGCGGGATACGGCACCGCCTCCCTGCTCGTGGGCATTGAACAAGCCGTACGGGACGCCGGTTACGCGCTGCGCGTGGTCAACACACCGGACGGCGACCCGGAAAGCATCGCCGGCGCGCTGGAATCACTCATGGAGCAGGGCGTGGACGGCGTCGTCGTTTCCGAACCCATTGTCGAAGGTGAAGTCCCGCTCGGTGTCGACGTGCCGGTCCTCTTCCTCGGAGCACCACCCGCCTTCACCGCCGCCCGGACACTGACCATCGGGGTGGGCGCCCATCAGCTGGCGCGCGCGGCCACCGAACACCTGCTGGACCTGGGGCATTCGACTGTCCATCACCTCGCCGGGCCGCGGCGGTGGTACGCCACCAAGGACCGTATCGAGGGATGGCGGGCGGCGCTGGCGGCCCGGGACGCGCACGAACCGCCCGTGCTGAACGGTGACTGGTCGGCGGCCTCCGGGTACGCCGCGGGCCGCGAGCTGGCCTCGAACCGCTCGGTGACCGCCGTGTTCGCCGCGGGCGACGAGATGGCCATCGGCCTGATCCACGCCCTGCGCGAAGCCGGATGCCGGGTGCCGGAGGACATCAGCGTGGTTGGTTTCGACGGCAACCCGGTCTTCGCCTACGTCTCTCCTCCCCTGACCACCGTGCGTCAGCCCTTCGAGGCCGCGTCAAGCGAAGGAATCCGGCTTCTCCTCCACGCCATCGAGAAGCCCGACACCGAACTGCCACCGGCGAATGACCTACCCGTCGAACTCGTCGTCCGCGGCTCGACCGCACCTCCGCCCTCTCTCTGACCCACCCCACCCCCCACGCCACTGCTCCGGTGCACCCACACGCCGGGGCGCCCCACCTCCGCCATTCCGCGCATGTTGCGCCGCGTCCCCTGCGCTCGCGAGTCGCGCTCAACGAACTCCGCCGCGTCACTCTGGAGCCGTTCCAAGCCGGCGGACACCGAAACACACCTTCCCCTGGGAGCCGCAATGTCCCCTGCGCAGACAGGCGCCAGACCCGGCGCCGCTCCACGCCCCCGTCCTCTCTCCCTCTTGTCGACAGCCTTCGCCCTGCTCGCCCTGGTGGCGACGCTGGTTCTGCCGGCCGCGGGCCGGGCCGACGCCCTGGCCCGTCCGTCGCAGACGATGTACACGCCGCCGTCGGATGCGCCGTCGCCCGGGTCGTACTATCCGCGGGCGATGCGTCTGCAGTACAACGGTTCGGCCAACGGCACGATGCTCGCCACTTTCGAGCAGTACACCAACGGCACACCCGTCTTCCCGATCTACCGCAGCACCGACAACGGCAACTCCTGGGCGAAGCTCTCCGATGTCGCCGACACCCAGAACGGCTGGGGCATGCGCTGGCAGCCCGAGCTGTTCGAACTGCCCACGGCGATGGGCGGCTTCCCCGCAGGAACCATCCTCGCCGCCGGAGCTTCCGTTCCTGCCGACCGCTCGGCCATCAAGATCGATGTCTATGCCAGCACCGACCGCGGACAGACCTGGAGCTTCGTCAGCAACATCGCCACCGGCGGTCCCGCATACGACCAGAACGGCAATGGCAACACTCCCGTGTGGGAGCCGTTCTTCCTCGTCTCCGGCGGCAAGCTGATCGTCTACTACTCCGACCAGCGCGACCCCGACCACGGCCAGAAGATCGTCCACCAGGTCTCCACGGACATCCGCAACTGGGGCCCGGTCGTGGACGACGTGGCGATGCCCACCTTCAGCCAGCGCCCGGGTATGGCCACCGTCGCGAAGCTGCCCAACGGCAACTACGTCATGACGTACGAGTACGGCGGCTCCCCTGCCGGCAACTTCGCCGTCTATTACAAGATCTCCTCCGACCCAGAGGCGTTCGGCTCCGTCACGGGCATTCCACTGAGGTCGACAGACGGTCTGGTCCCCACCAGCACTCCCTTCATCACCTGGCTGCCCACCGGCGGACCGAACGGCACCCTCGTCGTCGGCGCCTACAGCACAAGCGACCTGTTCCTCAACACCCAGAACGGCGCCGCGAACACCTGGACACGCATCAGCTCCAACGTCGTCGGCGGATACAGCCGCGGCATGCTCCCGCTGACCGACGGCCACAGCCTGCTGGTGCTCAGTGGGGGAAGCGGCGGCAGCAATGTCCGTAACCCTGTCACGTACAGCACCATCGACCTGGGCGGCGGCATCTCCGACGGTGCCACCTACGTCCTGTCCAACGCGGGCAGCGACCTGAACCTCACCATCGCCGGCGGCTCCACCACCAACGGCACCGCCGCGACCCAGCAGACCACCACCAACGCCACCGACCAGCGGTGGCGCTTCGTCCAGCAGCCGTCCGGCTACTTCAAGATCTTCAACGTCGCCAGCGGCAAGGTCCTCGGTGTGGAGAACCAGTCCACCGCCAACGGCGCCAGGATCCTCCAGTGGGACGACAACGGCACCCTCGATCACGAGTGGGCCGTCGCCCCGCACCAGGCCGGCGGCTACACGATCACCAACCGCGTCACCGGTAAGCACCTCGAGATCCCGAACGCCTCCACCGCCGCCGGCACCACCGCCGTCCAGTGGAGCGGCACCAGCTGCGCCTGCCAGCGCTGGAACCTCACCCAGACCGCCCTGCCGCCGTTGGGCACCGGGCAGTACGTCCTCGTCAACAAGAACAGCGGCAAGTACCTCGACATCCCCCAGGCATCCACCGCCACCAACACCGCGGCCAACCAGTGGCGCAACTCCGCCTGCACCTGCCAGCTGTTCACCTTCCAGTCCGCCGGCAACGGAGCCTGGACCATCAAGAACGTCAACAGCAACCTCAACCTGGACATCCGCAACTCTGCCGCCACGGCAGGTGCGGCCGTCGTCCAGAACACCGCCTCCAGCGCCGACTCCCAGAAGTGGACCCTCACTGACGCGGGCAACGGCTACTACCGACTCCGGAACGTGAACAGCGCCCTTGTCGCCGGTGTCGCCGAGTCCTCTACCGCCGACGGCGGGGCCGTCGTCCAGTGGAACAGCGTCAACAACGACGACCAGCTCTGGAAGATCGTCCGCATCAACTGACCCGAGGAAGGGCACGGAAGAAGACCAGCATCCCGCCTGCCGGGCTCGCCGGCCAAGCCGGCGAGCCCGGCAAGCTGTGTCACGGAAGGAGGAAGGTCTGCCCGTGCTCGCGGAGCTGTTGGCCAGGCTCCTGGCACAGGTCCAGGAAGCAGCGCCTGGAGCGCGAACGCAACTCGCAGTTCCTGCCGGCTTCCAGCATCCTCGGTGCGGAGGGAACCATTCCGCCACGGTGCTGTATCTGGCCCGGCATGGGTCCAGTGATGTTGTTCTTCGGGCTGTGTTTCATGGGCGGGTGGGCGGCGGCCATCGGTGCGCTGGTGTACGCCGTCGTCACGCTGGTGCGCATTTGGCCGCGGGACTGGGTGCGGCACCACGGACACCTGGCGGTACGGCTACTGGTGCCGACGCCCGCGTACTTGCGCCTCGACGTGGCGCTTGCCGTGCTGGCCCTCCTGGTCGACCTGTGGCTCGTGTCGGCGGCCATCGTGTTCGGTTCGGACGGCATCTTCACCGAGGATTGGATGGGCTATCCCGGCATGACGGATCCCTCCGGGCAGGGGTATCAGGCGGGAGTGGTGAGCGCACTGCGGACGATGGCGTGGTGGACCTCCGGGATCGCGGTCCTGTGCCGGTGCTGGACCACAGCCGGCGTCCAGGTGTGCGTCCTGCCGTTGGCGGCATGGTGGATCGGTTCGTTCGACACCTACTACACCTGACGTGTGCGGCCGACCACGGACCCCGGCCCCACACCCGAGCCGAGCACAACGGCCCCTGACCCTGGTTCAGAGGGAAAACCGCAGCCTGAACGCCACGTCAAACTTTCACGCCGCAGCACAAGTTGGACCGATCGGCCATGTGGGCACTCGCGCAAAGTGTCCAAGCAGGCTGTGGGGCAGGTCATGGGACCAGCGCCCCACGGCGAAGAAGGCGCGGGCGCGGCTGAAGAACGCCACAGTGGTGGCGGCCTTCTAGTCGGGGAGGTGCTCGGTGTGGGCCAGGCGAGAGAACCCGTCGACGGCGGAGCGCAGGTAGACGTACCCGCCCCTGGTCCCGGCGGTCTTCGCGCGCCGGCCGGCCTTGGCCTGCTCGGAGCCGAGTCCGTGGGCCCGCCCCCGCCGACGTCGGGGGATGCGTCCGACCTTCTTGACGTCCAAGTGGACCATGTGGCCGGGGTAACGGGCCACGGCCCGTTTTCGGTGCGCGTGATCCTGCGGGCGGACCACTTGTTGTCCCGCCTCAGTCGCTCGATCTGTTCGACGACGTGGGGTGGCGTCTGGGTCGGTGAGGAGAGCGGGACACTGGAGAGATCCCACAGCCTGGCCTCGCCGTACGTGTCGTACCGGTTCTTCCACTTGGACAGGCAGGCGGGGGAGACGCCGGTCTCAGCAACCATGTGGGCGATCCGACGGCTGCGGCAGCTCGATAAGCCTTCGGCGTCCCTCGACGTTCAGGGGGCATTCGCATGCGTCACTGGAGCACCTCGGCGCGTCGGCCGGCCGCGAGCACGGTGCGGAAGGGGAACGCGATGAGCAGTGTGATCGCAACCAGGAGCCCGCTTGCCCACAGTGGTCCGAGGTTCCCGACCGCGGTGCTGAGGGTGGTTGCGGCGAGGAGGGGGCCGACGGCGGCGCCGACGTTGAGTGCCGCGGTCGCATACGACCCGGCCATGGTGGGGGCTTCCGCAGCCTCATAGAGGACCCGTGTGATCAGGGTGCTGCCCAGCGCGAACGACAGGGCGCCCTGCACGAACACGAGGGCGAACAGGGCGACCGGCTCGTCGGCCAGCACCGCCAGGGCCGGCCAGCCGATGAGCAGCAGCGGGCCGCCGACCGCGATGACCAGACCGGGACGCTGGTCGGACAGCCGGCCGGCGACGGTGACCCCGGCGAAGGAACCGGCGCCGAAAAGCACCAGAACGACAGAGATCCACAATTCTCCCAGCCCGGCGGTGTCGGTCACGACGGGGGCGAGGAAGGTGAAGCTTCCGAACGTGGCTGCGTTCACGAGCGCGCCGAGCAGCATCACCAGAATCAATGGCGGCCTGGTGAGCTGGGCGAGCTCCGCTTGCAAGGCTGGTCCGCCAGTTGCATCTTCCTTCACACGTCGCGCCGGGATCGCCTTCAGGATGCCGAGAGCCGCAGGCAGGCAGAGAGCGGCGACGGCCCAGAACGCGGCCCGCCAGCCGAGCACAGTGCCCAGTACCGACCCACCGGGGACACCGGCGATCGTGGCCACCGTCGTGCCTGACAGCAGCACGGCCAGCGCACGTCCCTTCTTGTCGGGCGAGACCAGCGTGGCGGCAGCCGTCAGAGCGACGGCAAGGAACCCCGCGTTCGCGAGCGCGGCGACGATCCGGGTGGCGAACAGGATCGGGAAGCTCGTGGTGATGGCGCCCACGGCGTGGGCTGCCGCGAACGTGAGGATGAACCCGAGAAGACTGGAGCGCCTGGGCCAGGTGCGGGCAAGCGCGGCCACCAGGGGAGCACCGACGACCATGCCGACCGCGAAGGCCGAGGTGAGCGTGCCTGCTGTCCCGACGGTGACGTCGAGATCCGAGGCGATGTCCGGCAGGAGGCCGGCGAGCATGAACTCCGAGGTGCCCATGGCGAAGACCGCCATGGCAAGCAGATACAGCGGGAGAGGCATCGAGTGGCTCCGAGGTGAGGAGAAGCACGAGAAGGTCATCTCGTCACCGCGGCCAGCCCCAAGGGCACCCTCGCCCGGCCGCAGAATGCGGCGCGACGACAGGGCTACGAGCTCAGTGGTTCAGGGGGCTGACGGCGTGACCGAAAGCCCCCACCTTGTCCGACTCAGGACTCGACATGGACCGCACGGTACCCGGCTGATGCCCGTCGAGGCACCTTGGTTTTACCGGTATTGGCCTGTGCCACCAACGTCATGTCCCGCGACAACCAGCCGCCGCCAGTCGAGGACCAGCAGGCGCCGAGCGGGCTGCTCCGTGCGCGTCACAGCCCCGCTCGCCCTTCACCAGACCGCGCTGTCGTAAGTGCCGGAGGACCACCGATCGCCCGGTCCGGCGTCCGATGGTTGTGCAAAACGTTTTGGATATCTAGCTTGTGCGCCATGAGCGACAGAACGCCTGCGCGGACCGGCCGCCTCCTGGTGAGGGGCTGTGATGTGCTGCGGGTCCCGTCCCACGGCGAGTGCGAGATCCTGCGAGCACAGGACATCGTGGTGGCGGACGGCGTCATCGAGGAGGTGCGGCCGACCGGCACCCTCGGTGCGACCGGCGCTCCCGGCCCGCTCGGCGCCTCTGGTCCGCTCGGCGTCTCTGGTCCGCTCGGCGCCTCCGGCCCGACCGACGCCTCCGGCCCCTCCGGTCCGGGTCACGCGGTGGACGTGATCGACGGGCGCGGGCTGCTGGCCGTTCCCGGTCTGGTCAACGCGCACACGCACAGCCCCATGGTGCTGATGCGCGGCGCGGCCGAGGACGTGACGGTCGAGGGCTGGTTCAACGACCGGGTCTGGCCGATGGAGTCCAACCTCACCTCCGCCGACGTACGGATCGGGGCCAGGCTCGCCTGCGCCGAGATGATCCGCTCCGGTGTGACCACCTTCGCCGACCACTACTTCTTCCCCGAACAGATCGCCGAGGCGGTCGCCGAGACCGGTCTGCGGGCCGACATCGCGCCCACGTACTTCAGCAGCCGGGGCGAGGAGGCCCTGGAGAACACGGTGAAGTTCGCGGAGGCCTGGCACGGCCGTGCCGACGGCCGGGTCACCGTCTCGCTCGGACCGCACGCCCCGTACACGGTCGACGACGGCGACCTGCGGACCCTCGCCGGGCACGCCCGGCGGCTCGGCCTGCGGATGCACATCCACGCCGCCGAGCACCTGGAGCAGACGCAGTCCAGCCTGGAGCGGCGCGGTGTCACGCCGATCCGGGTCTTGCACGAGACCGGGGTTCTGGACGCCGGTGCGCTGATCGCGCACGGCTGCGGGATCGTCGAGCAGGATCTGCCGTTGCTGGCCGAGTACGCCGGCACGACCGCCGTGGCCTGCTGCCCAAAGGTCTATCTCAAGCACGCCCTGTCCCCGCTCACCCCGGTCCGCGACCTGCTCGCCACCGGGGTGACGGTCGCCGTCGGCACGGACGGCGCCGCCGGGCACAACACGCTCGACGTGTGGGAAGCACTGCGGCTGGTCGCCCTCACCCAGAAGCAGGCGGTACGGGACGCCACCTGGATGACCGTCTCCGACACCCTGCGCCTGGCCATGCGCGGCGGGGCCCGAGCTCTCGGGTTGCAGAAGGAGATCGGGGCGCTGGAGCCGGGGATGCGCGCCGACATCGTCCTCACCGACCTGTCCGGGCTGCACTGCCGTCCGCTGCATGATCCGCGCGCCGCGCTGGTCTACAGCGCCCGCGCCAGTGACGTACGGACGGTCGTCGTCGACGGCCGGGTCCTGATGCGCGACGGCCGGCTGCTCACCGTGGACGAGCCGGCGCTGCTGGCCGAGGCAGACACCCGGGTGGCCCGGATCCTCGACACCTCCCACGGGCGGGCGGTGCAGCACTATGACCCCTGAGCCGTACAACCGGGCGGCCGTCCGGCGCCCCGCGTCCATCAAGGACGTGGCCGCCGCGGCAGGCGTCAGCGCGACCACCGTCTCCCATGTCCTCAGCGGCAACCGGCCGGTCAACGAGCACACCGCCGCCCGGGTCCGCAGTGTCGTCAACCGGCTCGGCTATGTCCCGGCCTCGCTGGCCCGCAGCCTCCAGGCCGGTTCCACCTCGGTGATCGGCCTGCTGATCCCCGACATCAGCAACACCTTCTTCGCCGAACTCGCCAAGGGCGCCGAGGACGCCGCCCACGACCTCGGCTACGGCCTGATTCTGTGCAACACCGAGTTCGACGCCGACCGCGAGGACCGTTACCTCGGCATGATCCGCAGCCGGTTCATCGACGGCATGGTGTACGCCTCGGGGTCCCCGCCGTCCCGGCGGCGGCTGGAGGCCCTCATGGGCAAGTTCCCCATCGCGCTCGCCGACGAGGAGGTCGAGGGCCTGGAGGGCGCCCTCATCGCCACCGCCGACCATGAGGCGGGCGGGCGACTGGTGGGGGAGCACCTCCGGTCGCTCGGCCACCGCCGGGCCCTGATGCTGACCGGCCCGCGTGCCCTGAAGAGCAGCAACGCCCGTGCGAACGGTTTCGTGCGGGCTTTCCGGGGCGAGGTCGTCGAACGTGTCGGCGACTTCAAGGAGACCTCCGGACACGGCCTCGTCGCCGAACTCCTCCAGGACGGCGGTCTCCCCGGGGACTGCACGGCCGTCTTCGCGGCCAACGACCTGATGGCCTTCGGTGCCCTCCTGGCGCTGAGGGAGTCGGGGCTGTCCGTGCCGGACGACGTCTCGGTGGCCGGCTTCGACGACATCCGGGCGGCCTCGCTGGCGCATCCGCCCCTGACCACCGTCCACCAGCCGGCCTACGACGTGGGCCGCACCGCCACCGCCCAACTCCTCCAGTACGTCACCCGGGGCGAGGTCCCGCCCGCCTCCCGGCACACCCTTCCTGTCGAACTCAAGGTCCGCGGCAGCACGGCACCCGCCACCCGCTGACCCTCACCTGACCCCAACTGTCCGCGCGCCGCACGGAGTTGCCGTGCCGCGCGGCACTACCCCCTGCTCGGTCACCGGCACCCCGCACATCGCGGCCCGGCCGGGCGACTTCGCGCCGATTGTGCTGATGCCAGGGGATCCGCGCCGCGCCCGCCGGATCGCCGAGACCTTCCTTCAGGACGCACGCCAGGTCACCGACGTACGCGGCATCCTCGGCTACACCGGCAGCCACCGGGGCGTACCGATGTCGGTCCTCGCCTCCGGGATGGGCATCCCGTCCGTGACGATCTACGCCACGGAGCTGTTCCGCCACTACGGCGTGCGCAGGATCGTCCGGGTCGGTACCGCCGGCGCAATCCCGGCTGCGGTGTCCGTACGGGACGTGGTGATCGCCTCCGCCGCGCACACCGACTCCAGCCTCAGCCGCGTCCTCGTGGACGGCGTGACCCTCTCGCTCGCTCCCTCGTACCGGCTGCTGCGCGCCGCCGCGGACGCCGCCGAGAAGGAGCCCATCGCCGTGCACATCGGACCGGTGTTCAGCAGCGACCACTTCTACCTCGACCGCCCCGCCCTCTTCGACGCCCTGGAGCGCCGGGGCACGCTCGCGGTCGAGATGGAGGCGGCGGGACTGTATGCCGTGGCCTGCGCCGAGGGCGCCGAGGCCCTCGCCGTGCTGACCGTCTCCGACCATCTCCGCACCGGTGAGGCCCTCACCGCCGAGGAACGCGAGACGGACTTCGACCGGACGCTGCGTATCGCCGCTTCCGCGCTGCTGACCGATGTGTGAAGACCGATGTCTGATGACCGTGTCTGAAATTCCCACACCGGAAATCAAACAGAAACCGGGCAACGTAGCCAAAACGTTTTGCGCTTTCTACTGTCAACGCAGCCGCTCACTGCAGCCGCTCACTGCAGCCACTCACTCAGCAACGAAATGATCAGGAGACCGATGATGCGATACGGAAGAAGCGCCGCCCTCGTGGCGACCGGGATGCTCGCGCTGACCGCGTGCGGAGGGTCGGGCGGAGACGATTCCGGAGCGGCATCCTCCGGCAAGCCGCGTATCAAATTGGTGATCAATGGCGGGCTGGGCGACAAGTCGTTCTTCGACTCCGCCTACGCGGGTCTGAAGAAAGCCGAGAAGGACCTCGGCTACGAGCTCAAGGTCGTGGAGCTGGGTTCCGACCGCACCAAGTGGGAGCCCGGTTTCGAGGACGCCGCCTCGGCCGACGACTACGACATCCTCGCCGCCGGGACCTTCGAGGTCACCGAGTACATCGGCGAACTCGCCCCGCAGTTCCCGGACAAGAAGTTCTGGCTGTTCGACGCCCCGGTCGACTACAGCGGCAAGAACGGCGGCTGTTCCAACAAGTGCGAGAACGTCTACTCCGTCACCTTCAAGCAGAACGAGGGCGGTTATCTCGCGGGATTCCTGGCCGAGAAGCTGGTGGCCGCGAAAGCGCTCAAGGGAACCGAATCGCTGAAGAAGGTCGGCGTCATGGGCGGCGTCAAGATCCCGTTGATCGAGGACTTCGTCGTCGGTTTCAAGTCGGGCTTCCAGGCCGCCGGCGGAAAGAACTCCGATGTCCTCGTGCAGTACGTGGGCGGCGACAAGCCGTTCGGCGACCCCGCAAAGGGCAAGGAGATCAGCACCGCCATGTACGGCCAGGGCGCCGCGCTGGTGTGGCCGGTCGCCGGGCTCTCCGGACTCGGCACCTTCGAGTCGGCCGTCGGCGCCAAGCGGTACACGTTCGGCGTCGACTCCGACCAGTACCAGACCCTCACCGACCAGGCGCAGAAGAACACCGTCGTCACCTCCATCCTCAAGAACGTCGGCAACGCCCTGTACAAGGCCGCGCAGGAGGACCAGAAGGACTCCCTGAAGTACGGCGCCGTCTCCACCGTCGGCCTCGCCGAGGACGCGGTGGGCTATGTGAACGACGACCACTTCAAGGAGTTGGTGCCCGAGACGATCCGCACCGAGGTCCAGGAAGCCGCCGACAAGGTCAAGTCCGGCTCCGTCACGGTGCCCAGCGCCCTCTAACCGAACGGCCTTGATGATGAACGAGCCATGGGGCAAGGACGGACCGGCCGTCGCCGCCCGCCAGGTCACCAAGACCTACGCAAACGGGGTGCGCGCCGTGCGCGCCGTGGACCTGGAGGTCCCGCCGGGCGAGATCCGGGCGGTCGTCGGTGAGAACGGCGCGGGCAAGTCCACGCTGATGAAGCTGTTCTACGGCCTGGAGCAGCCGAGCGCCGGCGAGATCCTGGTCGGCGGACGGCCCCGCGTGCTGCGGGGCCCCGCCTCGGCGATCGCGTTGGGCGTGGGGATGGTGCACCAGAACCTCATGCTGGTGCCGTCCTTCACCGTCGCCCAGAACGTCGTCCTCGGCGTGGAGCCGGGCCGTCGCGGTCTGGTCGACCCGAAGACGGCCGTGGAGACGACCGCCCGGCTCGCGGAGGAGTCCGGACTCGTCGTCGACCCCAAGGCACGCGTCGACGAGGTGTCGGTCGGCATGCGGCAGCGCACCGAGATCCTCAAGGCACTCCACCGGCGGGCCCGCGTACTGATCCTCGACGAGCCGACCGCCGTGCTCACCCCGCAGGAGACGGAGGACCTGTTCGCCGCCGTGCGCCGGCTGCGCGACGGCGGGATGACCGTGCTGTTCATCTCGCACAAGCTGCGCGAGGTACGGGAGATCAGCGACAAGGTGAGCGTGATGCGCGCCGGCTCCCTCGTGGGCACGGTCGCCACCGCCGACGCCACCGAGCGCTCGCTCGCCTCCATGATGGTCGGCCGCGACATGTCCCTGGACGTGGACCGCACCCCAGCCCGCCCCAGGGAGACCACCCTGCGGGTCCGAAGCCTCCGCTACGACGCCCCGACCGGCCAGTCCCTGCACGGCCTCGACTTCGACGTGGCCGCCGGGGAGATCGTCGGCGTGGCCGGTATCGAGGGCAACGGCCAGAGCGAACTCGCCGAGATCCTCGCCGGGTTGCGCCGCGTCACCTCGGGCACGGTCCACGTCGGCGGCACCGACACGGCCGGCCTCGACGTGGCAGGACACCGCAGGGCCGGCATCGGCTACGTGCCGGAGGACCGGCTGCACAACGGCGCCGCTCTCGACGCGTCCATCGCCGACAACCTCGTCGTCGACCGCCACGACCGCCCGCCCCTCGCCCGCCGCGGCATCCTGCACCCGGGCGCCGTACGCGCCCACGCCGACCGCCTGATCGACCAGTACGCGATCCGAACCCCCGACCCGTCGGTCCCGGTACGCGCACTGTCCGGCGGCAACATGCAGAAGGTCATCGTCGCCCGCGAACTCTCCGCAGGACCACGCTTGTTGATCGCCTCGCAGGTCACCCGCGGGGTGGACATCGGTGCGATGCGGTTCATGTACGAGCGTCTCGTCGCCGCACGTGACACGGGCGCCGCTGTCCTGCTGATCTCCGCCGACCTCACCGAACTCCTCGCCCTGTCCGACCGGTTGCTCGTCCTCAAGGACGGCCGCCTGGTCGCCCGGTTCGACGACACGAGCGGCCTCACCGAGAAGCGGGTCGGGCTCTACATGCTCGGCGTGGAGGAGCACGACCACGACGATCTGACGGCCGGTCTGGAAGACCTGGGGGAGACGCCGTGACCACCACCCCCATGACCGCGATCGAGATCGAGGACCGGAGCCAGTACCGAGCGACCCGGCGCCGCGACTTCGCCGTCGACCTCAGCATGGCCCTGGCCACCATCCTCGCCGCCCTGGCCATCGGCTTCCTCGTCATGCTCGCCACCGGCAACGACCCGGTCCGCGCCTACGAGGCGATGCTCACCGGCCCGCTGGACCGCTCCTTCCGCGTCGGCCGCTGGCTGGAGGACGCCACCACGCTCACCCTGCTCGGGCTGTCGGTCGCCATCCCCTTCCGCGCCCGCCAGATCAGCCTCGGCGCCGAGAGCCAGGTCTACGCCGGTGCGCTGGCGGCCGCGACCGTCGCGATCTTCCTGCCGCTGCCGCCCGTCGTCGCCGTGATCGTGCCCATGGCCGCGGCAGCCGCGGCGGGCGCCGGAATGGGCCTGGTTCCGGGATCGATGAAGGCACGCCTCGGCGCCAACGAGATCGTGGCGACGCTGATGCTCAACGCCATCGTCGTCCGCGTCTACGACTACCTGGTCAACGGCCCGCTGAAGGAGCCGGGCAGCAGCGCCGTGCACTCCGAGTCCATCCAGCAGGACTCCGTGCTCACGCCGCTGAGCGACGTCTTCGGCATCCCACTGGGCCGGGCCAACATCGGTCTCGGCGTGATGCTGCTGACCGCCGTCACACTGTGGCTGCTCATCACCCGCACCCCGCTCGGCTACCGCATCCGCATGACCGGCGCCAACCCCGACTTCGCGGCCTACGGCGGCATCCGCGTGCCCCGCGTCATCGAGTGGAGCTTCGTCATCGGCGGCGCCGTCGCCGGGCTGGCCGGCGCCCATCTCGTCCAGGGCGTGTACGGGCGGCTCGAACCCGGGCTCGCCGGAAGCCTCGCCTTCGAAGGGATCGTGGTCGCGTTGCTGGCCAGGAACAACCCGCTGGTCGTCGTGGTCGCCGGATTCTTCTACTCCTACCTGCGCGCCGGGGGCGACATCATGGAACAGCAGACGGACGTCGGCACCGAGATCGTGGTGGTGATCCAGGCGGTCATCGTGCTCCTGGTCACCGCCCAGGCCCTGCCCAACCTGCTCAAGCGGCGCATGGCGCGGAGGCAGGTGGGCGTCCGATGAGTTCCGTGCTCGACGTCGTCCTCAGCAGCGCCTTCCTGGCGGCCGTACTGCGGATCGCCACGCCGTACCTGCTCGCCGCGTTCGGCGGGCTGGTCGCCGAACGCGCCGGCATCAGCAACATCGCCCTCGACGGCCAGATGCTCTCCGCCGCCTGCACCGGGGCCCTGGTCGCCGGCTACAGCGGCTCCGTCGCGCTGGGCGCGGTCAGCGGCGTCGCGATGGCGACCCTGCTGGGCGTACTGCTCGCCGCCCTCCGCCTGGAGCTGGGCGCCGACGCGATCATCGCGGGCATCGGCCTCAACCTCCTCGCCTCCGGCGGCACCGCCTACGCCGTCTACAGCCTCCTCGACGACAAGGGCGGCACCACCGGCCTGAAGAGCGGCAGCCTGCCGACGGTCACCCTCCCGGGCATCGAGCACATCCCGGTGGTCGGCGATGTGCTGAGCGGCCAGAACATGGTCACCTGGCTGGCCTTCCTGGTCGCGCCGTTCGTCGCCTGGCTGTTCTTCCGCACCCGCTTCGGCTTCCACCTGCGCGCCGTCGGCGAGATGCCGGACGCCGCGGCCTCGGTCGGGATCGGGGTACGTCGTGTCCAGTACACCGGACTCGCCCTCAGCGGTGCCCTCGCCGGACTCGCCGGGGTCTTCCTCAGCATGGGCTACGTCTCCTTCTTCGTACGGGACATGACGGCCGGCCGCGGCTTCATCGCTCTCGCCGCCGTGTTCCTCGGTGGCCTGCGGCCGTGGGGTGTCTTCCTCGCCGCGCTCGGCTTCGGAGCGGCGGAGGCACTGGCCGTGCAGCTCGGCACCCTCGACGTACCACCGCAGCTGGTGTCGACGATTCCGTACGTCATGACCCTGGTCGCCCTCGCCCTGTACGCGTGGCGCCGCAAACGCCGGGGCCGTGCCGTGCCGGCGGCCGCCTCGCTCTGACGCCTCGTCACCCCCCTCACTGGGCTCTCCCACCCGCCCCCACCTCGCCGAGCCCGCGGGTCGGCGAGCCATGCCCGCACGCTCCCCTTGGAAGGACACCCATGCGCCACAGATCCCCAGCGCGCCGCAGACGCGCGCTCCTCGCCTCCCTCGCCGCGGCCGGCCTTCTCGGCAGCCTGGCCCTCACGAACGGCTTCGCGGCGGAGCCGGAGGCGGATGCTTCCGGGAAGCCGCAGGACGTGCGGCTCCTCGACACCCTCACGGTGCCCGCCGGGACGACGGAGTTCGGCATGCCGTTCGGCGGGTTGTCCGGAATCGACTACGACCCGCGGTCCGGCGAGTACGTCGCCCTCAGCGATGACCGTTCGGAGAACGGCAAGGCCCGCTTCTACAAGCTCCGACTCCCGCTCGACGGGGCGGCCTTCGCCGGTGACGAGCCCGACCTCGACAGCCTGACCGTGCTCGCCGACACCACCGGCGAACCTTTCGCCCCCAAGACGGTCGACCCCGAGGCGATCCGCTGGACCCCCGGCGCCAAAAGCCTGCTGTGGACCAGCGAGGGTGCCTCCTCCGCCGGGCAGCCCGCCTTCGTCCGCGAGGCGGACACCTCCGGCGGGTACGTACGCGAACTGCCGCTGCCCAAGGCGTACGCCCCCGTCCGCTCGGCCTCGGGCACACTCACCGCCGGGGTGCGCAACAACCAGGCGCTGGAAGGGCTCGCCCTTTCCCCGGACGGGCGCAAGGTGGTCACCATCACCGAGAACGCCCTGGTCCAGGACGGCCCCGCGGCCGGACTGACCGCCAAGAGCCCCTCCCGACTGTTGCTGATGGACCGTCGGACCGGGGAGCCGGAAGCCGAGCACGTCTACGAGGTCGACCCGATCTCCGACGCACCCACCGCGCCCCTGCCCGCCCCGGTCGGCACGTACGCGGCTGACCGCGGAGTCTCCGAGATCCTCGCCATCAACGAGACCGACTACCTCACCGTCGAACGGTCCTTCGCCTCCGGTGTCGGCTTCTCCATCCGCCTCTACTGGACCAGCACCATCGGCGCGACGGACGTAGGCGGCAAGGACGCCCTGTCCGGCACCGAGAAGCCGATGCCGAAGAAGCTGCTGTACGACTTCACCACCTCCGGAACCGACGCCGACAACGTCGAGGGCATCACCTGGGGGCCGAGGCTGCCCGACGGATCCCGCTCGCTCGTCCTCGTCGCCGACGACAACTTCGGCTTCAACGGCAGTGTCACCAAGTTCCATCTGCTGTCGGTCCGTTCGGGCCTGCTGGCGCACCGCACACCGGACGTCGACGGTGACGGCTCCGTGAACGCCAAGGACCTGGCAGCCGTCCCGACCGCCGGCGCGGCCGGAGACCTCGACGGCAACGGCCGTACGGAGGCCGCCGACGTACGGTTGTGGATCTCGTACACCCGCGCCTTCCCCACAGCCCAGAAGCCGCCGTCCACCGTCGACGTCCAGCTGCTGTCCTTCAACGACTTCCACGGCAACCTGGAGCCGCCCACCGGGCGCGACGCCAACCTCGGCTCCAAGCTCGACCCGAAGTCCACGCCGGTCGGCGGCGCGGAGCACCTCGCGGCCCGGCTGGGCCAGCTCCGGCAGGGCACCGACACCTCGCTGACCGTCGCCGCGGGCGACATCATCGGCGCCAGCCCCTTCCTGGCCGGCCTCTTCCACGACGAACCCACCGTCGAATCCATGGAGAAGCTCCACCTGGACGTCACCAGCGTCGGCAACCACGAGTTCGACGAGGGCACCGAGGAACTGCTGCGGATGCAGCACGGGGGCTGCCACCCCGAGGACGGCTGCTTCATAAAGGGTGAGCCGTACGACGGGGCGGCGTTCCCCTGGCTGGCC
Source organism: Streptomyces sp. a15 (assembly GCF_059026085.1). Taxonomy (NCBI): domain Bacteria; kingdom Bacillati; phylum Actinomycetota; class Actinomycetes; order Kitasatosporales; family Streptomycetaceae; genus Streptomyces; species Streptomyces sp. A15. Next base: position 59,510 of record NZ_JBWLKM010000041.1, on the reverse strand, counting down.
GCCAACGTCATCGACCGCGACTCCGGCAAGCCCCTCTTGGCGCCCACCTGGGTGAAGAAGGTGGACGGGGTGAAGGTCGGCTTCATCGGCATGACGCTGGAGGGCACGCCCGAGGTCACCGGCCAGTCCGGCATCACGTCCGTACGCTTCCTCGACGAGGTGCAGACCGCCAACGCCTCCGCCCGCGAACTGCGCCGCCAGGGAGTGGAGGCGATCGTCGTCCTGCTGCACGAGGGCGGAGTGCAGGCCGGATCGTACGGGCAGTGCGACGGCATCTCCGGCCCGATCGTCGACATCGCCAAGAACCTCGACCCGGCGATCGACACCGTGGTGACCGGCCACACCCACCAGCCGTACATCTGCTCCCTGCCCGACCCGGCCGGCAACCCCCGCCTGGTCACCTCGGCGTCGTCGTTCGGACGCGTCGTCACCGAGACCCGGCTGCCGGTGGACCGCCGTACCGGCGACGTCGTACGGAACCAGGTCGCCGCGATGAACCACCTCGTCACCCGCACCGGCGCCAGGGACGCCGACCAGACCGCCGTCATCGACAAGTGGAAGGCCCTGTCGGCGCCGCTGGCCAACCGGATCGTCGGCAGCGTCACCGCCGACATCACCCGCTCCGAGACCCGCGACGCCGAGTCCGATCTGGCGAACCTCGTCGCCGACGCCCAACTCGCCGCTACCTCGGCACCGGAGCGCGGCGGGGCCCAGATCGCCCTGATGAATCCGGGCGGGGTGCGGGCGGACCTGGTGCACGGGTCGTCGACGGGCGGGGAGGCACCCGGCGAGATCACCTACGCCGAGGCCTTCGCCGTACAGCCCTTCGCCGGGTCGCTGGTCTCCGTGAACCTGACGGGCGCGCAGATCGAGAAGATCCTGGAGGAGCAGTTCAACGACTCCGGCACCCGGGCACCCACCCTCATGCTCGGCGTCTCCAAGGGCCTGAGGTACTCCTTCTCCCGCGGCGCCCCGGTCGGCGACCGCATCGAGTCGGCGTCGATCACGCTGAACGGCGAACCACTGAAGCCGGACACCACCTACCGGGTGACCGCCAACACCTTCCTCGCCGCCGGCGGCGACGGCTTCACCACCTTCGCCGAGGGCACCGACACCGTCGGCGGCGGGGACGACATCGCGGCCCTCACCGACTACCTCACCGCCCACAGCCCGGTCGCCCCACCCGGCACAGACCGTGTGACCGAACTGCCCTGACGGGCTGGTACGACCGCAAGGGACTGCACCGTATCCGCACTCACCTCGGACGGGGCCGTTGCGCCCAATGGCCCCGGTGTGTGCCGCCCGGGAGGACGGGAGGGCGCACGCACCATCAGTGCTTGACGACGGACATCCCCACCTTCGTAAACCGATCGGTTTTCATTCCGGTGGAATCGGGTTAACCTCGCAGTGTGACCACCAAGGCGAAGCAGAGTCCCCGAGAGCGGCTGCTGGACGCGGCGGCCACGCTCATCTACCGAGACGGCGTCGGCGTCGAGGCGCTGTGCAAGGCGGCGGGGGTGTCCAAGCGCTCCATGTACCAGCTGTTCGAGAGCAAGGACGAACTGCTCGCGGCGGGCCTGGAGGAGCGCGCTTCCGCCGACGTGGCGAGGGCCCTGCCTCCGGCGGACGACGACCGTTCACCTCGCGAGCGGATCCTGCACGTCTCGAGCGGGTGGAACTGCAGGCGGGTGCGCCCGAGTTCCAAGGCTGTCGGTACCTGGCTGTGCAGATCGAGCTGAAGGACCAGAGTCACCCTGCGAGCCAGGTGGCACACCGGATCAAGGCGGGGCTGACGGCCTTTTTCCGTGGCGAGGCCGAACGGGGTGGCGCGAGCGATCCCGACCTGCTGACCCGGCAGCTGATCTTGGTCTTCGACGGCGCCAGTGCCCGCGCGGGGACCGGCGCCGACAACCTGACAGGGCTCATCGTGCCTACCGTGGTTTCCCTGCTCGATGCGGCAGGCATGCGCTGACGCATCGTCCTTCCGGGCAGGTTCGGTGACTGATGTGCTCTCCGGGCTGATGCCGGACTTGAGCAGCCGGGCGCGGGGAAGGTTGTGGTCTTGTCGGCATCTGCGCCCAGCGGCAGGGCATGGTTTCCCGGAGCCTCATCCAGCCGGCCCGGACGCTCGCCGATCTGCTCACCGCCCCGCGCGTCGGTGGCTGCCGCGACGGCGTATCCCTGAATCTGGAGCGTTTCGGGGTGCGCCGAGATCAGCCGCGCGCGAGCAATCGCCATTGGGCTGCCCCTTGCGTGGGAGGGCCCGCTCGCGCTCCTTCCCCCTTTGGCTGCCCTCTCGAAAGCCAGGCGGGCGTCTTCCATGGTCCGCGTCAAGGTGGCGACGACGATCGCCTTGGCAATCGCCCCGGTGGCGGTGTCGTAGTAGCCCTTGAGCGCGAACTCGGCCATCGCATCGCGGGGATGGCACTCTCACGTCTCTCCCGCCTGCTCATCCGGCCCGTGCCGACATGTCGGCGGGCGCCGGTCGGCTCAACCTGAAGACAGTCGGTGACGCGGCCCTGGATCAGTTCCTTGCTTGAGCTTGTGCATGGAAACCGATCGGTTTACAGTGAGGTGAAGGAGAAACCGATCGGTTTCCCAGATGGATTCGGGAGTGCATGATGGCGACAAATCGGCCGGTGGCACTGGTGACGGGGGCGTCATCCGGCATCGGAAAGGAAACCGCGCTCGCGCTGGTCGCAGCGGGTTTCGACGTGGCCGGCACAGGCCGCGACACCTCACACGTCACCCCGCTCCACGGTGTGACCTTCCTCGACCTCGACGTGGCCAGTGACAAGTCGGTCACCGCCGCGGTCCAGCAGGTGATCGACCGGTTCGGGCGGATCGACGTTCTGGTCAACAACGCCGGCGTCGGATCGATGGGTGCGGCGGAGGAAACCTCCGTCGAGCAGGCCCAGGCCGTCTTCGACATCAACGTCTTCGGGGTCATGCGCATGGTGAAGGAGGTCCTGCCGTACATGCGCGCCCAGAAACGCGGGCGCATCATCAACCTCTCGTCAGTGCAGGGGTTCATCCCCGCTCCCTACATGGCCGTCTACGGCGCGTCCAAGCACGCGATCGAGGGCTACTCCCAGTCCCTGGACCACGAGGTCCGGGAATACGGCGTCCGGTCGCTTCTCGTCGAACCCGCCTACACCAGGACCGGATTCGAGGCCAACAGCGCGAAGCCCGACACGCCCCTGCATGCCTACGCGGATCAGCGGCGTGTCTTCGACCGTCTGATGAGGGAGGCGATCAAGGACGGCGACGACCCCGCCGTTGTCGCCAGGGCGATCGTCGCGGCAGCGACCGACGCGAAGCCGAAGCTGCGTTACGCCGCCGGCCCCATGGCCGGACGTGCGCGCCTCCTCCGCTTTGTTCCTGCCTGGGTCTTGGACAAGCAGATCCGCACGATGAACAAGCTGGCCGGCTGACACCCCCCACCCCCGCCACCCGCAGACCCGTTCGCGCCGTTGATACCGGGAGAGACCCGTGTCCGAGACCCTGCACTCCGCCGCCGATACCGTCGCGAGCTGGCGCGCCGCCTCAGAACGCGGTGACGTCGACGCCGCGGTCGCGGGCCTGAGCCGGGACGTCGTGCTCAGCTCGCCGCTCACCGAGCAGTTCCGCTTCGAGGGACCTGACCAACTGCGCTCCTTTCTGACCTCGGCGTTCACGGCGGTCCAGGACATCCGCTTCCACACTCAGACCGGCGAGGGCGACGCGTACGCGCTGTTCTACCGGGCGCGGGTGGGATCCCAGCCGTTCGAGGAGGCGCAACTGCTGCGGCTCGACGACGAGTCACGCATCAAGGAGATCACGCTCTTCGGGCGTCCGATGCCGGCCCTCACCGCGCTGATGATCAGCGCGGGGTCGCAGCTCGCCCACCGGCAGGGCCACCGGGGCGTCGCGGCGCTCATGCGCGCCAGCGCCGCGCCCGTGCACGCGATGGTCACCTTCGGGGACCGCCGCGTGGTCCCGCTGACCCGGCCGGCAGCCCGGCGGCCCTGAGAGAACCAGGTCAACTGGGCAGTTGGCCCCCGTTCCCATTCCAGGAGTTGGCGGTAGCCGCAGGCGATGTCCTCGGCGGACAGCGCTGCTGAAGGCGGCGGCCTCCACCAGCCGCGGCAGCGTCCGGCCGATCCCCCCCACGCGCCGAGGTGATGCGGTAACTCGCCTCGCCCTCCGGCGAATTGACCCAGCAGGAGACGCTCGCATGAAGCGACGTACGTTCCTTACGGCGACCACCGAGTCGCTGGCCGCCACTCAACTCGCCGGGCCCGCCTACGCCTCCGGTTCAACAGCCGGAGAGTACGGGGTCGTTGCCCGCTTCTGGGGCGCGATGCCGACGGGTGTCACCGTCTCGCGCCGCGGCCGGGTCTTCGTCAACTTTCCCCGCTGGGGCGACGACGTCCCGTTCACCGTCGCCGAACTGCGGGGCGGGAAGCCGGTGGCCTACCCCGACGCCGACGTGAACCGCGAGGACGCCTCCGACCTGGCCGGGCACTTCCAGTCGGTGCAGAGCGTCGTCGTCGACCCGGCCGAACGGCTGTGGATCCTCGACACCGGAAGCCCGCTGTTCGCCGGGTCCTCCTACGGCGGTCCGAAGCTCGTGGCGGTCGACCTGCGCACCGACCGGATCGTACGGAAGATCCTCTTCCCGCCCGAGGTGGTGCCGGCGAACAGCTACCTCAACGACGTGCGCTTCGACCTGCGGCGCGGCGCTGAAGGCATGGCGTTCATCACCGACTCGGGCGGCTCGAACGGCGTGATCGTGGTCGACCTCGCCACGGGCCGCTCCTGGCGGCGACTGGCCGGGCATCCCTCGGCGCTCGCGGACGAGCAGTTCCTTCCGGTCATCGAGGGCGAGCCCTTCATGGTCCGCCCCGCGGGCGGCGAGCCCACGTACTACGAGACAGGTTCCGACGGCATCGCTCTCAGCGCCGACGGTACGCGCCTCTACTACTGCCCGCTGTCCAGCCGCCGGCTGCACAGCGTGTCCACCGACGCCCTCGCCGACCCGGACGCCACGGACGCCGAAGTGGCGGCGACGGTCGAGGACCTCGGGTTCAAGCCGATGGCCGACGGCCTGGAGAGCGACGACAAGGGGCGGCTCTACGGCGGCGACCTGGAACACAACTCCCTCTGGCGCAGGAGCCCGAACGGCACCTACCGGCCCCTGGCCCAGGGGAGCGACCTGCTCTGGGTCGACACCCTGTCCGTCGCCTCGGACCGGCACCTGTACGCCATCGCCAACCAGCTCAACCGGCTGTCGCCCTTCCATGAGGGCAAGGACCTGCGTCGCAAGCCCTATCTCCTGGTCCGCCTGCCGATCGACGCCGGGCCGGTCAGGCTCGTGTGACCTCTCCGGCTCGCGTCGGGCGGCCGCATGGTCTTCCACAGAATCCAGGTCCTCACCGGCGTTCGGCGCGAACGCGGCCTCGAAATGCCCGGACATCCTGGCGAGATCGAGTTGAACGTGTTCAAATAGCTGCTGTGCGGGTGACCGTGCAGCAGCTGGCGCGAGCACGCGGCAGGTACCGCCAGGAGGGCATCGTGGGGTCGGGCGCAGGCTTCATCATCTGGGCAGTGTTCTTCTTCTACGTGCTCCTCATGGCACCCTTCTGCATCCTTGTCGGTGCGAAAACTTCCTCGCGCATGGGCTGGCTGATGGCAACTCCCTTGATTTTCCTGCCCCTCTCCCTGTTGATCGCCGCTCTGATCCCTTGAGCGGCTCACCGACTGCGCGACCTGCACAGCCGACGCAGAAGGCAGAGCGCGCCGTCGGCTGACCCTGTCGGGATCAATCCTTGCGTCCGGTCACGGCGACGGTGAACGTCGAGGTCGATCATCGTGAGCCGCCGACTCCTCCCGCCAGAGACAGCCGCCGGTGGAGATGCCGGTAGCCCATGGATCGTCTGCCGGAGGCGGCGCAGGACCATGCCACACGCCCGAAGCCTGGTATCGAACGCGTAGTCCCGGCCGCGCAGTGGAGTCCGAGATCAACACGCGCGCCGTACCTCCGTCGTGGCGGTGACCGTGTGGGCTGTATCGGCCGGCGGCTGAACCGCGGTGCTCTACAGGGCGTCGCTGTCGTGGCAGTAGCGAGCATCGGATGAGGTATCCGCCCCGGCGACGGGACGGATCACGCTCCGCCGACGCCTGGCCGCTACTGCAAGACCCTCCCCGCCGGCTCCGAAGCAATGATCCACATCGCCTCGGTCGACAACCTCGCCAAGCGCATAACCGGCGAGACCACACCCACCTGGCGAACGTGTTGCTTCAGGTGTAGCGGCGCAGGACGAGGCGGCGTTGGCCGTTCTCCTCGAGTACGTCGGAGTCCACCTCGTAGCCGTTGTCCTCCGCGTAGCGCAGGGCGGCGGTGTGGCCGTAGGCGCGGGCGAGTTCAGTCAGCCATGGCTGGTCGTAGCCGGACCTGTCGTACTCGCTGATGACGGCTTCGAAGGTGCCGTCGGTGCGGCGGCGGAAGCCGATGTCGTTGCTGTGGCGGCCGATGTGGCGGCGGCGGATGATCACTTCGGCGCGTTCGGGGCGGGCGTCGCCCTGGTAGCCGTAGAGGGCCTGTGGGGTGTCGTGGCTCTCGACGGTGGTGAAGCCGAGCGTGGCGAGGGCCTGGACGAGCAGGTCGGGGTCGCGCAACGCGGTGCGGACACGGGTGAAGTGGGACATGAGGACTCCTCGGATGTCGTGACGGGATCGGATGTCGTGACGGGAGAGGCAGCGCCGGCTGGTCACGCCAGGCGGACGACCGGTTGCCGGTCCAGGACCAGCGTGTGGCGGCGCAGGTCGTATGCGGTGACGGTCAGACGTTTGTGGGCGTCGACGCGGAATTCCAGGCGGAAGCGGTCCTCTCCGGCGGTGGCGGGAGGGTCGGCCTCCAGGAAGGTGGGGCTGTCCTCGTTGAGCCAGAGCATGGACCGCTGCTGGCGTTGTTGCGGGGTGACGGTCACGGCGCGGGCGCCGCCGCCGGCGTCGAAGGCGATCTCCAGTTCGGCGCCGGCGTCACGGTAGGTGGCGTGGGCCAGTTCGTAGACGGCCAGGCCCAGCTTGCGCTGTTTTTCGTGCACTGCCCTGACGGTGAGCGTCCTGACCGGCTCCTCGGTGGGATAGGGGGTGCCGGCTTCGACCAAGGTCTCGAACTCGTAGGCGCCGGTGTCGTGATCGACGTGGCGGATGGCGTAGTCGTGCTGGATGTGGTCGAACAGCTCGCTGCCGCCGGCGATTGAGGCGGCGCCGGCCGCGACCGCCTCCAGCGGCCGGTCCAGGCGCACCACGTCGGGGTCGAAGTGCAGATGCACCAGGTCCTGCACGGCGGGAATGAGGCAGCTGCCGCCGACGAGGAAGACCTCCCGGATGTCCTGGGTGCCGAAGCCGCGGGTGCCGGCCAGGTCGAGGCAGGAGCGCAGGGCCTGGTTGATCCGGCGCAGCACCCCCTTGTCGCGCAGCAGCGCGTCGAACTCGCCGCGGGTGACGGCAACCTGGTGCGCACGGTCGGTACGGGCGTCAGCGGCGCGGATGACGGCCTGTTCGGCGGTGGCGAGTTCCCGCTTGGCCCGTTCGGCCGAGGCCAGGAGGCGGCGGAAGACCTGGTTGCGGCCGATCTGATCGCCGTGCGGGAGAGAGAGGCGGTCAATGGCGTGTTCGGCGAGGAGCGCGTCGATGGTGTTGCCCCCCAGGTCCAGGCCCCGCTTGGCGATCGTGCGCACCCCGGCGCCGGAGCCCGCCTCGTCCGGTTCCTGGACTCGGACGACCGAGACGTCGAGAGTGCCGGCCCCGAAGTCGATCACGGCGAAGGCGTCACCCGGGTTGAGCCGGGCGCTGTAGCCGACGGCTGCCGCGGTGGCCTCGTCCACGACCCGCAGCCGGGCGGTGGGCAGGCCGTCGCGGACCTCGCGCACCAGCCAGTCGCGGTAGCCGTCGAAGGACTCCACGGGCGCTGTGGCGACGATCTCCAGGTCGTCGTCCTCAATGGCGAGCACGGCCAGCGCCATGATGTCGCCGAGGAACTGGGTGGCCGCCTCCCGGCCGGTGATCCTGCGGTCGCCGACGGCGCGGGCTGCGTCGTAGGCGTGTCCGGCGACGTTGCTCTTGGTGGAGGCGAAAACAGTGTGGCCGGGGTCGTCGTCCATCTCGGGGGTGACCTGGGCGCCGAGGCGGCGGGGTCCGCCGTCGTGGGTGTAGGCGATGAGGGAGGGCACCACCCGCTGGGTGGGGCCGGGGCCGGCCTCGCGCAGTACGTCGACGCCGGGCAGCGGGATGGGGACGCCGCGACCCGTCTCGTGGTCCCAGCCCGCCACGACGGTGTTGGCGGTTCCGAAGTCGACGCCGATCCGGGTGGTCACGCGTCTCCCTGGTGTTGGTCGGGGTGGCGGGCGAGGGCGATGCCGGTGGGGCCGCCCGCCGGCACGGGACCGGCGGGCCCCAGCGCGATGTCATGCCCGAACCGCTCCTCAGGACAGCGCCGCAGCACATAGGGCGTCCCGCACCGTCGGGTCACCGATCTTCGGCAGCAACTCCCGGACCCGCCGCAGCTGTTGCGGATCGGCGTGCGCCGGCGGCCGCCGCAGCACTGGCGCTGGGCGTGCTGTCCGATCAAGGTCAGGTCGGCGGCCTGGTAGGTGGGCTCCTCGGGGGCCGCCGCCAGCAGGTCGAGGACATCGGGAGTGGGCAGTTCGGCGGTCCGTAGCGCCTCCTGCGCCACCGGGTCGCCCTGCGTGCACGCCCGTAGCAGCGGCCGCCAGGCCCACCGGGCGCGCATCCCGCGGGAGCCGTCGGCCCGCCGTCGCATGGCCTGCCGCACCAACCGGGCGGCGTCTTCCGTGCTGAGCGCCATCGTCCCTACACCTCGCCCAGCTCGATCTCGAAGTCGCCCGCGTCCGCCGCACCTGCCGTCCGCCCGATACCCATGTCGTGCCGGAACCGGTGTTCCAGGCAGCTGCGCAACGCGTGCAGAATCGGCCGGGACTTGTGGTCCAGGGCGGGGCTCTTCACCGCCGCGGTCACCTCGGCCAGATCCTGGTGACTCATCAGACCCATGGGTCCTGCGACGCGTGACCGAAGGGCAAGGAGGGGGAGGTAGTAGAGGTCGACGGCCGGGGGCCGGCTTATGGAGTTCAGCGAGGCCAGGACGTCCCCCTTCGGAGACAGCCGCACGCGATGCGGGTGGCCGGGAAGGCGGATCTGACGGGCCACGAGGTCGTCGGGCAGGGGACTGTCGCGGGTATCGGGTATGTCGAGGACCCACAGGGTCATCGATCGGGAGTGCTGTCTCCCGACAGCCAGGAACCGGTTCAGCGCGGGTGACCAGGCGAGGCCGTACAAGGACGTCGTGTTCAACCAGACGGTTCTCGACACCGGTGCCTGGTCGGACACGAGCGGTTCATGCCATATGTCCAGGCCGCCCAGGGCATCGGCGCGGACGAGGACGGAGTCCGACATGGCGCTGAGCGGCGTCGATCCGGTGATCTTCCTGGGGCCGTTGTCCAGAACGTTCACGACGGTTCCCCCGTGGTCGGCGACCACGACGGTGTCGCCGTTGACCACGGCGATCCGACGGCCGCCGGGACCCACGGTGACGCCCCGCGGGGAGACGTCGGGCAGCCCGTCGAGGATTCCGCTGTCGGTGAGGGAGCCGTCGCGGTCGCCCACGGACACCCTCGCGTGCCAGCGATACCCGTCTATGTGTCTGGAGCACACGAGGAAGGCGCCCTCGGCGGTGGCGCGTTGCAGGGCGCTGACCACGGTGGCCGAGAAACCTGTCGGGCGTACGCCGTCCGGGGCGAAGCGGTGGATGTGCTTGGGACGGTTCATGTCGCCGGCTTCTTCCGCGTCGACGACGACGAGGGTGTCGGCGCCCAGGTGCGCCACCCGGGCCAGCGGGCGCGCGGCGTCGGGATACCGGCGCGACAGCCGCCCGCTGTCCAGGTCGATGATCCCGGCGCGGCCGCGGCCCCCTGCGTGTCCGGCGAAGGCGAGTTGAGTGCCGTCCGGCGCGAAATCCATGTCGCGGACGAAGGTGTCCGGCCCGTCGAGGCCGGGGATGGTGATCCGGGCCGGAACGAGCCCGGACGACCCGTCACCGGGACCGTCACGCGTCCACGCCTCCAGGGCAGCGGCTCCGACGCCCCACAACGCCTCGAACACCCGCAGGTCGTCCTCCTCCGAAGGCCGCCAGGCCGCGTCGACATCCTTGACCGCCCGCACGGCGTCGAGCAGGGGCATCAGCTGGACCAGCGGCCACCAGTGGTCCCAGTCACGCCGGGCCGCGAACTGGTCCAGCAGCCGTCTGCGTTCCGTTTCGCCGAGCGCGGCGAAGCCGTCGGGTCCGGAGTGCCGGCCCGCCAGCACCCGCAGCAGATCGACGCCGCCCGCCTCGGTCACCGTCTCCAGCAGGGCCTTGCGCTCCTCGGACGGCGCGCCGTGGTAGCCGAGCGCCAGCAGGGCCCCGTCGGGGTCGAGCGCCTGGTACTGCTCGTGCTGCCCGGTCCGCAGGAAGAAGACGGCGCGTTCCACCTCGTCGGCGGGGGCCAGGTGGTGCGTGACGCAGAAGGCCGTGGTCTCGGGCGACGTGAGTGCCGTACGGCACAACATGTTGACGGCCTCGGCATCGTTCACCGCGATCAGCCGGGCGCGGGCCCGCTCACCGATCGGGTGGTCGAAGCGGGCGGCGGTCCCGGCCGGCAGCCCCGGGCCGAGTTGCACGTCCTAGTCGCCGAGCGCCAGCCGGCTGAGGGCGTGCGCCAAGGGTTCGGATCCGCTCGCCGCGCATCCCCGTCTCTCCAGCAGGGCCCACAGCACTTGATCATGTGCGCCGAGCCAGGCCTGCCACACGGTGTCGAGGGCCCGTCTCCGCAGCGGGCCATGGCCCAGGGGCAGCCGCAGCAGCAGCGCGGCGGTGCGTGTGCGCATCGGGCTCACCGCTTCCCGTCCTCGCCGAGGGTGATGTCGTGCGGCCCGCCGAAGGGGGCGGAGCCCGTGGTGCCGAGGGCGATGTCGCCCCCGAAGCGGGCGGTGAGACAGGCCGAGAGCAGGTCGAGGGCCTGCTGGACCTCGGGGGCGCCGATCTTGCTCCGCAGTTCCCGGATCCGCTGGAGGTCCGCGGGTGTGGCGTGCAGCAGGGGGCGCTCCAGGAGTTCGCGGGCGGCGGGGAGGTGGGGGCTGTGCACTTCGAAGCCGCGGCCTCTGGCGATGAGACTCGTGACGAACACGTCCTGTCCCGGGGACAGGGCGAGGAGCCGGCGCAACCGCGTGAACTGGAGGGGGTCCTTGGGGTCGGCTTGCAGCCAGGGCACGTCACGGTCGAGCCAGCGCCCCTCGGCCGAATGGACGCGGGCGGCGAAGGCATCGTCCAGGACGAACCCGTGCCACTCCTCAAGGGGCCACCGCTTCCGGATCGGGCCCCGGTGCTTGCCGATGAGGTGTGGGGCGCCGTGCGGCCCGAACTCCCAGACGTGGGTCGGCTGTTCATCGTGCTGGCTGCTTCTGTGATGCACCGCCAGCGAATTCGGGGACAGGAAGGACAGCGCGGGCCCGAACCGGGGGTATTCCCAAGGAATCGGCATCACGTGCATCAGGTCGCCGTCCTCGTTGGCCACGAAGACCTGATTATCCGAGCAGAACGCGACGAGACGGTCCGCGGGCAGGGTGGTGAGACCGCCCGAAAGTTCGCTGTGGTCGAGTCGGCGGTGCCCCCCGCGCCCGCCGAACTGCGTCATGGGCCGGAACCTCAGATCCGGGGCGGCGCGGTCGACGAAGGTGAGCCCTTCGGGACAGATCATCACCGCACCACCGCTCGACCTTCGCATGACCGACAAGGGGGCCGGCGGGCCGACGGCCTCGTAGTCGGGAGAGACGCGGATGATCCGGTGAAGGTCCTTCCTCGTCTTCAGCCTGACGAGGATCTCGTCGCCGAGGTGCAGGACCGAATCGCCGATGTCCCTGTCGGTCAGGACGTCTCCGTGGAAAGCGCGGGTGACCGTTCCGGTGTCGATCCGGAGGATGTCCACGTTGAGCTCCCTGATCCTGGGCCGCTTCAACGGCCGGTAGCGCAAGGCCAGTTCGGAGGCGTCCGGAGAGAACGACGCGCCCTCGAACGACGTGGTGACGTCATGCCTGACCAGTCGCCGTCGCGGCAACCGCTCGACGACCGCCCGCAGTTGCCCCAGCGACGGCACGGACGCCGTCGAGACCCCGTCCGGCAGCAGCAGCGCCGCCGCGGCCGCCTTGGCCAACGGGAGATCGCGGACGAGGCGGCGCAGCTCGTCCCAGCTCTGTCGCTCGGCCAGATGGTGTCCGAGGTAGTCGATTTCGTCGTACGACATCTCGGCGAGCCGGTCGCGCTGTTCGCCGGTGACCACCACCCGGATCACCTCGGTGGCGCCCTCGGCGGCCAGGAGCGTACGCAGCCGTTCACGCGTCTCGGGCACGGCCGCCCGGTAGGCCAGGGCCAGCAAGGAGCCGTCGGGATCCAGGGCCTGGTGCTGGGTGCCCTGACCGATCAGGACGAGGTAGGCGGCGCGGTCGGCGGGCGCGGCCGGTGCCACCGCGAGCAGCTCCAGCACGTCCGGGTCCGTCAACTCCGCTGTCCGTACGGCCTCCTGGGCCGCCACGTTCCCGGCCGCGCACGCGCTCACCAGCCGCCGCCAGGCGCGCCGGGCGCGCCACCCGCGGGAGCCGTCGTCCCGCCGCAGACCCGCGCGCCCGGCCAGCCGGGCGGCCTCCTGTGCGTGGATCGCCCTCACGACGCCCTTCGCCCTCACGACACCCTCACCCGCCCAGCTCGATCTCGTGGCTCCCCGCGACCGCCCCGTGGCGGGCGTGGCCGATCCCGATGTCGTCGTTGAGCCGGCGCTCCAGGCATGCCCGCAGCAGCGTCAGCGTCGTTCGGGTCCCCTCGTCGAGGTCCGGGTCCCCCAGCACCCTGACCACCTGTGCCAGGTTCTCGGGGGCCATCAGGGCCATGGGCCGGGCGATGAACGGGCGCAGGGAGAGGGTGGTCAGGCGGTAGAGGTCGAGTGTGCTCGCGTGTGCCACGGCCAGCGTGTCGCCCTTCGGTGACAGCCGGGCGACGGGTGCCAGGTGGGTGGCGCTCGCGAGTGCGATCGACGCGGACACGAGTGTGTCCGGCACCGGGGCGTCACGGGTCGGTGGCACCTCCAGGAGTTCCAGGCGCGGCCGGCGCACGAGGTGGACCCCGACGAATCGGTTCAGTGCGGGCGACCAGGCCAGGGCGTCCGGACGGGTCGCCGGGGACCAGGCGGGAATCGTCGCCGTCGGTTTCTTGGCGGTGAGCGGCTCGTGCCACGCTTTGAGGACACCCGTGCCGGTGCAGCAGATCAGGGTGGAAGGCGACAGGGCGGCGGTCCTCGTGGGGACGTTCTCCAGTGTTCCCGAGCCGTCGTCGAGCCTGTTCACCACGGAACCGGTGAGGTCGACGACCACGGCATCCTCCAGCTCGTCGACCAGGGCGATCAGCCGGCCGTCGGGATCCACCGCGGCGATCACGGGCTCGAAGTCGTCCAGACGGTCCAGGCCGTCGAGAAGCCCCGCGGGGACGAGGAACCCGTCGGGAACGCCGACCAGCAACCTCTGCCTGCGGTCGGACGTTTCGACGTCACATGCGGTCACGACGAAGGCACGGTCTCCGGCGGTGCGCTTCAGGCCGAGAATCATGTCGGCTTCCGGGCCGAGCGCCCGCACACCGTCGCGGTCCATGTAGTGGATCTTCAGCTTGTGGAGGCGTTCGCCCGCCGTGTCGTACGTCAGCTTCTCCGCGGCGACGACGGTGTCGGAGCCGAGATGCGCGACGCGCTCCAGAAGCCGTGGGAAGTCGCAGCGCAACTGGGACAGCGTTCTGCTGCCGAGATCCACGACCCCGGCCCAGGCGACCGGCTCGTGCAACGGGTCGGGGCTGTCGAGCGCCCTCCGCACGCGGAGCGCGCCGACCAGGGCGAGCTGGGTGCCGTCCGGTGAGAAGTCGAGGTCGGTGACGGCACCCAGCCGCTGGTGGAGGCCGACGAGCTGGATCCGGACGTGCGGGGCGGGCGCCGACGCGGACCCTTCGGACAGGGTCTTCACACAGCCGGCCACAGCCCGCGGATCCGCTCCACGCAAGGCCTCGAAGACGCCGCGCTCGTCCTCGTCCAAGGGCCGCCAGTCGTCGCCGCAGCCGCGGACCGCCTTCACCGCCTCGGTGAGCGGCATCAGCAGGGTGCAGCTCCACAGGCGGTCCCAGTCACTCCGGTCGGTGAACTGCCCCACCAGATAGGCACGTTCCCGCTTGGTGAGGCGGCCGAAGTCGTCCTGCGCGACACGCTGCCCCGCCAGCACCCGGAGCACATCCACGTCGCCCATGTCCGTCATCTTGGCCCGCAGCGCCGCGCGCGCCTCGGCCGACGCACCCCGGTAACCGAGCGCCAGCAGCGACCCGTCGGGATCCAGCGCCCGGAACTGTTCGCGCTGACGGGTCCGGACGAAGAACACCGCCCGTTCCACGTCACCGGTGGGCGCCAGGTGGTGTTCGACGCAGAAGGCCGTGGCCTCCGGCGACTTCAGTGCCGTACGGCAGAACAGGTCGACGGCCGTGGAGTCGCTCAGCGCCAGGAGGCGGGCACGGGCCCGCTCACCGAGGGGATGGCCGAAGCGTGCGGCGGCGTCGGCCAGCACCCGCGCGTCGACGGCCCCGTCGCGGCTGTCGCCGTCGTCGAGCGCCAGACGGCTGAGCGCGCGCACCCGGGGCTTGGCGGCGGCCGTCGCGGCACGGTTCCACCGCTTCAGCAACGACCACAGCTCGTCCTGGTGGGCGTCGAGCCAGTCGTGCCAGCCGGCGTCCACGAGCACGTCGGGAACCCGCGCCGCATCCTCGTCCAGCAGCTCGGCCGCGAGCGGGGAGGCCCACTGGCGCCGGGGTGACTCGGCCCACGTCCGCCACACCGTCTCGGGGCTCAGGGACTGCAGAGCGCGGGCGACGGCGCGCAGGGCCGCCGGGGTACCGGCGTCGGCCGCGCGCAACACGGTCACCAGCGCCTCGCGACGCCGTCGGGAGTGCTGCCCAAGCGGCAGCCGCAGCACCAGAACGGCGGTCCGTACCCGCACGGGCCTCACTCCGTCCGGTCCGGGTCGAGGGCGAGGTCGTGCGGGCCGGCCGTGACCGCGGGGCCGTCGCCGAGGGCGATGTCCGCGCCGAACCGGTCGGCGAGCGTGTGCTCCAGCAGAGCGAGCGCCTGCCGCACCGCGGGATCGCCGATCTTCGTACGCAGCTGCCGTACGTGGTGCCACTGCCGCGGAGTGGCGTGCAGCAACGGCTGTTCGAGGGCTTCGCGCGCGGCGGGCAGATACGGGCTGTGCACTTCGAGTCGTCCCCAGCACCGGGACCGGCGGTCGCCCTCGTAGCGGCGAAGGGGCAGGGGCTTCTCGAGCCGCGAGGTGACGAACATGTCCCCGTAGGGGGATACCCCGAGCAGCGTCCTGTCCCCGTTCCTCAGCGACTCCGGTGCTGCGCCGTCGCGCAGGGCCTCGTAGCCGGGCCCCACGATCCAGTAGGCGAATTCGGCGTCCAGCACGAACCCCCGCAGCTCGTCAAGTGCCGCCCAGCTCCTGGGACTTCCCTTCTCGCGCCGAGCCGGACCGGACTCCCCGAGGGGCCAGATCTCATAGCGCTGCTCCTGCGGGTACGGGACCTCGGGGATGACCGCCAGGCGGTCCGGTGCGAGAAAGGTCGACACGTACACCTCCCGCTGCTCGACATGGAGCACGGTTCCGGCCTCGTCCAGGACGAGGACGTGGTCCGCGAGGCTGACGGCCAGCAGACCGTGCTCCGGCAGCGTCGAGAGGTCGCACCACATGTCCCTGTCACGGGGCCCGTGACGTGCGACGTACGTGTCGATCACCTCGGTGATCCGGGGAACCGTCACATGGCGCCGCCGGACGGCTTCCCGGTCGACGAAGACGAGCCCGGACACGGTCACCGCGACGGCGCCCGTGCTCGCGCGTCCCAACTCCGAGAGGATCTCCGGCCCTTGGACGGGAATGCTCTCGTGCCGGGGCCAGACGCGGCTGACGGCGTCGCCCGGATACGCCAACGGCGACTCCATGCGGAGGATCTCGTCGCCCAGATGCAGGATCGAGTGGACGTGCACCGGAGTCCGCCCCTGCGATCGATGGCGGAGGGCGGTTTCGCCGGCCACGAGCTGGACCGTCTCCGTCAGGACCCTGGGGATCACCGTCTCGGGCGGCAGTTCCGTGGTGCTGATCGCGAGTTCGGCCTGGTCGGGTGAGAAGGAGACCTGCGCCGATCCCTTGCGGTGGCGGATCACCGTCCGGTGCGGCAGCCTCGCCTGTGCGGCGCGCAGCTGCTGCGGTGAGCAGGCGGCGAGCGCGGCGAGGCCGCTGCCCGAGTCCTCGGCGCGCTCGCCCGCCGGCAGCAGCCGGGCCGTGGCGACGGCCTTGGCCAGAGGCAGGTCGAGGGCGAGCCGGCGCAGTTCGTCGTAGCGGCCGTGCTCGGCGAGCCGGCGTCCGAGGTGGTCCAGCTCCTCGTACGACATGGCGGCGACGCGGTCGCGTTGTTCCGCGCCGACGACGGCGCGTACGGCCTCCCCGTCCCCCTCGGCGGCCAGGACCGCGCGCAGCCGTCCGCGGGTCTCCACCGTCGCCGCCCAGTACGCCAGCCCCAGCAGCGTCCCGTCCGGGTCCAGGGCCTGCCGTTGCTCCCGCTGCCCGAGCAACGTCAGCCAGGCCGCCCGGTCGGCGGGCTCCGCCGGTGCCGCCGCCAGCAGCTCCAGCACCTCCGGGTCCGTCAACTCCGCTGTTCGTACGGCCTCCTGGGCCGCCGCGTCCCCGGCGGCGCACGCCCGTCCCAGCCGCCGCCATGCCCGCCGGGCCCGCATCCCCTGAGAGCCGTCCGCCCGCCGCCGCACGGCCCGCCGCAGCAGCCGGGCCGCGTCGTCCTCCGTCAGCCGTGCCACCCCGCTACACCTCCAGCACCGGCACCTGGTGCTCGGCCGCCTGCGCCGCCCCCGCGAAGGAGGCCGACTGGGCGCGGCCCTCGCGCAGCCAGGCGCGCAGGTCCTCGATGACCTCGCGCTGGGAGCGGCTCAGCGGCACGGTACGGGCGGTGGCGCGGGCGATGTCGTCGGTGGCGATGTCGCGTTCCTCGGCGAATGCCTCGTACATCGCGTCCACGACGACCTGTTCCAGCTCGGCGCCGACGAACCCATCGCAGTCCCGGGCCAGTTGGTGCACGTCGAACATCTCCGGCTTGCGGCCGCGCTTGCGCAGATGGACGGTGATGATCTCGCGGCGTTCCTCCTCGGTGGGCAGGTCGAGGAAGAACACCTCGTCGAACCGGCCGCGGCGCAGCGTCTCCGGGGGCAGCGCGCTGACGTCGTTGGCGGTGGCCACCACGAACACCGGAGCGGTCTTCTCCTGCATCCAGGTCAGGACCGTGCCGAACACGCGCTGCGAGGTGCCCCCGTCGTGGCCGCCGGACGCCAGCGCCTTTTCCACCTCGTCGATCCACAGCACACACGGGGAGACGGTCTCCGCCAGCCGCAGCGCCCGCCGTACCCGTTCCTCCGACTCGCCGACCAGCGAGCCGAACAGCGCGCCGACGTCCAGGCGCAGCAGCGGCAGCCGCCACAGTCCGCCGATCATCTTCGCGGTGAGGCTCTTGCCGGTGCCGGGGATGCCGATGAGCGCGATGCCCTTGGGCGCCGGCAGGCGGAACTCGCGGGCGGCGTCGCCGAAGGCTCGCTCGCGCAGCCGCAGCCACTCCTTGAGCACGTCAAGGCCGCCCAGGTCGTCGGGGCTCTCCTCGGCGCCGTAGAACTCCAGGGCCTCGTTCTCCCGGATGACGGCCTTCTTCTCTGCCAGCACGGCCTCGATGTCGCGGTCGTCGAGCACCTCGTCGCGCACGATGGCCTTGGCGAAGGCCCGGCGGGCCTGGGCGGCGGTCAGACCCAGGGCGGCCTGCGCCAGGCGGCTGCGGCCCGCCGGGGTGAGCGTGGACTTCACGCCCTTGGTGCTGTCGATGAGGTGGTCGAGTTCGCGGCGCAGGGCGTCGGCCTCGGGCAGCGGCATCTCCACCACCACGGCGTCGTCGCCCAGCTCCACGGGGAGGGTGCGCACCGGGGTGGTCACGATCAGGGAGGAGCCGGTGAAGACGAGCTTGTGGGCGAGGTTGCGCAGGCGCCGGCGTACCGCCGGGTCGCGCTCCCAGAAGGCGTGGAAGTCCTTGAGCACATACAGGTCGCGGCGGCGCGGCTCCTTCTGCGCCAGCTCCTGGATCTTCGTCAGCGCGTCCACGGGGTTGCCCTGCTTGACCTCGGGCAGCTGCCGCCCCGCCGCGGACTGCATGCCGTCGGCGATGTCCCAGGTGACCAGGTCGGACGAGGGGTCCCGGTCCCGCCGTACCTGGTCCAGTACGTCCAGGGCGCGCTGCTCCTCGACCGTGACCAGCACGATCAGCGCCACCCGGGCGCGCAGATACAGCCGGATCTCGTCAGCGATGCCCGTGGTGCCCACCGAAGAACTCCCCTCCCGGCGCGGCCATGCCGGTGAATGTGAGCGTCGCGTCGTCCGCGACGGTGATCTCCAACTCCGGTACGGCGGCCAGGTCGTTAGCCGTGTAGCGCCCGGTGCGCGTCCAGTACTCCTTGTTCGACGAGCCGCGCAGCCCCCGGGCCAGCCGCAGCCGCGCGTTGTAGCGTCCGGCGATCACCAGATCGGCGTCGGCGACGGCCGCCGACCGTGCCGGGTCCGTCTCGATCTCGGCGCGGGTGAACCCGGTCAGCACGATCACCGACAGCCCGCTGCGGGCCCGTAGTTCGGCGCAGAACGCGGCGACCGCGGCAGGCTGCTCCAGCGGCTCGCCGCCGGTCAGGGTGACGCCCTCGAGGTGCGCCGCGTCGGCCAGCGCCTCCTCGGCCACCTCGCCGGCCGTGCGCACCAGAGCGGAGCCCGCCGCCGAGTGGGTCTCGGGATTGAAGCACCCCGGGCAGCCCAGAGCGCACCCCTGGCTCCAGACGACGTACCGAACCCCCGGACCGTTGGCGGCGCTTCGGGGCACGACGGCATGCAGCCGCCACGGCGTGCCCGGGCCGCTCACCCCTGCCACAGACGGTCCTGCTCCTCGGCCGCGTTCTGCTGGTAGGCCTCCTCGGTGAGCACCTGGTGCTGCACATCCCCGCCGAGCAGCCGGACCAACTCGTCGGTGTCCTGCAGACACCGTGTGCCCGAGACCCCTTGGACATGCACCTCCACGGTGCCGTCCGCCGAGATCACGACCTCGACGCTCTCCTCCGCCATCAACTCGCCCTTCGCCCGCGGGGAAATGACTCCGTCCACTGTGCCGGGCGGGACTCGGGAGGGGTCCCGAGGGAAGCCGGCGGTGCGCTTCCGGGACCCGTCCCGGAAGCGGGGCCGCACCATCCGGGTACCCAACCGATTCGCGACCGGGGGAGATCAGGATGAGCAACCCGACGTATGCCGAGCCCGTCGTGCCGGTGCCCGCACCCGACGGGGGCCGGGCGAACGACCCACTGGCCGTCGCCCTGGGCAACGCCTCCCTGCTCGGCGTCGGCTACCTGCTGATGCGCCGGTGGAGACTCGCCGTCGCCTCCGTGGCCGTCACCGTCGTGCTCGTCTCCCGGCTCCTCTCGACCGAAGAGACGTCGTACGAGATCGCCATGCTCCTGTGGTGGGCGGCCGTCATCATCCACGGGTGGTACCTGGCCGGCAGAGGCGGCGAGCGGGTCGCGGTACGCCGTCAGCGCCTGGTCGCGCTCGGCGTCACGCTGCCGGTGCTGCTGACCGCGGGGCTCCTGCGGTTCGACGCCTCCAGCATCGGGCAGAGCGTCACCGACGCCCGCGAACGCGGCGACTGCGCAGGGGTGTCGAGCGCCCAGGACGAGGTGTGGTTCGGGCACCGCATCGCCGACGCGCCGCTCGCCGCCCGCGGCGACGAAGCCGTACGGGCCTGCGAGCGACTCCAGACGGCCCGGGCCGAGCTGATCACCGCGCTGGGCGGGGACACCGAAGCCCTGGAGGACGGCTTCGGCACGCTCGCCTCGGTGCTCGCGGAGCCCGGCAACGAGAAGACGGTCGAGACGACCCTGAACGGATTCCTCCGCGACCTGCCCGCCAAGGATCCCTGCGACACCGTCACCGTCACCGACTGGCTCCGCGACCGCAAGCACAGCAACGACGTCCTGGACCGGACCTCCGACACGGTTGCACGGACCGAGCCCGCCGCGCTCGTCGCTTGCGGTGACGATCTCATGGCGGAGGACAGCTGGGATGCGGCCCGCAAGCACTACGAGAGCCTGCTCAACCGGTACCCCGACGGCACTCTCGCGGACGAGGCCCGCAAGGGCGCCAGGAAGGCCACGCTGAGCATCGAGCTGGCCGACGTCCGCAGTCTGCTCGCGGGCGGGTCCGGCTCCCAGCCCGAGTACTGCTCCAGCCCGGCGAAATACAGCGGCGCCAAGCCCATGGGCAAGGGCACCAACCGCGCGCTGTTCTACGCCTACGACGAGTACAACACCGACTTCTCCAAGCAGCTCCCCGGCTCCTGGAAGGCGGGCGACGCCGCCGATGCCGTCCTGGTGGTCTGCGCGGGCGAGCAGACCTACGGAAACTCCGTCGAGACCTGCTCGTACTACAAGAGCGGGTCCTCCGGCGCCGCCTCGGACGTGACCTTCCACAAGATCGCGATCCCGGTGAAGGTGTACGAGTTGCGCACGGGCAAGCTCGTCGCCAACCGCACGATCCAGATCAACGGCACGGGCTGCCCGTCGTCCATCTTCGCCTCCGCGGACTCGACAAGCGAGTACGTATCGGAATCCAAGTCCGACGTGCGGTCCGCGTTCAAGCCGCTGGTCGTCCGGTGAGCGTGGCGCGGACCGTGCCTTCAGCGGATGAGCGGTCCGGGACGGCTCCCGGGCGAGGCGAGTGAGCATGAGGCCGGCGGCCGCAAGGAGCCTTGGGCGGCCGGTCCGCAAACGCGGCAGGGAAGGGGACGTTGGTGCCACGCGATGAACGGGTCGTCGCCGGGCGGTACCGGCTGCGGCAGCGGCTGGGGTCCGGCGGCGGAGGAGACGTCTGGCTGGCCGAGGACGAGCAACTCCGGGTCCAGGTCGCGGTCAAGGAGATCGACGTACCGCGGGAGCCGGACCCGTCCGGCGGCGACCCCGCCGCCCGGGGGCACAAGGAGGCGCTGAAGGCGGCACAGCTGCGCGAGCACCCGAACGTGATCACGGTGTACGACGTGGTCGAGGACGACGACCGCCCGTGGATCGTGATGGAGTACCTGCCGGGTACGCGGGACCTGCGCGCCGTGGTGACGGAGCACGGCCCGCTGCCCAGCGGCGAGGTGGCCGGGATCGGCGCGGCCGCGCTCGACGCGCTCTGCGCCGGGCACCGGCTCGGCATCATCCACCGGGACGTGAAGCCCTCCAACATCCTGCTGGCGCCGGACCGTTCGGGCGCCGCCGACCGCCGGGTCCTGCTCACGGACTACGGCATCTCGCTGTGGCCCCGGGAGACCCGCGTCACCCAGAGCGGCATGGTGGTCGGCACCCCGGGCTTCGTGGCGCCGGAGCGGCTGTCCGGCGGCGAGGCGACACCCGCGACCGACCTCTTCTCACTCGGGGTCACCCTCTACTTCGCCGTCGAGGGCACCGCCCCCTTCGAGCGGGACACGCTCGACGCCGCCCTCATGGCGGCGCTGACTTCGCAACCAGACGTGCCGCAACGGGCGAGCGACCCACTCTGCCGGGCGATCATGGGGCTGCTGGCCAAGGATCCCGCGGAGCGCATGCAGGCGGCGCAGGCGCGCGAACTCCTCGCCGAGGCAGCGGCAGCCACCACCCGTGGTGCTCCCGCTGCCTCGGCCGGGGCAGACGCCACGGCCGGCGGACCGGGGCACGGCTCGGCGAGCGACGGACCGGGATCGGGGCACACCCGGGGCTCCGACGAGCCCGGGCGCGCGGACCGGCCCGACGGCTCGGCCGGCGCCGAAGCCGCGACGGACTCCGGCGCCGCCGGTGCCGGCCGTGGCCCCTCGGACGATGCGCGCCGGGTGCCGGGCCGGCTGGCGGCCGCGCTGCTGGCGCTCGCCGCCGTGCTGGTCGGGGGTGGCGGGTTCGCGCTGGGGGCCGTCGCCTACCACGACGAAGGGGCCGCGGCACAGGGCTCGGAGGTCCGGGCGAAGGCCGCCCCGACCTCCTCCCCGACTCCCTCCCCGACCGTGACCCGCAGCGCGTACCCGTACGGCAGGCAGGTGGGGCTGCGCGAGGCGCTCACACCGGGCCAGTGCGTCGAAGCCGACTGGAAGGACGGGGAGTTCGAGGGGCGGCCCGGCCTGAAGCTCGTCGACTGCCACGACGACGACCCCGAGGGACAGGTCATCGCGACCGTGGCCGCCGACAGCACCGCATCGGCATCCGGCACTGAGGCCGTACGGAGCGAATGCGCCCGGCGCACCGCCAAGCTGCGCGCAACCATGGCCGCCCCGGTGCTGTCCGTCCTCACACCCGAGACGGGGCAGAGCGAGCCGCCCGCCTCGGCCTGCCTGCTCTTCCTGAAGAACGCCACCCTCGGCGGCCCGCTCGGCGACTACCGGAAGTTCGGCGACGAGGTGTACGTCACACAGCTGGGCCCGGGTGACTGCTTCGACGAAGAGGAGGACGAGGACGGCTCGTACACCAAGACCCTGGTGAGCTGCGACGAGCCGCACCACACGCAGGTCGTCGGCTGGACCTGGGCCTCGGGCGACGGCTCGTCGGACAGCGTGGACACGGCGGACCTGTGCGACGAGAAGTACGGCGTCAACTGGGCTCGCGGCAAGGGACACGAGATGTGGGCCTGGTCCTCCTCCGACGAGGAGTGGGAAGCAGGGTTCCGCCACGTGCTGTGCACCGTGGCCCGGGAGGACGAGAAGAAACTCCCCGCAGGAGCGCTGAAACCGGCGTACTGACCATGGCCGGCGCCGAACCAGCTGGGTCAACCCCTCAACCTCTTTAAGACGGGCCAGGATTGGGGAGGGGTCCCGCAGCGGGTGCGGACACTGGTCAGAGCGCCGTGTGCGTGCCGAGAAGCCCACACACCGACGATCCCAGAAACCGAGGAACCAGCGATGCCCTACTCCGCCAGCCTCGCGCGCGGTGTCACGCCCACCATCCCCGGGACCCTGCATGCCCGCACGGTCACCGGTGAGCTCACTGCCCCGCCCAGGCCGGGTCTGACCCTCCGCTTCGGGCGCGGTGAGGAGCCGGACGTGGACCTGGGAGTCGGTGTGGACGACCTGGGGGTGAGCCGACAGCACGGCGAGCTGTCGTACCGCCAGGGGCTGTGGTGGCTGCGCAACACCGGGCAGCAGCTCGTCCGGCTGCCGCGCGGCGGGATGATGCACCTCAGCACGGAGGCGATTCCCCTCGACACCGGTTACACCCCGCTGTTCGTGAAGGGCTCCGGCTACCGCGAGCACCTGGTCGAGCTGTACGTCTCGGGCCACGACGACCAGGGGCCGGTGTCGCGACGCACCGCCAAGACCGTGTCGCCGAAGATCTGGGCCCTCGACGACGACGAACGGCTGCTGCTGGTCGTCCTGGGCCAGCGGTATCTGCTGTACGAGGAGGAACCGCGCCCTCTGGCGTACGCCACCGCTGCCAAGCAGCTCGCCTACCTCCGCCCGGACGCGCGCTGGACCGAGCGCAGGATCGAGCACCGGGTCGAAGCCGTACGCCGCCGTCTGGACCGCGACGGCTTCAGGTACCCGCTGTTGCACGACAAGTCCGAGGGCCGCCCCGGCGACAACCGCCTGCTGCACAACCTGATCAAGGGACTGGTGGAGTCGACGACGCTCGTACCACCGGATCTGGACCGGATGGAGGACGACACCGCCTGGCCGGACTCCGCGCCGTGAGGAGGCGCGAACGCCTCCTGTGTCATCGCGCGCGGAGTTCGGTGGCGGCGGAGGCCGCCAGACTCCTGGCCATCGCGCAGAGCTCCTCCGCGGGCCGCCCACCGCCGACTTCGAGGCGCACCATCTCGGCGGCGGTCTCGGCGCCCTGACCGCTGTACCTGTGGTCCTCGACGAAGGCCGTGCAGGTGTCACCGTCGTCGTTCGGTTCGACGACGGTGCGGTATCCGCTGAGCGTGAGGGCCGTGCCGTCCTGAGCCGACTTGGGCTGGTCGCGGAAGAAGCCCACCTCCGCATCCAGTTCGTCGACGTCGCTCGACCACTCGCAGCTCCAGTTCGCGATGCCGACGTCCGGCACGTCGACCTTGAGGCCGGGAACGACGGACAGCGCCTTGGCGTCGAGGAGCTTGCAGGCGTTCGCCCAGGCGAGCGACCTGCGTGGGTAGGCCGGTGAACGGCGGGGGACCGGACCCCGGTCGAGGACCTCGGCCGCGCTCGTGGCGGCCTCGTTGGCGACCGTGCACAGCGTCGCCTTGCCGCCGACCACCGAGCCCTTGCCCATGTTGGCGCGGATCTCCACCAGGGTGTCCTCGGTGTCGCCGCCCGCGGTCAGCAGCAGTTTGCACTCGTCGCTCTCCGCCTCGTCCTCGCGGATGCCGATCCGCCCGACGGTGCGGGAGGGCTTGGACCCCTCGGGCGGCGAGCCCTTGAGGACCCGGATCGACACATCGATGCGGGTCTTGTCGTCGATGCCCACGAGCACGTCGCAGCGGTCGAAGTTCCCGTAGTCCACGTCCTTGCGGACATCGCCGTCGCCGAACGTGTCGAGAGCGGCGGGGTCGGCCAGGGCGCACACGTCGGCCGTGTGCGGATCGCCTACCAGGGCCTGCGTCTCCTCCTGCCGGCTCTGGCCGGGTGTGGGGGTGGCCGCCTTCCCGTCGTCGCTGTCGCCATGGCCGGGGATGACGACCAGCCCCAGAGCCAGTACGGCGCCGACGCCGAGGGCGGCCGCGACCAGTGGCCGGCGCCGGCGTCGGCGCACGGTGACGGTGTCGGGGGTGGTGGTGTCCTGATGGGCTTTCGGACCGGCTCCGGCGACGTCCTCCAGCAGCCGCTTGACCTCGGTGGCGTCGGGGCGTTGCCGGGGGTCGCGCCGGAGCATGGCGGCGAGCACGGGGTGCAGCGGTCCCACGGCGTCGGCGTCCATCTCGACGGCGCCCTGCTCGGCCTGCCAGTGCCTCAGCCGCTCGGCGCTCTCCCAGGAGTCCGGCTCCTCCGGGTGGCCGTCGTTCTCCACAGGCTCGCTGCCACGCGGCGGCACACCGGTGACCAGGGCGTGCAGGGTGGCGGCCAGGCAGAACACGTCCGAGGCCGGCTGGGGGACGTTACCCCGGGCCAGTTCCGGGGCGGCGTAGTCCGGGGTGTAGCTGTACGGGCCGTTGACCGTGATGGTCTCGCTGCCGCCGGCACGGTAGGCGGCGCCGAAGTCCAGTAACTTCGCGTCACCGCGCCGGGTGAGGCCGATGTTGGCGGGCTTGACGTCGCAGTGGACGATGCCTTCCTCGTGCAGAGCGGCCAGCGCGTCGGCGAGCTGGGCACCGATACGGGCCGCCCGCGCGGGAGAGACCGTCGGCTGCCGGTCCAGACCGCCACCGGGCACGTACTCCATGACGAACCAGTACGTGTCTGTTCCGTCCCCGTCCCCGCCCTGGGCCGACGGCACGGTCACGATGTCGAACAGGGTCACGACGTGGGGATGACCCCGGAACTTGGCCATGGCGCGCGGCTCGCCCAGCAGCCGCCGCACCGCGGTCTCGCCCCCGCCGTCCGTCCGTTCCGGTTTCAGCGCGACGTCCTGTCCCACCACCGTGTCGTGGGCCAGCCACACATCCCCGCCGCGCCCCGCGCCGATGACCTCCTTGAGGACATAGCGGTCGGCGAACTCCTCCCCGGAACGCACGGATCTTCCCCCTCGGTCGAGTCCCGAACGCAGACGGCCATGGTCCAAGGGCCGCGCGCATGTGTCGAACCGTACTGCGTACGGCGGACCGTACGCAGTGTCTACCCAGAGCCTTCATCAGTCGCACTCATGCGCAGCAGCCAGGGTCCCGGGACCCCTCCCGGCAAAGGCGCCTACGGTACGCATCGGCACCCACCGAACACCCCGACCGGGAGGGACCCTCCATGCCAAGCACTCGGACCGTCGTACTGGCCGGCATCACCGCGGCTGTCTCGGCCGCCGCGCTCATGTTGCCCGCCCACGCGGACACCTCCGCCGCGCACAAGCCGGCGGCCGCCGCATGCACGTACCCCTCCGAGGTCCTCGACCTGACGAACTGGAAACTGACCCTGCCCACCGGCGAGGACGAGGCCGAATGGTCCACCACGGACGGCACCCACACCCTCGTGGTCAGGGAGGCGTTCACGGCGTTGCCCGAGGAGCGGCCGTGGCTGGTCGGCGCGCAGGTCCACGGTGGGGACGACGACGTCACCGTCTTCCGCCTGGAAGGCAGCAGCCTCTACGTCACCGACGGCGACGACCGCCACCACCACCTCGTCACCGACGACTACGAGCTGGGCACCGAGTTCGAGGCGAGGCTCGTGGCCGAGGACGGGAAGATCAAGGCGTACTACAACGGTCGGCTGCAGACCACGATCTCCCACGACGGCGACACCAACTACTTCAAGACAGGCGCCTACACGCAGGCCAACTGCACCAACTCCGAGCCGTGCGCCGACGACAACTACGGCGAGGTCCGCATCTTCGACATCGAGGTCAGCCACTCCTGACCGGAGCGTGACGTCCGGGACACACGCCGGATGACGCAGGCTGGGGAGGGCACCTTCGCCGAGGTGTACCGGGTGCAGGCACCAATTCGGTCAGCAGACACTGGAGCTCTTCAACGGCGATGGGTGATGCAAGCTCTGGGAGCGACGCCATGTGCTTGGCACCAGGCCGGGCAGGCCATGTCCGCCCGGATGCGCGGCTGCAGTGTTCCGCCCCCACGGCCTGCTCACTGCCGCTACCGCGGACGGCGAGGACCCAGGTCCAGCACGTTCTCACCGCGGGCGGATGAAGATCACCAACAGTGTTCCGTTCAGGGCGGTGGGCGTCGTCAGCACGACGCCCACCGCTCGGTACTCGGACTCAGCTGCACTTACGTCCGGTGTTGATGCACTGGACCGCCTTGTTCATCAGCTTCGCGTCGAAGACGTTGATGAAGTCACCGTGGTCGGTGACCGGCTTGTGCTGCTGTTCGGGGAAGCTGTCCAACGAGAAGAACGGACGGGTCTTGCCGTTGTCCTTGACGCTGGGCGCGTCAACGTCGTACACGAGACGCTGCACCAACTGCGGAATGGCCTTGAAGCCGGCCGGGCAGTTGCCGCCTGCGTCAGCGAAGGCCACGTGCGTACGGTGGTTGGCGCTGTCGATGTTCCTGCCGTCCCAGCAGCTCTGGAACTTGAAGGTGCGCACCACGTCGCTGCCTGACGGGCAGAGGGGGTACTTGTCCTTCAACTGCACCTTGTTCTCGAAGCCGGTGCAGCTCCAGGAGGCGTTGGCGTTGGCCGTGCCGTTGACGAACGCCTTGGCGTCACCGGTGATGATGCGCAGGAACTTGGGCATCGCCACGACCTTGCCGCGGGGGCTGCCCACGAAGTCCAAGGTGGCCTTCTTGGCCGTCAGAATCCGGCCCGTGTTGCCTTCGGCGCCGCCGCCCTGCTTGTCGGCGTCGAACTCCTTGGTGCCGTCCTGCAGGCGCAGCACCGGCCAGTAGTAGGACGACTTGTCGCCCTTGTTCTGGCAGCTGGTTCCGGCCTTGGCGAAGTCCTGGTCGCTCGAGAAGGCGTCGTTGTCCTGGTTGCCGACGTAATCGTGCACGTGGTGTGCGCCGTTGGTGACACCGGGCGCGACGATGACGTTGTCGCTGTTGTAGAGCTTGTTGGCGTTCACCCCGCACTTGCTGACGAAGACACCCTTGGAAGCCTTCGCCGACTTGGCGGGCGTTCGCACATTGGACTTCACCTTGGTGATGTCCACGAAGTCGGCGGCGACGGGGCCGTTGCCGGTCCCTCCGGCATTGGTGTTGTTGCCACCCTGGTTGTTGTTGCCGCCCTGACCGGGGGTGGGCTGGTTGCCGGTGGCGCGCAGCGTGCAGGCCGCCAAAGCGTCAAGGCCCTGCGGCTTGGCTGCCACACGGCCGATGGCGGTGGCGATCCGGTCGATCGTCGCCTTCCGCTTGTCCTTCAGCGGACCCACGATCGCGTTCTGGGCGAAGTTGGGGTCCTGCTGAATCGCCTTCTGGGAGGTGGAAAGGCGCTGGTATGCCTCGGATATCTGCTTGTCCAGGAGTGCCAGTTCCTTGTCGACCTGGGCCTTCGCCTGGGCGGGCACTGATGTCAACTGCTGGCCGACGTCGGGGCAGTCAATGGTGGAGGTGCCGGCCGCGAGCACCTGGTTCTGGGCAGAGCCCTTGGACGCGCTCGTCTCGTCGGCCGAGGCGTAGATGTTGACCGCCACCAGGCCACCGGCCCCTATGGCCAGTGCGGCCGCCGCGCCTACCGCCCGGCGGGCAGTCTTCGATCTTTTTCGCGTGTTGCGTCTCATCAGGCCCTCTCAAGGACATCTCCGGAGTCGGCAGGACTTCCGGCATGGGTGCAGCGCATCCTCAGATACGAATGTGCGCGCCGAATGCTCAGCGAATTCTCAGGTTCGTAGGTTCCTCCAATCCGTAAACAGGGCATGAGCGCCCAATC
This sequence comes from Streptomyces sp. a15, assembly GCF_059026085.1. Taxonomy (NCBI): domain Bacteria; kingdom Bacillati; phylum Actinomycetota; class Actinomycetes; order Kitasatosporales; family Streptomycetaceae; genus Streptomyces; species Streptomyces sp. A15. Next base: position 30,817 of record NZ_JBWLKM010000041.1, on the reverse strand, counting down.
CGGGCCACAGCTTCCAGGAATTGCTATGACCAGTGCACTGACGGACTGACTGACTGTCTTCGCCACGCCCACGGCCGGAAGTTCGGGTGGTCTCGGGGATGGCCGAGGGCGGGCAGCAGGTCGCCCAGTTCGATCTGGTCCAGTACCCGGGCGAGGGGCGCCGCTCCTGGACCGCAACCTCGCCGCGGGGCCTACCGCCTCGGCCAAGTCCGCGCCGCAGGGCGCCCCACGCTGCGCCTCCGGAGCGCGAAGCCCTGGCGGCCTGGTTGGCCGCATCGACGCGGCAGCCACTGGACGCACTGCGCGAGGCCGGCCCGGATCGCGGTTGCCGTACGTGGTGGGGTACGTCGCAGTCGCCGCAGACCTGCGGTGCCGTCGCCACCAGCTCCAGGAGATCGCGGTGCACACCACAGACCACGACGCCCAGATCGCCGTGGGTGGCCCGCAGCCGCTGCCGGACGAGGTGGCCCTCGACGGTGTCGACGAGTTCCTGTTGACCTGCTGCGCGACGACGAGCGCCTGGCTGCACAAGCCCGCTGCCGTCGACTTCCCCGCCACCGAGGGCCGCTCCTGGCGCCTCATGCTCTCCGCCGACGGCGCACGGGCCGCCCGCCTGCCCACACCCGGCACAATGCCCGCCAATGCTGCCGACGAGGACCCGGACGCGGCCGGTGCCTCCCTCCAGGGCATGGCCGGTCGACGGCGACCGACGTCTCTTCGACCTGCTTCAGGCCTGGGAGCCGGACGAGTGCAACGCCGGGTTCCGGGTCGAGGTCGACGCCCTGGTCGTGCTCACCGAGCCGTCACCAGGGTGCTGCCGGACCGCCTCCAGGTCACGTTGTTGCCTGCGCTGAAGTGCCCGCAACGACATGGCCCATGGTCGGTCAGATTCCGACCGAGAACATCGATGCTCCCGGCATGGCGGGTGTCCACGCTGCCGAAGACGTCCAGGCGGCCGGCCGGATCGGCACCGGTTTCGGGACCGGGCGGGTGCGCGTCAGCCGACCGGGTCGGTCGGCTCCGGCGAGGGGACGGGTGACGGCTGGGGGAGCGCGGGCGGCTGTGCCGCCGGTGCCGTGGCCGTCGGCGGCAGGACCGCGGACAGCGGAAGCGTCTGCGTCGGGATCGTCGGCGCCGGGACGCCCACAGGCGCCTGATACGACGGCGCCTGCTGCTCGGCCAGGACCAGGGCGCTGGACGGGACGGCGGTGCGCAGTTCGTGCAGGCCCAGGAGGGCGTTGTGCAGATGCTCGGCGCCTTCGTAGGCGTCGTAGGCCAGGACGAGCCTGGCGCGCGTCTCCAGATTCTGCCAGGCATAGCGTCTGCGAAGGTTCGTCATGTGGCGGGCGTCCGCCCGCAGGAAGGTCGACCCGGCCGAGAACCCGGCGGCCAGGAGAGCCAGGACGGCCGCGGTCACCCGCGCCCCGGCGGAGGCCAGACCCGCCGCGCCCGAGATGCCGGCGAGGACCGCCGCGGGGAACCCCAGGCTGAGATAGGCCGCGTGCCAGAGCTTGGCGCGGCGCTGCGCCCGCCGCGCACCGATCTGGGCCTCGGTGACGATCTTCTCGACTTCGGCGCGCAGCGCGAGCAGCCGTGCGTCGCCGGCGGCACCCTGCGCGGCTCCGGCGGATGTGCTGTCGGGCACGAATCCCCCTGTCTGGAAAGGGAGTTGGAAGTCACGTCGGAGTGTAGGGCCTGCGCCCGGAGGGCGACAGGGGACGCAATCCGCGTCATCAACCGCTGCAGAAGGCCCTGTGCCGGTCACCCGGTACCGCTCCCGCCGGGAACAGGGCTCGCGCTCGCGGGAGATCAGGTGGACCTGGGCGAGGTAACGCACCGCACTCAACTCCGGGGATGCGAATGAACCCGACCGCACAGGCGCCCCGCCCAGATACCCGGTCCGCGGAGCACAGGGTCTACGACGAACTGGCCTGGAGCTTCGTGGATCGTGGACTCCACGCCGGTGGAGTGCGGCCGTTCACGCGAGACCGTCGAGCGCTCCGACTGGCCGGATGGGCCGAGTACTGGCTGCGGAACGCCTGGCGCGGCGCGCACTGCGGCGGTGAGGGTGGTGTTTCGGGGCCGGGCACAGTAGAACTGGGCCCCATGTCTGACCAGCAGCCAGCCCCTCACCCGGCCCAGACGCCCGGTGCGCCCTGGGCGTACGCGCCACTGCAAGCCCGGGGGGTCAGCGCCGGCTACCGACGATGGGCCGGCATTCTCATCTGGCTCGCAGTCATCATCGCGGCCCTCATGGTGGTTGCGTTCGCGGTGAGCCTTGTCCTCCTTGCACAGGCGGACGCGGACGTGGGGAACGCTGCCGACGGTTACCTCGCCATCTTCCTCTGGTTCGGGATCGCCGCCGCGATCCCAGTCCTGCTCGCGGTCGCCATCCCCGGTGCGGTCATGACGCGGCGTGTGCGGCAGCAGCGGCAGGCGGGGATCACACCTTCGTAAGCCACCCGGCGTGCACGGCGGGTGGCGGTGGCGAGCGGGGGCGACCGCCGCGGCAAGCAGCAGGGGAGCGGGCCGTCTGCGGCCGCGGCGTCGGCGCCCATGTCTGCCCGCAGGGATGGCGCGGCGTAGGGGAACAACCACGCCCCTCCACCGAGGCGACCGGGGCTCTCTCCGGCCGGAGGTACTGGCGGTGTCAGCCGGTCGTGATGCCGTAGTACTAGCTAAGCCAGCTAGGGGTGTTTTGACAGTCCCGCACAGCACCCACGGGCGTTAACGGCCGCCCGCCCAAGCACGGCCCGGGACCGGCCGGCGCCGACCGCGCACCCCTCGTCGCTCACCGAAGCCGACCGTCACGAGTTCTGCGTTTGACGACAGCCCGGCACGGGGTTGCACTGGATTCATGGACGCTGCGGCGACTCCGTCCTAGGGAGAGCAGCGATGACAACCATGGAGAGTTTCAACCTTCTGCAGCCGTACAAGATCGCCGAGGAGACGTTCGTCATCCCGTGGGCCCTTGAGGCCCCGCCGGTCGGCCACTTCCCGATGAACTCGATGGTGATCCGCGGAACCGAACCGGTCCTCGTGGACACCGGGGCGCCCGCAGTGCGCTCCCAGTGGCTGGAGGCAGCCTGGTCCGTCGTGGATCCCCTGGACGTACGGTGGATCTTCCTCACCCACGATGACCGCGACCACGCCGGCAACCTCCTGGCGGTCCTCGCGGAATGCCCGAACGCGACCCTGTTGACGACATGGTTCTCCATCGGCCGCATGGCCGAGGAGTGGGAGACTCCCATCAACCGGTGCCGCTTCATGACCGACGGCGACACGATCGACGCGGGCGATCGCACCCTGGTCGCCAAGCGACCGCCCCTGTTCGACAACCCCACAACCCGCGCCCTCTTCGACCCGAAGGCCAACGTCCTGTGGGCCGTAGACACCTTCGCCACGAACGTGCCGACCCCTATGCCCGAAATGGCGGCGCTGTCGCCAGACGAATTCCGCGACGGCCAGTTCTTCGGCGGAAGCCTGGTCTCCCCCTGGGTCGCCCTGCTGGACGCCCAAAAGTTCGGGGCGGTCGTCACCGACTTCCAACACCTGAACGCCGAGGTCATCGCCGGCTGCCACTGCCCGGTCCTGCGCGGAGCCCAGATCCCCGAGGCCTACGACCTCCTCCGCCAGCTCCCCGGAATCCCACCGTGGGCAGAGTTCACCCAGTCCGACCTGGACCAGTGGATGGCGGTTGCCGAGAGCTCGGTTCCGCCGGAGCAGCCGCGGCCGTCGGGGACGTGAGCGGCGCTGCCGCGCGGCGTTGGGATCTGCTGCACTCCGGCGCCTACGACCAGAACCTGCCGTTCGGCTAGGCCGTGCTGAGAACCGGGGTCCGTGTCTCGCCTTGTGCCGTGATGATCTCGGTGTGGGGCGAGGGGATCTTTCAGATGACCCAGTGGGCGGTTGGGGCCGTTGGTGCCGGTCGCGGTGTTGGGCAGGCCGTCGGTATGTCGGCGGCGGTTGATCGACGGGATCCGCTGGTGTGTGACAACCGGTGCTCCGTGGCGGGATCTGCCTGCGGAGTACGGTCCGTGGCAGACGGTCTACGGGCTCTTCCGCCGATGGCGGCGCGACAGGACGTGGGCATTGGTGTTGACCGGGCTGCAGGCTCGGGCGGACGCGGCCGGGCTGATCACCTGGGAGGTCAACGTCGACTCCACGATCTGCCGGGCTCATCAGCACGCGGCCGGTGCCCGGCGTGACGGGCAGGCCCAGAAGGAGCCGCCGGGCGGCAGCCAGGCCGAACCCGATGAGCACGGCCTGGGCAGGTCCCGCGGAGGCTGGACCACGAAGGTTCAGCTGGTCTGCGAACAAGGGCAGAAGCCGTTATCGCTGCTGGTCACAGCCGGGCAGCGGGGATACAGCCCGCAGTTCACGGCCGTTCTGGAAGCCATCCGGGTTCCTCGCCTCGGGCTGGGCCGGCCCCGCATCCGGCCCCTGCGGGTCCGTGGCGACAAGGCGTACTCGGCACGCGCGAACCGCGCGTATCTGCGTCGCCGGGGAATCCGCTGCACGATTCCGGAACCGGCCGATCAGGCCGACCACCGCAGACGCCGGGGAGCGACGGCTACCGCAAGCTCGGTCACGCCGTCGTCGCCACCTCGCGGGCCATCGCGCCGGCGGACGACGCCGACGTCGTCACCGTCCAGGGCGACATAGCCGACCCCGCCACGGCCGAACGTGTCGGCCGCCGTCGAGCGGTTCGGTCGCATCGACACCGTGGTCAACAACGCGGGCGTCTTCGTCGCCAAGCCCTTCACCGACTACACGGCGGACGACTATGCCACCGTGACCGGCATCAACCTCTCGGGCTTCTTCCACCTCACCCAGCTGGCCGTGCCGCATCTGCTCGACCAGGGCGGCGGCCACATCGTCAGCATCACCACCAGCCTGGTCGACAACGCGGACTCCAACGTCCCGTCCGTCCCGGCCTCGCTGACCAAGGGCGGTCTGCAGTCCGCCACGAAGTCCCTCGCCATGCACACGGAGGAGACCAGACCCACGCGTTCCTCGCCGCCCTGCACCCGGTCGGGCGGATGGGCGAGGTGAGCGACATCGTCGACGCCGTGCTGTACCTGGAGACGGCCCTCTTCGTCACCGGCGAGATCCTGCACGTCGACGGCGGCATGAGCGCGGGTCACTGAAACGCCCGACGGGAGGAACACCATGAACGGCACCACCGACGACCAGACGGTCCTGCGCGGCGTCCTCGACCAGTGGAAGGCGGCCGTCGACGCCCACGCCCCGGAGCGGGTCGCCTCCCTCTTCACCGAGGACGCGATCTTCCAGGGGCTGCACCCCTACAGCGTCGGACGGAAGGGCAGCGCCGACTACTACGGCTCCCAACCCCTCGGCCTGACCGCCGACTACCGCATCCTCGAGACCAGACGGTACGCGGGCGACCTCGTACTCGGCTATCTGGACGTCGGCTTCTCCTTCACCGACCGCCCCACCCTGGGCGTCAAGCTCTCCGTCCTGGTGCAGCGGGTGGAGCACGGCTGGCTGATCGGCCACTATCAAGTCTCCCGTCTCGACTAGGCTGATCATCCGTTCGAACGGTGAGGGGGAGCATGATCGACGTCGACGGATATCTGGCCGTGCTGGGGGTGGCCCGGCCGGCGACCCCGACGGCCGAAGCGCTGTGGGCACTGCACCGGGCGCAGGTGGAACGGGTCGCCTACGAGACCCTCGACAACCAACTGGGACGGCCTACGGGCATCGGCGCCGCGGAATCCGTGGCCCGGATCCTGCGCGGGCGCGGCGGCTACTGCTTCCACCTCAACGGTGCCTTCGCCGCGCTGCTGACGGCCCTCGGCTACGACGTGACCCTGCACCGGGCCGGGGTGCAGGACGAGGTCGAGGACCCCGAGGGCCCGGGCGGCGACCATCTCGCGCTCACCGTGGGCCTCGACGGCGAACGGTGGCTGGTCGACACCGGGCTCGCCGGCGCAATGTACGAGCCACTGCCACTGCGCGAAGGCACCTACACCCAGGGGCCGTTCACCTACGCGATGGCCCCGTCGGTGGTGGTGCCCGGCGGCTGGCGGTTCACCCATGACCCCCGCGGCGCCTTCACGGCGATGGTCTTCGCGCCGGAGCCCGTGGAACTGTCCTCCTTCGCCGCGGAGCACCACCGGTTGTCCACTTCCCCCGAGTCCGGATTCGTCCGGGTCCTCCAAGCCCAGCTCCGTGACGCCAAGGGCGTGGACATGCTGCGCGGCTGTGTGCTGCGCCGGATCGACGCCGAAGGCGCGTACGAGCGGACCATCGACTCGGCCGACGACTGGTACGACGTACTCGCCGACGTGTTCCATCTGAACCTGACCGACGTCACCGCCCCCGCGCGGGCGGCGCTGTGGCACCGCGTCCACACCGCCCACCAGGAGTGGGAGGCCGCGGGACAGAGTGAACCCACGCTCTGACGGGACGGTCGGCTCACCGGTTCCTGCCGCTGTAACCGGGCTGTCTTCTACGATCCGGCGCATGCTGGATCCCCAGGAACGGGTCCACTCTGCTGCGCTGGGCCGCAGCCAACGTCCGGGATCCTGGGGCGCGAGTGCCCGCGAACCTGGAGGCGGAAGAACTCGCCCAGGCGCGTGACTTGGCACGCCGAGGCCTGCACGAGTCCGCCCTGGGCTCCTACCGGGCGGGGCAGGCCGTCGCCTGGGACAGGTGGATGAGGATCGTCTTCTCCCTCAGGACAGACCCCGACGAACTGCGAAAACTGTGGCATCCGCGTCAACGCGGCCGCGCAGATGCAGCGCGAACGCGACGAGCTGACCCATGGCACCCATGCCGAGCGCCGCGAGGCGGTGACACTCAACCTCGACGGCGCGCCGATCACCCGGCAGCGCGCCCAACTGCGCCTGGGCTACCGGCTCGACGGCCCCCACACCACCGCAGTGGTCTGGAACGCCGCCCCTGACTCGGACCCGGGTGAACTCGACCGCGTCACGGAGGAACTGGCACACGTGAGGCGGCGCATGCGCCCCTCGCCGTGATGGCCAGCGCCGCCACACGAGGGGTATGGACGCATGATCACCCCGACACCGACGAACTGCGCACCACGACCGCGGCCATGCCGTCTCGCTCCTCACTCAGGACCCCGAGCGTGCGCACCGTTTCGTCAAACGCACCCTCGGCGACCTGGAGGCCGCCGGCTCCGACGTCACCATCGCCGTACTCGCCTTCATCCGTGAACATGCAACGCAACCCGCGCAGCGGAACGCCTCTACGTCCACCGCAAAACGCTCCTGCGCCGCCTCGCCGAGGCGGAGGCCTGCTGCCCCGCCCCTTGGAACAGCACACTCCGAACGTGGGCGCCGTTCCGGAAGTCCTGCGCTGGCGCGGGCAGGCACCGCAAGGGAGTCGGCCTTCTCCGGTCGATGGATTCGTACGAACACGTCGGCATCATCGGGTCATGACGCGTGCATCGAGAAGGCCGTAATGGTCGCGACGGTGCCTGGCCCGCCTCGTGACCAGCAACCTCAAGGCGATACGTCTTCCGTGCCCTTGCCTGTCTGCTGCGCCTCGTCTGTGGAGTTGACGGCTGCAACCACGAGGGGGCGGTTTGCTGGCCTTTTCACGGCAGGAGCGATGAAGAAGCTCGCCGCCACGCAGGCCAGCACGACGAGCATGGCCGACCGCAGACCGTAGTGATCGCCGATGAACCCCAGTCCGGGCGGGCCGACCAGGAAGGCGATGTATCCGATGGTCGCCGCGAAGCCGACTCGTGCCGCCGATTCCGGCCCGGAGTCTCCCGCGGCCGAGAGCGTAAGGGGAAAGCCGAGTGAGGAACCGAGTCCCCAGAAGAGCACTGAGATGCCGGCCAGCAGAGGACTGTCAGAGAAGATCACCAGGCTCAGGCCCACGGCCGCGGATGCCGCGCTGGCACGAACGACAGCCGGGCGACTGAAACGCTCGAGGAGAAAGCCGCCGCTGAAGCGCCCGATGGCCATCGCCGAGGCGAAACCCACGTAGACGACGGACCCCATCGTCGCGTCGAGTCCGTGGCCGTCCACCATCAAAAGGGGCAGCCAGTCATTGGCCGCGCCTTCCGCCAGCGCCATCGCCAGGACGATCGCACCGATCAGCGCCAGCCGTCGGTCCTTCCAGACCTTCGGCCTGGTGCCGGCCTTCGCCTCATCGACGGCGTCATCCTGCCGCCTGCGTCCTGTCCCATCGGGCACGGCCCGAAGGGCATACGCGCACAGGGAAACGCACATCAGAGTGATCACGGCGAGGTGCCAGTGCACCGGAAGAGCGGCTGCGGTGGCTCCCATTCCCAGCGCGGCGCCCACGACAGTCCCGAGGCTGAAGAACCCGTGCAGCGTGGGCAGGACTGTGGTGCCCGTAAGTCGCTCGACGTCGGCTCCGTCGACGTTTATCGCGACCTCTCCCGCTCCCATGCCCGCGCCCATGACACAGAGTCCGCCCGCGACAGTGACGGACGAGGTGGTCAAGCTCCCGAAGCCGATGAGGAGCGTGCTCGCGACCACCATCGACGTTCCCAGGCCCATGACTGGTCGGGTGCCGAACCTCGACACGAGCGTCCCCGAGCAGAGGATTCCGATCATGGATCCAACCGAGAGACCGAAGAGGATGAGCCCTATCTCCCCGGTAGAGGCGTCCAGGCGGTCCCTGATGTCAGGGGTCCGAGTCACCCAGGACGAGATGGAGAGCCCCGGTATCAGGAAGAAGAGAAACAGCGACCGCCGGCGGCGGCGCGTGGCAAGGTCCATCAGGGAAACTCTCCAGGGAAGCGAAGCATGCGAAGTCCACCAGAGGGGCGAGGGACACCTCCAAGGCGCCGACGAGTCAACGGATCTCCCCTTTGAGGATCCTGCCCGTCGCCTTCATGGGAGCACGTCGACGAACTCGACGATGCGCGGGTACTTGTACGAGGCGAGTCGCTCCCTAACTCAGGCCGCGAGCTCGGCCGCCTCGCTGGTGGGATCACCGGCCCTCCTGAGGACGGTGGCCTCGATCTCACGCGGAGACGTTGAAACCACCCCGACTGATCATTTCGGGGTCATCCTTGACCTGCGACCAGTCGTCGTTGACCAACTTCATCTCCACGCCTGGGATGGGAACTCCGATAGAACCTACCCGTGGCTCCTGGCCGAGCAGCGCGAAGGACACCGGGGGAGGCGTCTCCGACAGGCCATAGCCCTCGAGGATCGTCACGCCGAAGCGCTCCTGGAGCACCCGGTGCGCCTCGCGTGGCAGCGCCGAACCGCCGCCGACGGCGATCCCGAGACGTTCGGCGAGGGCGGCGACGCCGACCGACTCGTCACCGCGTCTCGCGCGCAGCACCACCCGGCCCGCGTGGACGAAGACGATGGCCCGGAAGCCGTCCTTCTCCAGACTTCGCCTTGGCTCATGAGACAAGGGCGCTGTGAGGATCTCGGTTCCGAGTCCCGTTGCCTCAACACTCTGCGGCTTGCGACCACAGAGCTTTCCGGACCCTGGCCCGGGGGCCCCAAGGGGCGCTTGCGACGGTCGCCGGGGAGATGAGCCCCAGAGCGCCGTTGTCCTTGCCGTCCCGCATGTGGTCCAGCCAGCGTTCGTACCAGGAGAGGAAATCCTGGGCCGAGGAGACGTTCGGAGGCGAGAAGCCGTCCGCGTTACCGGTGAGCATGCGGCCGGTGAGGGGGCCAGTCACGCCGATGAGTTCCCCGGACGGCACCCGCCCGACCGGCCCGTCCTGGTACCAGACGCACACCGTCGCCTACGCCCGGCAACTCGGCTACGACGTTCACCCGATCGAGGCGTACCTGCACCGCGAGACCGGCGCCCACCTGGACCCGTGGCACGACCGACTGGAGACGGCGCAGGTCGACACGCTCGCCGACATCGGCGTCCCCCGGGACCTGGACGACCTGCACTTCCTCGCCGCGATGAAGCAGCACAAGCAGGTCGACCCGGCGATGGCCGCCGCGCTCGCCGCCAATGCACCGCAAGCTGCGGAAATGACGGCCATGGCGGGCCTGTACCCGCGCGCCGTGCTGTCCGACTGCGTCGTCTGCCCGATCCCCTCTACGCCACCAAGGCTCTGTGAGAGCGGGCTGCGCCCGCCCTCACCACGCGCTTCGAAACATCGCTAGGACTCCGAAGCCATGTACTTCAGGTTTGGTTTCCGAGCCGGAGCCTCACCTGTTGGCCAGGTTGCGGTCGAGGAGGGGCAGCAGGCGGTCCCAATGGCGCTGCAACGCGGCGGGGTTGAAAGCGTCGGTGTCGGACATGGTGAAGCCATGGACGGTGCCGGGGTAGATCTCGGAGGTGTAGCCGACCCCCGCGGCATCCAGGGCCTGGTTGAGCTCGCCGAGGGCCACGGGCGTCATGTCACCTTCGGCGTGGCCGAGATGGACCTGGGCCGTGAGCTTGGCGAGGCTGTCGGGCCCGTCGGCGCCCACGGGACCGTGGAATGCGGCGACGGCGGCCACCTGGCCGGGGTGCGCCGCGGCGGTGCGCATCGCCAGAAGGCCGCCTATGCAGTAGCCGGTCACCGCGAACGGTCCGGCGTCGACCTCGGGCTGGGTGGTGAGGAACCTGAGGTAGGCGTCGGCGTCGCTCAGGACACGTTCGGCGGTGTGCGCCTCGATCAAGGGCATCAGCTGGGCCATGACCTGGGGCCGGGCCTCTTCTCCGATGTGCTCGGGAAGTTCGATCACCGGTGCCGGGCCGTGCCGGTAGAAGAGGTTGGGGACGAGCACGTAGTACCCGTGCCCGGCCAGTTCGCGGGCCATCTCCCGCAGCACGGGCCGGATGCCGAAGCCGTCCGCGTACATCAGCACCCCTGGGTGCCGCTCGCCGCCGTCGGGGAAGGCGGCGAAAGCGTCGGCCTGGCCGTCCGCGGTGGGAATGTGCAGCGTCTTGGTGGGCATGCGTTCTCCTGTCGTGGTTGACGTGTCGAGCTGTGATCAACACGACAGGAGGCGGAGCCCCCGCAGCAGCGCCGGATCCTCGATCCAACAGCGGGCCGGCGTCGGCCCGTACGGCGCTCAGGAGAGCACCGGGTCACCAATCCGTGTGTGGCGCAAGGCCGTCCCGGTAGTCATCGCCGCACAACGTAGCCCACCGGACAGGATCGATGCCAGCCCTCCCCAGGCCACAGCGCTGTTCGCGAGAATGCTCTTGGTCGCACTTCGGATCCTGAACCCGGTCGACGCGCTGCCCGTGAAAACGACGCCGATCTTGTGTCTGCACGGCCCTCACCACACTACGAAGGTCATCTTCGAATTCTGAGCTGGGCAAATGCTCGCCAGGGATCGAAAGCAGGCACTCATGAAGCTCAGCGGACGGCCTCGCCGACGTTGCCCTGCACAGCGATCGAGTCGCATCTCCCCAGTGGCGGTCGAGTCGTCACTGGGCTCCGGGCGGCCAAGCCTTTCCAGCCATCGGACGGCTATCCGCATGACAGCCATAACCCAGAGCCCCTGGGCGCGTCCCCCAGCCGGCCGCCGACTGCACTTCGCCACCGTCCGGCTCCGGGATTTCATCGTGTACGCGGCCTGCCGCTATCCCGTCGAGCTCGGCCTCGCCGTGCCCGACGGACCTGGGCACGAAGCACAGTTGCGGGCCCGCAAGCCGGCCCGGCTCGCCGCGCACCCGGAGGCCGTGGCCCGGGGCCGGTGTTCCCGTCCGCGGGACGGTTCGGTGGAGTACAAGGTGCGCTACGTCGACACGGCACCTGTGCACGGGTGTGTCGTATCAGTGGTGTATGAGGTTCCGTTCCGCGCGGAGCCCCCCGTTTTCCAGGGCCCGTCGACCGACTGACAGGCCCCGGAACCCTCAAGCCGACCAGGAGCCGACCCCGGCCAGATCGGGTGGGGAAGATCGTGCCTCCCAGCCCCGGCAGTATCAAGGCCCACCTGCCCCGCACCAGCGTGTTGACGATGACGTCCAACTCTGCGGCTTGCTGGACCAGTCAGCCTCGTCCGCCGGCAGCAGGAGGAGTTGCTTGTGCCTCCGCCCCGGCGCACGCATGCGATGATGCCCGGCTGACGCTGGCTCCTCAGGGCAACATCTCGGTCCGCTCTACTTCGGTGCCAGGTGCTGCCAGCTACGGCCGACAAGCGGTGTCTGGCCCCGCAGCCACTGCCTGGACCAGAGCCCGAAGATCAATTACAAAGCCACGAAGCATGTATCGGCGCCTCACTGCTCATCTAGGGATGGCTGCCGGGCAAGGAACTCCTCGAACGCCGCTTTCTGCTTCGGATCCATGAAGCCTTGGCGGACATTGCGGGCCTGCTCCTGGAGCCAGTGCGCCTCGTCGGGGTCCAGGAGCTCGGCGACCACCACGCCCTTGCGAGCAACCGCCGTGCGCCCTCCCACGCGACGACGAAAGAGTGTGAACGCGCCGTATTCCGCTGGGTGGGCCAGCTCCGGCTCCTCCGCCACAGCGCGGTTCTCGTCCCCAGCGCCACTCTTCGGGTAGGCGGTGGGGGCCCAATGCTCCCAGAGCGCCAACGTGGCCGCGGGCACTAGCACCGCGCGTTCCGCCTCTTCACGCCCCTCCCACATGAACGTGACAGTGACGGGCTCGCCGACCGCCTCGGCCAACCCGAGCACCCTCTCCATCTCATCGTTGATCAGGTAACCCGCCACTACATCGATCTGAATGCCCATGGTGCCTGAGGCTACTGGCCGCTTCCGACATGCCAGCCAGGCCCACAGCTCCTGCGCCTCGTCGACCACGGCGCACCAGGGGACCGTCCGAACCCGGTGATCACCGACTGAGCGCCTGTCCGAGGAAATCCTGCGACGGAGAGCAACCGCTCCACACAATGATGGCCAGAGCGCGAGAACGGGCGGCACCTCGGCTGTCAACGCGGAGACGGCTCTGGCGCCGCTGCGGCGCTTACAGTAGAGGTCCGAAGGAATCCTGAATGGGCACCCGGTGCCTTTCCCTGAAGGTGGCATCGTGCCGTAGCAGGCAGGGACGGCCACCAGCGAGAATGCCCGTCATGACCACTGACCAGACCCTCGTTCCCCTCCGCTCGACGCGCTCACTGCCCGTGGTGTTCGGCGTGGGAGGAGCCATCGGAGTTTTGGGCGGGATGATCGGTCTGGGCGGTGCGGAGTTCCGCCTGCCGCTGCTGATCAGCTTGTTCGGCTTCGCCGCGCTTTCGGCGGTCATCCTGAACAAGGCGATGAGCCTGGTCGTGGTCCTGGTCGCGCTGCCTGCCCGGCTGTCCGCGGTCCCGGCCGTCGAAGTGGCCGCACGTTGGCCGGTCGCGGTCAATCTGCTGGCCGGCAGCCTTGTGGGGGCCTGGGCGGGAGCATCCTGGGCGGTGCGGATGCGCAGCAGCACCCTCTACAAAGTGCTGTCGGCTCTGATGGTGCTCATGGCCGCGGCCCTCCTGATCACGCACACCAGCACCCTGGACTCGCTCTCGCTGCCGCTGTGGGCGCAGGTGCCCTGCGGAATCGTGGCCGGCTTCGGCATCGGGGTGGTCGCAGCGATCATGGGCGTGGCCGGAGGCGAGCTGCTGATCCCGACGATCGTGCTGTTGTTCGGGGAGGACATCAAGACCGCGGGCAGTCTCTCCCTGCTGGTCTCCCTGCCGACCATGCTGGTGGCCTTCGCCCGCTACAGCCGCGACGGCAGCTTCGCCGTCCTCGGTGCCAACCTCCGCTTCACCGTGGTCATGGCCGCAGGCTCGATCGCCGGCGCGGTGCTGGGCGGGCTACTCCTCGGCGTGTTCCCAGACCTGGTGCTCATCCCCGTACTGGCCGTGATCCTGCTCGTTTCCGCAGCCAAACTCGCCCGTCACGACTGACGGCACCCAGGCAAACAGGGCACTTCCGTCCTAAGCGCTGCGCTGAAATTGCGCCGATGACATGTGAGTTCCGACGCATGCTGGTCCCCGGATTCTCGGAAACCCACATGCTTCGGCCGGCGGCATCACCGGCTGTGAGCCGCGCCTCACGGGTCCCTGGCCGGCGTTTCTCGCCGGGGCGTCCGTGACAGGCGGCGAGCGCGCCGCTGCATGGCCTCGCGGACGGTCCCAACCGCCGTGAGCGGGCTCACCGGGCGAAGCCGTAGTAGCCGCGGCCAGCGGTGAGTGCGACGCCGAGGCTGTCCTGGTCGAAGGTGATGATGCGCGAGGTCGTGATGCCACGGGCGGAGCCACGCAGCACCCAGACGATCGGGGCGTCGGTGCCGCCCGGCAGTTGGCTGCCGCTGATCGCCAGTTCTGCCGCGCCGTCCCGGTTGGTGTCCAGCAGGGCAGTGTCGCCGCCGAAGCCGGCCTGGATGTCGTCCGGTCCGGGGATGCCCGGTGAGAGCTGGCTGAAGAGCCGGGCGCCGTGCGTGGTCAGTCCTTTGGCGCTGCCCAGCAGCAGGATGACGGTGGGTCGGCCGTCGTCGTAGTCGTGTCCCACCGTGCCGGTGACGACGACGTCGGCGTAACCGTCGCCGTTGGTGTCACCGGCGGACCCGGAGCCGCCGAAGGTGCAGACGACGAACTGCGGTGAGCCCGGCAGGGCGGCCTTCTCGGTGATACGAACCGGCTTGAGCCTGGTGCTCTGCCCGTTGGGGCCGCCGTACGAGACCGCGACCTGGCTGCCGCCCTGTGGGGTCTGGGGCTCGGCGGCGCCGTCGCAGGGGAGGCCGATGATGATGTCCGCGTAGCCGTCCTTGTCGATGTCGGCGGTGACGGGCGCCAGGCCGTAGAGGTCTTTGCCCTGGGCGTCCTTCAGGCGTGGGCCCGCGGTGAGGTGGCCGTCGGGTGTGCCCGGATACAGGACGGTGGCGCGAGAGGTGAGCGCTTCGTCGGCGTAGACGTGCGACCAGGTGACGACGAGGTCGTCGCGGCCGTCCCCGGTGACGTCCCCGGCGGCGGAGGGGGTGGCGATGTAGTAGTCCTTGGAGGGCTTGCCGCCCGGGGTGAGGTCGAACGGGACGGTGCTGTCGCCGCGGGGCATGCTCATGGCGCGACGGTCACCGCGTACTGGTTTCCCCCGGAACCCGTACGTTCCCTGCGGCGCAATGCCGCACGGCAGGGGCCCGACCGGGTACCCGACGTCGGTATCCACGCCACTGTGAAGCGGTTGCGCCGTCCTTCACGGGCGGACGGTTCGACGCCGTAGACGAACGGCTTCACCTACCAAGCGGCCCTGTCATTGCGCGCGTAGTTCAGCGCCTAGCCTCCGTCGTCGCCGTACGACAGATCACCGCGCCTGAAGCGAACGTAGCCATCGCCGTTCGCCGCGTTGTACGTGAACACCCAGTAGGTGGTCGCCGTATTCGAGGCGGTGCACCGGGCGTGCACGCGAATCGGCGAGCGGCTCGGCCTGGGCCGCATCCCGGAGCCGCCGCACCGAGACCGATCCGTTGTGATCGTCCCGGTGTCCAACCTGTCTCTGCTGACCTGTGAAGCCCTGAATGCCGCCACCTCGCTCGGCGACGAGGTGTACGCGGTCACCGTCTGTCATCCGGACGCCGAGGACCGGGCGCAGACCGCCGGGCTGGAACGGGACTGGGCGTTGTGGAACCCCGGGCGGGCCGCTGGTCCGCCTCGCCTCCGAGCGACGTGCCCTCGGCCGCCCGATCGCCGCGTACGTACGAGGGATCGCCGGGCCCGGCACCCGCGTCACGGTCCTGATCCCCGAGGTCGAACCGGACCGGCTGTGGCAGCGGCTGCTGCAGAACCAGCGGGGCGCGGTCGTCGCGCATGCCGTACGACGGGACACGGACGCGGTGACGCGGTGATCTGCCGGCTGCGGTTCCGCATCTCCTGACCGCTGCGCCCGAACGGCCCGCACCTCACGGGTGTGGGCCATCTGCGTTCCCCGGGAGGAGCTGGTCAAGGCACCTGCGGGGAAGTCCGGCGTATGGGTTCCGTGAAGAGCGGACGGGCCGCCGTATGGGAGGCGTCAACGGCGGCCCAATCGGGTCGGTGAGGCGCTTTCCTCTAGTCGTCCGTTCGATCCGAACCTCATCTAGGAGCTCGCGATGGCCGACCTGGCCTTCGGCGTCACCACGATCGCGGTCTTCGCGCTGGTGGCTCTCGTCGCCAAGGGGGTGACGAAGCTGTGACCGCCGAGGCTGCATCCAATTTTGAGATGGGCGTCGGCCTGATCGTGGCCGTCGCCCTGCTGGGCTATCTCGTCCTCGCCCTTGTGTTCCCGGAGAGGTTCTGAGTCCTGATATGAGCCCCGTCCTCGCCGGTGTGCTCCAGCTGCTCGCGCTGATAGCGGCGCTGGCACTGGCATACCGCCCGCTCGGCGACTACATGGCCCGGGTCTACTCCTCCGACAAGCACCTGCGTGTCGAGAGGTGGATCTACAAGGGCATCGGCGCCAACCCGAACACCGAGATGCGCTGGCCCGCCTATCTGCGCGGTGTCCTCGCCTTCTCAGCGGTGAGTGTTCTCTTCCTGTACCTGCTGCAGCGCGTGCAGGGCAGCCTGCCCGGCTCGCTGGGCTTCTCCTCGATCGACCCCGACCAGGCGTTCAACACCGCCGCGTCCTTCGTGTCGAACACCAACTGGCAGTCGTACTACGGCGAACAGGCCATGGGCCACGTCGTGCAGACCGGCGGGCTGGCGGTGCAGAACTTCCTCTCTGCGGCCGTCGGCATCGCCGTCGCGGTGGCGCTCGTACGAGGCTTCGCTCGCTCGCGGACCGGGGAACTCGGCAACTTCTGGGCCGACATGGTGCGCGGTGTCGTACGCATCCTGCTGCCGATGTCGGTGATCGCCGCGATCGTGCTCGTTGCCTGCGGCGTGATCCAGAACTTCTCCGGGATCCACTCGGTCGGCCAGTTCATGGGCGGCTCGCAGGAGTGGAACGGCGGCGCGGTCGCCTCGCAGGAGGCCATCAAGGAGATCGGCACCAACGGCGGCGGTTACTTCAACGCCAACAGTGCCCACCCCTTCGAGAACCCCAACGCGTTCTCCAACCTCTTCGAGATCTTCCTGATACTGCTGATCCCGTTCGCGCTGACGCGGACCTTCGGCCGGATGGTCGGCTCGCTGCGGCAGGGTTATGCGATCCTCGCGACGATGGCGACCATCTGGGTCGGCTTCATCTGCCTGATGTGGTGGACCGAGTTCGCCCACCACGGCCCGGCGTTCGAGATCGCGGGCGGGGCGATGGAGGGCAAGGAGACCCGCTTCGGCATCGGCGCCTCGTCGATCTTCTCGATCTCCACGACGCTCACCTCCACCGGTGCGGTGGACTCCTTCCACTCGTCCAACACGGGTCTTGGCGGCGGGCTGAACCTGCTGGGCATGCAGCTCGGCGAGATCGCGCCCGGCGGTGTCGGCTCCGGCCTCTACGGCATGCTGATCATGGCGATAATCGCGGTGTTCATCGCCGGCCTGATGGTCGGCCGCACGCCCGAGTACCTGGGCAAGAAGATCGGCACGAGCCAGATCAAGCTGGCGGCCTGCTACATCCTCATCACCCCGGCGCTGGTGCTCGTCTTCACCGCCGCGGCGATGGCGCTGCCGACTCCGGTCAACTCGATGACCAACAGCGGTGCGCACGGTTTCTCCGAGATCCTGTACGCGTACACCTCGGGCGCCAACAACAACGGCTCGGCCTTCGCCGGTCTGAACGCGGACACGCAGTGGTTCAACACCACGATCGGTATCGCGATGCTGCTCGGGCGGTTCCTGCCGATGGTGTTCGTGCTGGCGCTGGCGGGCTCGCTCGCCGAGCAGAAGCCGGTGCCGGCCACCGCGGGCACGCTGCGCACCGAAAAGCCGCTGTTCACCGGGCTGTTGGTGGGTGCGATCCTGATCATCACCGGTCTGACCTACTTCCCTGCCCTTGCGCTGGGGCCGCTGGCCGAGGGGTTGGCGTCATGACCACCGACGTAACGAATCAAGAGGACTCGATGTCCACCTCGACGCTCGCTCCCCACCAGGACGCACCGACCGGCCACAAGACCGGCGAAGGCCGCGTCGGCGCGGGACTGTTCGATCCCAAGCAGCTGCTCAGGTCGCTGCCGGACGCCTTCCGCAAGCTCGATCCGCGGATGATGGTCAAGTCCCCTGTGATGTTCGTGGTGTTGGTCGGGTCGGTGCTGACTACGGTGTTCTCGTTCAAGGACCCGGGTGACTGGTTCGGTTGGACGATCAGCGCCTGGCTCTGGCTCACCGTGATCTTCGCGAACCTGGCGGAGGCGGTGGCCGAAGGGCGCGGCAAGGCGCAGGCCGACACCCTGCGCAAGGCCAAGACCGACACCGTCGCCCGGCGGCTCGTGGGGGACCGCGAGGAGCAGGTGCCCGGCACCGAGCTGCGCATCGGCGACCTGGTCGTCTGCGAGGCGGGTGACATCATCCCCGGCGACGGTGACGTCGTCGAGGGCGTGGCGTCCGTGGACGAGTCGGCGATCACCGGTGAGTCGGCCCCGGTCATCCGGGAGTCCGGTGGTGACCGTTCGGCCGTCACGGGCGGTACGAAGGTCCTCTCCGACCGCATCGTCATCAAGATCACGACGAAGCCCGGCGAGACCTTCATCGACCGCATGATCAACCTGGTCGAGGGCGCCGCCCGGCAAAAGACACCGAACGAGATCGCGCTGAACATCCTGCTCGCCTCGCTCACGATCATCTTCCTGCTTGCGGTGGCCACGCTGCCGCCGCTCGCGGACTACGCGGGCACGCACCTCACCATGGTCGTGCTGGTGGCGCTGCTGGTCTGCCTCATCCCGACCACGATCGGCGCGCTGCTGTCCGCGATCGGCATCGCGGGCATGGACCGGCTGGTGCAGCGCAACGTCCTGGCCATGTCGGGCCGGGCCGTCGAGGCCGCCGGCGACGTGTCGACGCTGCTGCTCGACAAGACCGGCACCATCACGCTCGGCAACCGGCAGGCCGCCGAGTTCGTACCCGTACGCGGAACGCCCGAGGCCGAGCTGGCGGATGCCGCGCAACTGTCGTCGCTGGCCGACGAGACGCCCGAGGGCCGCTCCATCGTCGTACTGGCGAAGGAGAAGTACGGGCTGCGTGAGCGTCACCAAGGCGAGCTGGCGCAGGCCGAGTGGATAGCCTTCACCGCGCAGACCCGTATGTCGGGCGTGGACGTCGACGAGCGCAAGATCCGCAAGGGTGCGGCCCGTTCGGTCATCGCATGGGTGAAGGAACAGGGCGGCACGGTTGCCGAAGACGCCGACGCGATCGCCGTCGCCATCTCCGAGGCGGGCGGCACCCCGCTGCTCGTGGCGCTCGAAGACACGGAAGGCGCCCGGGTGTTGGGCGTCATCCATCTCAAGGACGTCGTCAAGGAAGGCATGCGTGAGCGGTTCGACGAGCTCCGCCGCATGGGCATCAAGACCGTCATGGTCACGGGCGACAACCCTCTGACCGCCAAGGCGATCGCCGAGGAGGCGGGTGTCGACGACTTCCTCGCGGAGGCCACCCCCGAGGACAAGATGGCGCTCATCAAGCGCGAGCAGGCGGGCGGCAAGCTCGTCGCGATGACCGGCGACGGGACGAACGACGCACCGGCCCTCGCGCAGGCCGACGTCGGCGTGGCGATGAACACCGGTACGTCGGCCGCCAAGGAGGCCGGCAACATGGTCGACCTCGACTCCAACCCGACCAAACTCATCGAGATCGTCGAGATCGGCAAGCAACTCCTCATCACCCGGGGCGCGTTGACGACGTTCTCGATCGCCAACGACGTCGCCAAGTACTTCGCGATCATCCCGGCGCTGTTCGCCGCGGTCTACCCGGGCCTGAACAAGCTCAACATCATGAGCCTGTCCTCGCCCGACTCCGCGATCCTGTCCGCGGTCATCTTCAACGCGCTGATCATCATCGCGCTGGTCCCGCTCGCCCTGCGGGGGGTGCAGTACCGGCCGGTCAGCGCGGACAAGATGCTCCGCCGCAACCTCGGGATCTACGGCCTGGGCGGGCTGATCGCACCCTTCATCGGCATCAAGATCATCGACCTGCTCATCTCTCTCATCCCCGGGATCGGCTGACCGCCATGAACAACTCGGTTACGAACACTGCCCGGTTGCTCTGGGCAGGGCTACGCGCCCTCCTCGTACTGACCGTGGTGACGGGCATCCTCTACCCGCTGGCCATCACCGGCGTCGCCCAGGGGATCTTCCCCGGCAAGGCGAACGGCTCCGAGATCAAGGCGGACGGCAAGGTCGTCGGCTCCTCGCTCATCGGCCAGGCGTACAACCTGCCGCTCAAGAAGGGCCAGGAGACACCCGAGCCCGACCTGAAGTGGTTCCAGGGGCGCCCGCAGAACGGCCTGGGCATCAACAGCGTCAACACCCAGTACAAGCTGATCCTGTCCGGCGCCACCAACCGTTCCGGTGACAACGCCGAGCTGATCAAGTGGGTCAAGGACGCCAAGGCGGCGGTCATCAAGGACAACTCGGTGAACGGCTACACGGTCAAGCCGTCCGACGTGCCCGCCGACGCGGTCACCTCCTCGGGCTCCGGCCTGGACCCGGACATCTCCCCGGAGTACGCCGACCTCCAGGTCCACCGGATCGCCGATAAGAACGGCCTGTCCGTCGCCCGGGTCCAGAAACTCGTGGACGAGCACACCGACGGCCGCATCCTCGGCTTCATGGGCGAGCCCACTGTCAACGTCCTCGAACTCAACATCGCGCTCAAGGAACTCGTGGCCAGGAGCTGATGGCCTTACGCGACCCGGGCGGGAGTTGGCGGGCCCGGAGGCATTCCAGATCCGCCAACTCCCGCGGCCATGACATGGTTTCCGCATCCTCTGGCTCTCCGTGCAACAGGAAGGCGCAACGAGACCATGGCACGCGGCACCGCAGCGAACACCGGGGTGTCGAAGATCTGGGGCTCGCGTGAGCGGATCGTCGTCGGTCTGACCGGCGGTCCCGAGGGCCGCACGCTGATCCGCCGCGCCGCCCGGCTCGCCGAGAAGGGCGCCGAGGGCGAGGTGCTGGCCGTCTACATCGCCCGCAGCGACGGACTGACCAACGCCTCGCCCAAGGAACTGGCCGTCGAGCGCACCCTGGTGGAGGACCTGGGCGGCACCTTCCACCATGTCATCGGCGACGACGTCTCGTCGGCTCTGCTGGACTTCGCGCGGGGGGTCAACGCCACCCAGATAGTCCTCGGCGTCTCGCGGCGCAGGGGATGGCAGTACGTCTTCGGGCCCGGTGTCGGCGCCACGGTCGCCCGGGAGTCGGGCCCCGACCTCGACGGCCACCTCATCACCCACGACGAGGCCGGCAAGGGCCGCGGGTTGCTGGTGGCGCGAGGTGCGCGGCTCGGCCGTCCGCGGATCATCTGGGGCTGGCTGGCCGGGGTGGTCGGCCCGACGCTGCTCATGCTGCTGCTGACCAACGTCGACGCCGAGCTCGGTCTCGCCAACGACATGCTGCTGTTCCTGACGTTGACCGTGGCGGCGGCCCTGCTCGGCGGCCTGCTCCCGGCGCTGGCCTCGGCGGCCTTCGGGTCGTTGCTGCTGAACTACTGCTTCGCCCCGCCCCTGCACCGCCTCACCATCGCCGATCCCATGAGCATCGTCGCCCTCGTGGTCTTCTTCGGCGTGGCGGTGTCGGTGGCCTCCGTGGTGGATCTGGCCGACCGTCGTACGCATCGGGCGGCCCGGCTGCGGGCCGAGTCGGAGATCCTCTCGGCCAGCTGGTCCGGATGCTTCAGCAGGAGCAGCAGGGTGTTCATGATCGACGCCCCTTCCGCCGGACCGGCGTCGACACCCGGCCCTGGAACACGCTGATCGCGCCGACGCTGGCGGCAGTGCTCATCGCCGTGCTGGCCGTGCTGGTGCTGGCGAACTTCGACCTGCTGACGGGCGGGTCGGGGGCGACGGCCCTCTCACTGATCCTGTCCGTGCCCGTGGTGCTCCTCATCGGGCTGGCGATCGGGCGGGCCGGTGCGGCCCAGCGTTCAGCCACCGAAGCCATAGCGGGCGGCGCCGCGGACCTGCCCGCCTCGGCCACGACGTCGGGGTGAGCCACCGACCTCACCAACCCTGACGGCACGGCTCCGAGTGGTCGATGACGGCCACCCGGGGTGACCTGCGGGACAGTGCCACAGAAAACGGACCGCCGGGGACCTCGTCCTCGGTAAAGGTGAAACGGTGGTGTATGAGACCACCAGTGCCCAGGGTGACCTGGGCAGCTGGGGTAAACCCCACCTGGAGCAAGGGCAAAAGGGGTTCCCCGGTGCTCCTGCGCGGACGCTCGAAGGCTGTCCGCCCGAATCCGTGGATCGTCGACAACGGCTCCTCGCACCGCGGCCAAAGCTCCGTGCCCGCCTGGGGCCGCCAGGTTCTCCAAAGCCGTCCTGGTCCACACGCCGGTCCACGTCTCCTGTGGCGCCCAATACGGTCAGCGCCCTGCATTGAGGGTTGTTCCAGGTGCTGACCGAACGCGAGGAAAATGCGGCATCTGGCGGGCTTCGGGCTGGTCCGCGATACCGAGCCCGGCCCGGATCGTCGCCAGCGGCGGTGGGAGGCGGTGGCGCGGGGCTTCCGGTTCGAGGCGCCGAAGGATCCGGACGGATGAGGAGGGCGGGTCGGCCGCGCGGGTCCTGTCCTGGGAGATGTTCCTGCGCTTGGGAGACCCGCCGAACCGGTGGACTGCCGAGGTCGAACCCAGGCTCGATTCTGTGTGACGGCGGCTTGCGGGTCTGGCCAACACCCGCGTCGTCGTCTCCGCTGACGAACTCGCCGCCATCGAGGACGCGATCGAGCGCGTTCTCGCGCCCTACGTGACGCGTGACGAGGCCGCGCGTCCGGTGGCCGCGGCGTCCGGCTGCTGCGTTACCTCCACCATCTTCGTCATCGGCGGCACAGGGGCCCAAGGGATACCTGTTGTCCGCGCTCTTGTCGCCGACAAGAAGTACTCCGTCAAGGTCCTCACGCGGGATGCCGCCTCCCCCCGGGCCCAGGCTCTCCTCGCGCTCGGCAACGTCTCCATTCTCGAAGGGTCATTCGCCGACGAGGATGTACTGCGCGAAGGATTTCGCGGCTGCGACGGGGCCTTCATCAACATCGACGGGTTCAACACCGGCGAGAAAACGGAGACCTACTGGGCCATCCGCACTTATGAGATAGCGATCGAAGAAGGTATCAAATTCTTCGTCTACGGAAACCTCGACTACGCCCTCAAGAAGTCAGGCTACGACTCCAGGTTCCGCACCGGCCACTATGACGGCAAGGGTCGCATGGCCGAATGGGTACTGTTCCAGAACGAAAAGAACAGGGACCGGATGGGAGCGGCGGTCTTCACGTCAGGTCCCTACATCGAGATGGTGATCTCACCGCTCACACCCATGACGCCCAGCATCGAGGACGGTGTCGTCACTTGGCGCGTCCCGCTCGGTGAGGGAGCCGTTCCGCAGGTGGCCCTCGAAGACTGCGGATTCTATGTCCGCTGGCTCTTCGACCATCCGGAACGGGCCAATGGCATGGACCTCGAAGTCGCCATCGAGCACATGACCTACGCCGACATGGCCGCAGCATTCGAGAAGGTCACCGGGCACCCGGCACAGTACATCGACACCGATCTGGAAACATATTGGAACAGCCCGGACCTGAAGGGGATTGCCGATCACCCTGCCGGATACAACGCAGATCCCAACGACAAGAGCACCATGAGCTTCCGTGACAATTTCACGGGCTTCTGGAATGTGTGGAAGCACGGGATCATCACCAGGGACTACGCTCTGCTCGACGAAATTCACCCCAACAGGATCAGAAGTGCTGAGGAGTGGTTCCGTCGCGAGGACCAGTTGGGGAGGGAACTCGGCAAGGGAAGTCTCTGGGAGAGGGTCCAGCCGGAGAACTGGAGCATGGACTCCGCGGTCCTCAAGAGCAGCGCGGACTTCAGGACGGGCAAGTTGTAGACGGCCCCATCGCACGGCCGGACACTATCTCCGACGCGGAACGAGCCGGTGCGGGGGGAGGTCTTGTCCGGCCCGGGCAGCCATCGTGGCCAGCACGACCTCAAGTGGTGAGCCGGCCGGGGTGAGCTGATACTCCACGCGGGGTGGGCTCTCCGGGTGAGCAGTGCGGATGACCAGCCCAGTGAACCCCTTCTCGGTAACGTCTCGTGACGGTTTGTGATCTTCGTTCAAGTGGTGCGGCCGTGTTCGAGTTGGAGCAGGGCGAGGGCGGCTCGGGCGATGCTTGCCGGGTCGAGGCTGACTCTGCGCAGGGCCTTGAAGTTGACCTTGAGCAGCGCGTTGGCGCGTTCGGCCACACCATGGACACCGCGGATGATGGCGTTCAACGTCCTTTGTTCTTCGGTGAGTTCGCCTCCTTTGGGCTTCTTGACCGGGTGGCGGAAGCCGGGCCCGGCGTTCTCGTGGCCCAGGTCGGTCAGGGTTGGGATGCCCAGGGTGGCGGCGAGCCGGTTCAGGGCACCGACCAAGCCGTGGGCGCGGGCGCAGGTGGTGTCGTGCTCGCGGCCCGGGCAGACCGGGGAGACCCACAGTGGCCAGCCGTCCGGGGCGGCGATCACCTGCACGTTCCCTCCGTGGTGCTTGTGTTTCCGGACCGCCAAAGGTCAGCGCCCTTGGGGCCGGCGGCGGCCACGCGGTCGGTACGGATCACAGTGCCGTCGAGGTTGAGGTGGGTGTATCCGGCTGCCGCCGCGCGCTCCAGGGCGGCCGAGAACGCGGCGTTCCCTTCGGGGGTGGGCAGGTAGCCGACGAGGACGGTCATACCGGTTCCTTGCTGTGTTGGGGGTCGGTTGTGCGGTTGCGCCAGATCGCCCGGGCGGTCGGCACCAGCGCGACGGCGAGGAAGAGCGCGAACAGCGTTCCCGAGATCGGGCGGGTGAGGAAGCCGCCGGGGTTGCCTTCGAAGAGCAGCAGGGAGCGGCGGAGTGAGCTTTCCAGGAGTGATCCGAGGACGAAGGCGAGGACGAGTGGGCCGGGGTCAAATCCGAGTTTCTTCATGAGGTATCCGAGGACGCCGAAGAAGACCACGAGTCCGATGTCGAAGACGCTGTTGTTGACGGTGTAGGCGCCGATGAGGGTGATGAGGACGGTGACGGGGGCGAGGATGGTCGGGCGTATGCGCAGGATGCGTACGAACAGTCCTACGAGCGGGATGCTCATGATGAGCAGAAGGATGTTCCCGATGTACATCGAGTTCACCACGCCCCAGAAGAGCTCGGGGTGCTCGGTGACGAGCTGGGGGCCGGGGGTGATGCCCTGGATCAGGAGGGCGCCGAAGATGACCGCCATGGTGGCGTTGGCGGGTATGCCGAGGGACAGCAGCGGGATGAACGAGGATGTGGCGGCTGCGTTGTTGGCGGTCTCGGGTGCGGCGACACCTTCGACGGCGCCGCGGCCGAAGCGCTCCGGGGTGCGTGATCGGCGTTTTTCCAGGGCGTAGGCGGCGAGCGAGGCGAGGACCGCGCCGCCGCCGGGGAGGATGCCGAGGATGAAGCCGATGACGCCGCCTCTGCCGATCGCGCCGGAGGACTGGCGCAGGTCGGAGCGGCTGGGCCAGACGTTGGCGACCTTGGTGGGGGCGTGGACCGCGCGGTGGCGTTCTTCCAGGGTGTAGAGGATCTCGCCCAGGCCGAAGAGGCCCATGGCGATGGGGACGAAGTCCAGGCCGTCTGCGAGTGACAGGCTGTCGAAGGTGAACCGTTCGGCGCTGGTGAAGCCGTCTCGGCCGACGGTGGCGAGCAGCAGGCCGAGGGAGGCGGCGATGAGGGCTTTGAGCATGCCGCCGTTGGAGACGGTGGCTACCAGCAGGATGCCGAGCAGCGCCAGCATCGTGTATTCGGGTGGGCCGAAGTCCAGGGCGAATTCGGCGACCAGGGGGGCGACCAGGCTGAGTACGATGATGGCGAGGGTGCCGCCGACGAAGGAGCCGATGGCGGCGATGCCCAGGGCGGTGCCGGCTTTGCCTTGGCGGGCGAGGGCGTGGCCGTCGAAGACGGTGACGACGGAGGATGCTTCACCGGGTAGGCGCAGCAGTACGGAGGTGATGGTGCCGCCGTATTGGGCTCCGTAGAAGATGCCCGCCACCATGATGATCGCGGTGACGGGTTCGAAGCCCAGGGTGATCGGAAGCAGAATGGCGATGGTGGCGGCTGGTCCCAGACCGGGCAGGACACCAACCAGCATGCCGATGACGACACCGACAAGGCAGTACAAGAGGTTGGTCGGCTCGAGGACGACGGCGAAGCCGTCGAGCACGGGGGACACGTCCAACGATCCTCCCAAACGTGTGGTGGTGTGCGGTCAGAACAGGTGCGGGATGGTGACCTTCAGCGCGCCGACGAACAGGGCGTAGAACGCGCAGGTGGCGGCGAGGCTGACGACGATGGAGGTCCGCCAGCTCTCCCGGCCCAGGATCCGTAGCCAGAAGAAGGCCAGGAGGGCTGTGGGGATCTCGAAGCCGATCACGCCGATGACCGCTACGTAAGCCACCATGGTCCCGACCGCCACGATCACCAGGATGCTGGTGCGGGTGAACTGCTCGGCGTCGTCCATGCGCCGGGCAGCGGCGGCCAGGAGCACGCCGAGAATGATCAGTGCTGCGCTCACCAGGGCCGGCCAGGTGCCGGGTCCGGGTTTCGAGGGGCTGCCTATGCCCAGGCTCAATGCCCCGGCGAGCGCCGCGCCACCGAGAACCACGACGACTGTGGCCGTGACGAGGTTGGTCACCGTGCCCGCTGCCGGCGGCCGGGTGTCGTCTGAGGGTTCGTCGGCGGTCGACGGGTTCTCGGTGGACATGGTCCTCAGCTTCCGCTCATGTCGATCTGGTACTCGTCGGCGAGGGCACGGTACTTGTCCAGCGAACCGGTCCACTGCTCGAGCAGCTCGGCGCCCTCGACCTCGTTGGGTGTGAGCAGCCGCTGAGTGTTGAAGTCCTGGTACTTCTTGTCCTCGAAAGCCTTGCGGAACGCCGTCCGCAGCCGGTCGAGAACCTCCTTGGGAGTGCCCTTCGGGGCGACGATGGCACGCGACTGCTGCACCGGGACGTCATAGCCGGCCTCGACCGCGGTGGGGATGTCGGCCATGTACGTGGGCCGCTTCTCCGCGAAGGTGACGAGCGGGGTGATCTTCCCGGCCTTGATCTGGGGCTGGGCCTCACCGAGCTGGATCGAGGCGACGTCGACCTGACCGCCCAAGACGGCGGTGAGTGTGGGGGCTCCGCCGTCGAAGGGCACGGCGGTCGCCTTCACCTTCGCCTGGGAGAACAGCAGCGCCTGGCTGAGGTGGCTGCCCGTGCCGACGCCGGTCGTACCGTACTTGAGCGAGCGGCCGGCGTCGACGATGTCCTTGACCGTCTTGAAACCGGACTTGGGGCTGGCGACCAGGACGTAGTCGTCCTGGGACAGGCCGGTGATGACTTCGTAGTTGTTGATGTCGACGGCTTCGTCGGCGGATACGGCCAAGGGCGTGATGTAGGCCAGCGAGCCCACGAAGAGCATGATGGTGTGGCCGTCGGCCTTGGCGCCGGCCAGTTCCTTGGCGGCGACGGCGCCGTTGGCGCCGGGCTTGTTGACAACCGTGATGGTCTCTTTGAGGTCGGCGCCGGCAGGTTCGGCGGCCGCGCGGGCGATGAGGTCGGTGCTGCCGCCGGGGTCCTGCCCGACGAGCAGGGTGATGGCGCTGTCTGGGAACGAGGCTTCGTCCTTGGATCCCTCATCCCCGACGTTGCCACCGCAGCCCGGCAGCGCGATCATGGCGGCGAACACAGCGACCGCGGCTATGCGGCGGTGAAGCCGGAGCCTGGGGTGAAGCCGAAGCCTGGTGTGCATGAGCGTCTCCTCAAGCAAGTTGGGCGGAGATGTGATATGCGTCTCGTTCCACGGTGTCGCGCAGCCTATGACCGCCCGTCATGCCTGTCCAACTCCGTTAGCGCATGGGGTGATACCTTTCTTGCATGACGTATACCTTGGACCAATTGCGTGGATTAGTCGCTGTTGCCGAGGAACTTCACTTCGGCCGGGCGGCGGCACGACTGCGCATGACCCAGCCGCCGCTGAGCCGTCAGATCCAGAAGCTCGAAGCGGCCGTTGACGTGCAACTCCTCGAGCGGGACAAGCAGCATGTGGCTCTCACGCCGGCCGGTGAGGCGTTCTTGGTGGAGGCCAGGCGCATCCTGGCGATCGCCGAGGCCGCCCCGGACCTGGCCCGCCGCATCCACTCAGGTTCCCGTGGCGTGGTGCGGCTCGGCTTCACCGCCGCGTCGACCTTCGGCACGCTCGGCCGCATCCTCAACCGGCTGGAGCAGAGCCTGCCAGAGGTCCGCATCGAGCTGTTCGAGATGGTGACGCGCGAGCAGATCGACGCCCTCGCCGGCGAGGACATCGACCTCGGGCTCGCCCGCCCGCCGTTCGACTCCGAACTCTTCGACTCGCGCCTGATCCAGCAGGAGGCGCTGTTGCTGGCGGTGTCCGCCGGGCACCGGCTGGCCGGCCTGGCCCGGCCCGCTCGCGCCGACGACCTGACCGGCGAACCGCTGATCTTCCACTCGCAGCGCAAGGCGCGGTACTTCTACGACCTGATGGTCAGCATGGTCCCGCTGGCCCAGGAACGGGTGGTGCACAGCGTGAGCCAGATCCTCACCATGCTGTGGCTGGTCTCCGCCGGGCGGGGTGTCGCCTTCGTGCCCGCCTCCGCCACCTTGCTCCGCATTCCCCATGTCGCGTTCATCCCGCTGGCCACGCATGTGCCCCGGCCGGTGGAGCTGCATCTGCTGTGGCCGCGGCATTCGCGCAATCCCGCCCTCGCGCGGGTGCTGGCCGCGCTTGAGGACCTGGACCCGTGGGAGCACCCGAGCGGGCCGGTGGTTTCGCCCCCCGCCGGCGAGAAGACTGATACCGAAGCGGCATCACACAATGCGTAAACTCTCTTGGACAAGCATCATGGCCGCTCTTACCGTGGCGGCGTGACGCTGACTCACCCTGCTGAACTCGCCCGCCAATTGACCGCCGGCCTGCTCTCCTTCCCTGTGACGCACTTCGATGACCAGGGCGCCTTCGACGAGATCAGGTATCGCGACCATCTCGCATGGCAAGCCGACTTCGACGTCGCCGGGCTGTTCGCCGCCGGCGGCACCGGCGAGGGCTTCTCGCTCACCTCGCAGGAGATCGACGACGTCGTGCGCAGCGCCGTCGACGAGGTCGGATCCCGTGTGCCGGTCATCGCCCCGGCCACCGGCGGCACCGCCCAGGCGACCGCTCAAGCCGTCGCCGCGCAGCACGCCGGCGCGGCCGGCATCCTGCTGATGCCGCCCTACCTCACCGAGGCCAGCCAGGCCGGGCTCATCGCGCACATCAGCGCTGTCTGCCAGGTGACCGACCTCGGCGTCATCGTCTACAGCCGGGCCAACGCGGTGCTGGAGGACGACACAGTCGCCGAACTCGCGGAGCGCCACCCCAACCTCATCGGCCTGAAGGACGGCGTCGGCGACATCGAGCGCATGACCCGCACGTACGCCAAGGTCGGCGACCGCCTCATCTACATCGGCGGCCTGCCGACGGCCGAGACCTTCGCATTGCCCCTGCTGCAGCTGGGCGTGAACACTTACTCCTCGGCGATCTACAACTTCGTCCCGCATTTCGCCCTGCGGTTCTTCGAGGCGGTCCGCGCTCAGAACAAGGACTCCGTCTACGGGATGATCAACGACTTCATCATCCCCTACATCGACATCCGCAACCACGCCCGAGGCTACGCGGTCTCCATCGTCAAAGCCGGCCTCACCGCCGTCGGGCGCGACGGCGGGCGGGTCAGACCGCCGCTGACCGACCTGACCATCGAGGAGCGCGAGGAACTCGCCGCACTGATCGACAAGATCAATCGGCCGTCATGAACGCGAAGACACCCACCGTCGCGCGCGTCGAAGCGGCGGCGCGCGTAGCCGAGTTCGCCGACGGCGTCAGGGCCGAAGACCGCGCCGAGGAGGGCGCGGGTGCTGCACTCGACGAGCGCGACCAGGCGCAGGAGGGGTTGACCGAACTCCTTCACCTCCCCGCAGTGCTTGGGATACGCCAGGTCAGCGCCTTCTCGTCGGGAACGCTCAGGGTGGTTCCGTCCACCGCGACCACCCGCAGTCCCCGGTAGAAGGATCCGCGCTGTGCCGGGGTGGTCACCGGGTCGACCAGGACCTCGAACAGGCGGCGCAGCGGGGCGCTGCCCAAGCGGCGGCGGGCCTGCGAGAGCGAGGAGGCGCCCGGCCGCGGCGCGTCGACCGCGCCCGGGCCCACGGTGAGACCGCCCGCCCGAGAGGACACCGCCGCGCTCTGTGCACCCGGTGACGACCCCTCAGCGTGGGCTGACAGGCCCTCAAGTCGACCGCGTCCGCCTTCGGTTTTCCGCAACGCCGACCACCGACGCCCACGGCGCGTGACCGCACTCCGCGCCCGCAAACACCTCCGCATCGGTCAACTGTCAAGATCCGGATACTCGGACACTTGCCGCTCGGAAACCGATCGGTGTACCGTGGTGGAAGCCGATCGTTTCTAAAGTCCCATGACCCACGGGCGGCGGTGCGGCGTCAGTCGATCGGCGCCGTTGATCGCCAAGCTGATGCAGAGATCAGCCCTGAACGCGCCGTGCCCAGCGCGCGCTGATCGCGTGCGTACTCAACTCGGAGTCAAAGACCATGTCTTCTCATGGCTTCTCGGTTTTAGCCATCTCACCGGCCCATGAATCGGGCGTAGACGACCGCCGTGGCCACCGTGACGACACCCTTAGCCGGAGGTTCTCAGATCAGATGAGGAACCTCTCGAGATGCGCGGAGGTTCATCGTGAGTCAACCCGGCCTCTCGACCGATCCGTCTAGTGTCTCGTGACCCTGATTGTGTTACTTCGAGTTGTTATTGACGAGTTTCTTCACGCTGGTCTGGACGAGT
>NZ_JBWLKM010000040.1:0-77982 GCF_059026085.1 Streptomyces sp. a15 | reverse complement strand
TCCGGCGGCGATAGTGCTCACCTGCTGACGGCTACGGAACCGAGCATTCCCCGGCCCCGTAGCTCCCATTAGGCGGGGTGCTTCTGTGGGGAGTTGGCGGGCGGGTTGGGGATGAGGATGGCGTGGACGGTCCAGCCTCCGTGAGGGTTGGGGCCGGCGGTGACCTCGCCCCGGTAGAGGGCGGCGCGCTCGCGCATGCCGACCAGGCCCCGGCCGCTGCCCGTCGGGCCACGGCGTGCACGCGGAGTGCGGGGCGGGCCGGTGTCCTCGACCGTGAGGCGCACGGTGTCGGTGTCGGAGGCGATGGAGACGTGGACCGAGGTGTCGGAGGCGGCGTACTTGACTGTGTTGGTCAGGGCCTCCTGGATGATGCGGTAGGCGGACAGTTGCAGACCCGGGGCCTGGCCGGTGAGGTCGCCGTGCGCGTGCAGGGCGACGGTGGGGCCGGCGGCGCGGACCCGGTCGAGCAGGGCGTCGAGGTCGGCGAGGCCGGGCTGCGGGGCGAGCGGGACGTCGTGCGAGCGGTCCTGGCCGTCGCGGTCGTCGCTGATGACAGCGAGCAGACGGCGCAGTTCGGCCAGGGCGTCGCGGCCGCTGGCGCTGATGATGCGCAGCGTCCGGGCGCCGCGTTCCGGCTTGGTCTCGGAGAGGGCGGCGGCGCCGTCGGCGAGGCCGACGATGACGGCGAGGGTGTGGCCGAGGATGTCGTGCATCTCGCGGGAGACGCGGGCGCGTTCCTGCGCGGTGGCGAGACGAGCCTGCTGGTCGCGTTGCTTCTTCAAGGCGTTGATGTAGGCGTGGGCCAGCCGGACGAGCAGGCCGAGAGCGGCGAACCCCGCCATGGCGATCATCGCCATCAACGTCACGGGCTCCGGACGCGTGAGGTACTCCAGTTGTTCGCCGCTCCAGAAGACGTACGCCCACGCGACGAGTTCCGCGGTGGTGACACCGATGGCGACGGTCACCTGGCGTGGGGAGCAGAAGCGGCCGACGTTGAACAGGGCCACCATCCGAGCGAATTCCGCAAGAGTCAGCACACCCAGGGAGAGAGACACCACGGAGGCGGCCGTGGTGAGGGCGAAGACCAGCATGGGCCGGCGATCCCGCCACAGCAGCGGGACGCAGAAGGCGAGGATGAGCGGCAGCTTCGGGTCGCCGATGTTGTAGGGGTTGAGGTAGGCGTCGGTACCGCCCGCGAAGCACAGCAGCGGGACGCCCCAGCGTCTCACCCGGGGGTGGGCCCGGTCGGCCCGCGCCCACGAGCCCAGCCGGGAGATGACCGAGACGATCACGCGCTGCTCGGGATCGCTCGTCAGAGTCTCCAAGGTCCAGCGCTCGTCTCGGCGAGGGTCGGGAGCGGGGGCGCTCGGTGCGGCCAACGTGGGTCCTTCGCGGTGTCGGGGACCGCCCGCCGGCCCCGGGGGAATCGGACCGACGGGCGGCGCTGGGGGGGGGGGGGGATGGCTGGCGGGACTTGGCCGCCACGTCAGGAGCTGTGCGCAAGCCGGTGCTCCGGCTTGCTCTCGTCACCTCCTGCGGAGCGGGTTCTTCAACAGCTTCCTGCGTGTCGGTGCCTTCGATTCCGCCGTGTCGGCGGGGACGGTTGAATCGCCGCCTCGTGCCAGGCGCTGCTTGAGCCTGGACAGTCCTCGTGCCTTCCCGTCGGCCTGCTGGGCAGGTGCCGGCGCGTCCGTGTCGCCGGGGGCCGGCGTGTCACTGGGCGCCCCCAAGTCACCGGGCGTCTTCATGCCACCGAGGCCCTCCACGTCACCGTTGCCCGCGCGGCGCCGCTTGATCCCGGACAGTCCCCGGATCCTGCCGCGGTGATGCCGGGGAACAACCGCCGAGACCGCAGTGGTGTCCGTGTCACCGGATTTGGATCCGGATCCGGACTCGGAGCCGTTGACGCTGGGGAAGGCGGGCGGAGCGCTGTGACTCCCCGACTCCGCCTGGACCCCGGCGGCGACGCCGACGAGGACGGGTTCAGGCGCCGAGTCCGCCTGTTCGGCAGCCAGCGCGTGGCGCAGTTTCTCTCCCTCGACGTCCACGTTCGGCAGGACCCGGTCGAGCCATTGGGGCAGGGTCCAGGAGCGGTGGCCGAGCAGGGTCATCACCGCGGGGACGATGGTCATCCGGACGACGAAGGCGTCGAAGAACACGGCGGCGGCGAGCCCCAGGCCGATGGACTTGATCAGAGCCGCGTCGTCGAGGAGGAATCCGGAGAAGACGGAGATCATGATGATCGCGGCCGCGGTGA
Organism: Streptomyces sp. a15; assembly: GCF_059026085.1. Lineage (NCBI taxonomy): Bacteria > Bacillati > Actinomycetota > Actinomycetes > Kitasatosporales > Streptomycetaceae > Streptomyces > Streptomyces sp. A15. Next base: position 75,725 of record NZ_JBWLKM010000040.1, on the reverse strand, counting down.
CCACCCGGCCGCTGTGCCGGAAGCCCTGCACGATGGCCTGCGTGGGTTCGGCGCCGTGGACGTACTCCTCCCGCATGCGGGAGACGAGGAAGACCTCGTAGTCCATGGCGAGGCCGAACACGACGCCGATCAGCAGGATGGGCAGCAGGCTGACGATGGGGCCGGTCTGGTTGACGCCGAAGAGGTCCTTCAGCCAGCCCCACTGGAAGACCGCGACCAGGACACCGAGGGTCGAGACCACGCTGAGCAGGAAGCCGAGGGCGGCCTTGAGCGGAATCACGATCGACCGGAAGACCAGCAGGAGCAGGACCAGGGCCAGGCCCACGACGATGGCCAGGTAGGGCACGAGGGCGTCGGAGAGCTTGGTGCTGACGTCGATGTTGACGGCGGTCAGGCCGGTGACCATCAGGTCGGCGCCGGTGTCCTGGTGCAGGGCGCCGCCGTGGTGGCGGATCTCGTCCACGAGGTCCTTGGTGGCCTCACTGGTGGGGGCGCTCTTGGGGACGGCGCCGAGCAGGGCCACGTCGCCGGCCTGGTTGAAGGAGGGCGGACGGACGGCGGCGACATCGTCCAGTTCGCCCAGCATGGTGTACGCGTCCTGGGCGGCCGCCTTGGGGTTCTCGCTGTCCCGGGCGTCGACGACCACGGTGAGCGGGCCGTTGAAGCCCGGTCCGAAACCCTTGCTGAGGGTGTCGTAGGCGATGCGCTGGGTGCTGCCGGGGGGCTTTCCGGAGTCGTCGTTCAGGGCCATCTGCAGGGACATCGCAGGGATGGCCAGCAGAGCCAGTCCGATCACCGAGGCCACGAGTACCTTGACCGGGTTGCGGGTGACGAACCTCGCCCAGCGCACGCCCATCGACTCGCCCTCGCCGCGCTCCAGCGCCTTCATACGGCGGGTGTGCAGCGTGCCCTTCATGATCCGCATACCGGCGAAGCCGAGGACGGCGGGCAGCAGGGTCAGCGCGATGATCACGGCGACGGCGACGGCGAAGGCGGAGGCCAGGCCCATGGAGGTGAGCGTGCCGATGCCGATGACGGTCAGCCCGGCCAGCGCGACGATCACGGTCAGGCCGGCGAAGACGACCGCGGATCCGGCGGTGCCCAGGGCCCGGCCGCAGGCTTCCTCGGGTTCGTGGCCGTCGCGGATCTCGTTGCGGTACCGGGAGACGATGAACAGGGCGTAGTCGATGGCGACGGCCAGGCCCAGCATCAGTGCCAGGGTCGTGGAGGCCGAGGCCAGGTCGAAGAAATGCGTGGCGGCCATGACCGACAGGATGGCCGCGGCCACCCCGAGGATCGCGGTGAGCAGGGGCAGTCCCGCGGCTATCAGCGAGCCGAAGGTGATCACCAGGACGACGGCGGCGACCCCGACGCCGATCAGCTCGGCCAGCTTGCTGGCGGCCTTGTCCTCGACAGCGTTGCCGCCCAGGCTCACCTTCAGGCCGGCCTTCTCGCCCTGGGCGACGACGTCGGTCTGGACGGCGTGGGCCGCGCCGCTGACGTCGGCCTGGGCGACTTTGTAGGACACCTGGGCGTAGGCGATGGTGCCGGACTTGCTGACCAGGCCGCTGGAGAAGGGGTCGGAGACGCCCGACACCTGCGGCGACTTCTCCAGCTTCGCCACCAGGGACTCGACCTTGGCCTTGTTGACGGCGGAGGTGAGCTTCTGCCCGCTGGGCGCCTCGAACACCACACGCGCGGTGGCGCCGTCGGCGGACGCCTGCGGGAACTCCTTCTGCAGCAGGTCGATCGCCTGCTGCGACTGCGTGCCCGGAACGCTCAAGGCCCCCGAGGAGGTGCCGGGCGCACTCATGGCGCCGATACTGATGGCGGCCAGGACGGCGACCCACAACATCACCACGAGGCGTCGTCGCCGGAACGTCAGCCGGCCGAGCCGATAGAGGAAGGTGGCCACGGATTACTCCCACCAGGAGAAGAGATCATTGGGTGAGCTGGGCCTGACTGACCCGCGATCTCAACCTAGGAGCGGTACCGGACGACCATCCCGTACCGCGGAACCGAATCCGGTGGGGCCCGCTAGTACCGCAGTACTACTTCCTGTCCTCTCCTCGAAGCCCGCCGGCCGGCGGTGCCCCCGGTTCAGTGGCCGACGCCAACCTTCTCCAGGTGCACGGGGAACCGGCCGCCTCCTGGGACGACGGCAGACACCTCGGCGTGGCATTGGTCCCGTACCAGTCGGGTTCTGGGAGTTCCCTGAGAAGCCGGGCGCGGTCCCGGCCGTGCGGGGGCCGTGACCTGTGGCGTTCTGCCGAGGGCTCTCGGGAATCTCTCAGAACCTCTCCGGAATGTGGCACTCCCGGCGGACAGGCTGTGCGGGTCCCCACGGAACGCGGCGCCGTGCTTCCTGCCGAATCCCCTCGTACGGCGCTGCGTGCGTTCCCGGAGCGAAGCGAAGCGGAGTGACACGACATGCTCGTCATCACGTCCACACCCCGACCCGAGCCCAGGCCGTCAAGGCTCACTGGCACCGGATGGCCAGTGCCCGAGGGCCCGTTGCGAAACGCCCTGGAAGGGGCGGCGGCCGTGCTGTGCGCGGTGGCCGCCATGGCGGGGGTCTCGGCGGTGGCCCTGTGGCTGCTGGACGCCGGGTCGGTCGGGTCGCTGTGGTCGCTGGCCATGGCCCTGACGGCCATGGCCGTCGGTGGCTCGGTGAGCGCCGGTCCGGACACGCCGGCGACGTCCGGGGGCTCCGGGCTGGGAGACCTGCTGGGCGGCCTGTTCGGCGGTGGAGGCATGGCCTCGTCGATGAGCGGCGCGGCCGACGTCGTACCGCTCGGCGTGACGCTGGTCGGCGCCCTCGTGCTCTGGTTCGCCTTCTCCCGGCGGCTCCGGCATCGGCGGTGCGACACCGGCGAACTGGCCGCGCGCGCAGCCGGAGCCGGTGCGGCGGCGCTGATCGGCTTCCTGGTGGTGGCGGACGTCGCGCGCGGGACGTTCAACATGCCGGCGTCGGCGATGAGCGCACTGCGCGGCGGTGAGGACGTGGGATCCGATGGCCTCGGCGGCGGAGAAGGCGGTGCGGGTGACCTGCTGGGCGACCTGCTCGGCGGCGGTAGGGCGTCCCAGGATCCGACCATGACGTATGAGGTCCAAGCGGGCTCGGCCGCCTTCGGCGCGGTGCTGTGGGTTGTGGTCGTGCTCGCCGTCGGATGCCTGATCAGTCGCAAGGTACGACTGCCCCTGAGCAGGGTGCTCGACCGGCTCCGGCCGGCTTGGATTCCCGGTGTCTCCGCGGTCGTACGGACGCTCCTGGTGGTGATGGCCGTTCCGCTTGTGCTGGTGACGTTCGTGGGTGCGGTGGCCGGTGGTCGGGCCGCGACGGCGGCGGGCGCGGCGGTGCTGCTCGCTCCGAACGCCGTGGCGGTGTTCCTGACGCTGGGCGTGGGCTCACCGTGGACGGCGTCGACGCAGCAGGTGGAGAGCCAGGGCGGCAACCCGCTCGCCGCGCTCATGCGCGGGATGGGTGGACAGCAGACGAGCGCCCCGGCCGACCGCACCGAGCACCTGCGGGAGCTGTCCGCCGGAGGCTGGCCGCTGTGGCTCGCGGCCCTCGCTGTGACCGGCCTCCTCCTGCTGGCGTGCGCGTACGCGGCCGCGCGGGCCACGGACCCGGCACACACACCTCCGCTGCACCGCTACCGCGGCCCTTTCGGCCCGCACCTCGGTTTCGCCGAGCGGTTCGGCATCGTCACGGCACTGATCATGGGCGCGGCGGCGTGGCTCGCCGGGGCGTCCGGGCACATCGGCGTCAGCATGTTCGGCAGCGAGATGGGCGGTAGGCGGGCGGAGCTGACCGGCAGCGTGCTCGTGACCGTGGTGTTCGCCCTGCTCGTCGGGAGTGTGGCCGGGTTGTCCGGGTGCCTGTTGCGCGGGGCCGTCACCAGCCGCTCCCGTATCTTCGGCTGGAAGAACGCCCTCGCCCCGCCGAGCGCGAAGAGCGGGCACCCTGTTCCGCCCGCCGCGGCGCCGGGAGCGGACTCCGGCCCTCTGGAGGCACCCGTTGGCAACCGCTGAACGACCCCACCCCCGCGGAGCTGGGCCCGAGCACGAGCCGGCTGGCTCCGCCGGGGGCGCGAGCCTGCTGGTGGTGGACGACGAACCCACCGTGAGGCAACTGCTGTGCGCGGCACTCCGGCATGCAGGCTTCACCGTCGCCGCCGCCGGCACCGGCGAGGAGGCGCTGGCCGCGGCACACGAGTTCTCGCCCGACCTGGTCCTGCTGGACGTCATGCTGCCGGACACGGACGGCTTCGAGGTGATCCGGCGGCTGCGCGAGCGGCACCGGCCCGCAGGACTCCGTACCGGGCACATCCCGGTGGTGTTCCTCACTGCCCGGGACACCACCCGCGACAAGATCGACGGCCTGCAACTCGGCGGCGACGACTACGTCACCAAGCCGTTCGACCTGGAGGAGCTGATCGCCCGCATCAGCGCCGTGCTGCGCCGCACCAGTGGCGATCCGACGGCCGTGGTGCGGGCGGCCGACCTGGAACTCGACCCCGAGGGCGTTCAGACGACCCGGGCGGGCGAGCCGATACGCCTGTCCCCGACGGAGTTCCGGCTCCTGCACTACCTGATGGCCAACTCCGGACGCACGGTCTCCAAAGCGCAGATTCTCGAACGAGTGTGGGACTACGACTTCGGCGGCGACACCGGCATCGTCGACACCTACATCAGCTACCTCCGCCGCAAGCTCGACAACGGAGGACCCAAGCTGATCCACACCGTCCACGGGGTCGGTTACGTGCTGCGCGGACCCAGGACATGAACGGGCGACGCGTGAGGACCGTATGGGGGCGGGCCTCGCTGCGCAGCCGGGTGCTGGTGCTGGCGGTGGCGCTGCTGGCGGCCGGGTTCACGGCGTTCAGCCTGGTCACGGGCAACGCCCTGCGCTCGTACATGGAGAACCGGATCGACGCCCAACTGCGTGTCTCCGCCCAGGTATTCGCCCTGCTGCCGTCCACGGTGGCCCGCACCGGAGCCGAGCGAACCCCGCCCGCCGCGCTCGCCCACTTCAGCACGGACGTCCTCGGCAACCCGGTCATCACCTATGTCGCAGCGGACGGAACGGTCGAGAGCAGCCTCGACCCCCTCGCCGGCGGGAACCGGACCCCGAAGACGACCGGCCCGGTGCTGCCTCGGCTCGACGCGGCGGCGATCACCGCGCAGGACGGCCACCCGTTCACGGTCGGCAGCACCAAGGGCGACACGCGGTGGCGAGTGATCGCCGTACAGGAAGTGGATGTCGGCACGCTGGGCGAAACCACCGGGACCGCGCCAGGAGGCGTCGTCGTGTCGACGTCACTGGCCGAGGTGGACGCAACCGTCGACAAGATGTGGCGGATCTACGAGACCGCCGGACTGTGTCTGCTCGGTGTCCTGGCGGTGGCCGGCTGGTTCGCGGTCCGCTCCGGACTGCGGCCGCTGTCCCGCATCGAAGAGACAGCAGCCGAGATCGCGGGCGGTGACCTGTCCCGGCGCGTGCCCGAACTGGCCGGACCGAACACCGAGATCGGCCGCCTGGCAGCCGCGTTGAACGGCATGCTCGGCCAACTCGAGGCCGCCTTCGCCGCCCGCGCGGAGTCGGAGGGCCGGATGAGCCGCTTCGTCGCTGACGCCAGCCACGAACTGCGCACCCCTCTCGCCGGCATCAAGGGCCTGACCGACCTCTACCGCATGGGCGCCCTGCCCGAGCGGCGGGACATCGACGACACCATGGCGCGCATCGCCCGCGAGTCCGAGCGCCTCACTCGGCTCGTGGAGGACCTGCTGCTGCTTGCCAGGCTCGACGAGCGCTCCCTCAAGAGCGCCGGTGACTGCGACCTGTCCCTGGGCCTGGACCTGGCCCCCACGGACCTGCGCACCCTCGCCGCCGACGCCCTCCACGACGTACGCGCCCTGGACGCTACCCGCTCCGTCACGCTCACCGGCCCGGACGGCGACGGCCCACCCGCCTCCGCACCCACCGTCGCCGACGAGGCCCGGCTGCGCCAGGTCGTCACCAACCTCGTCGGCAACGCCGTCACCCACACACCCCCAGGCACGCCCATCCGCATCGGCGTCGGCACCGTCGCACACCACGCGGTCCTCGAAGTCGCCGACCGAGGGCCGGGCTTGACCCCGGATCAGAGCTGCCGCATCTTCGACCGCTTCTACCGCGCCGACACCTCCCGCACCCGCGCCACCGGCGGTGCGGGTTTGGGACTCGCCATCGTCCAGTCCCTCGTGGCCGCCCACGCGGGCCGCGTCGAAGTCCGCTCGACTCCCGGACGGGGAGCCACCTTCCAGGTCCTGCTTCCCCGGAACACCGAGCACCTGGCAGCCGACATCCCGAAACCACCATCTCTTTCCGCTGAATCCTCCTCCTGAGGTCTCTGCTCGAGGGAGGGATCGCGGCCGCGTTCACGGCAGACCTGATCGATCCGCCGGACGCCGAGGTCGTGGCGGTGGCGTGCTTGGTGATGACGTCGGTCGTGATCGTTGCGTCTCATGGAAGTGGGCCAGCGGTCCTGGCGGTAGCGGGCTGGCTTGCCGGGGACGATTTCGGTGCCGAGTCCAGCGCCTTCGCGGATGCGCAGGGTGATCCGGCCGTCGATCTGATGGCCGCAGCACCGATATTGGGCAGGTACGTGCTTCTTGGGGCGCTGCCGCGTCAATACCTGAAGGCGGCGAACTCGCGAAACACTTTCGGGAACGCACCGGTGACATGGCGGCAACGTGTCCCAATACTTTCTCCATCCGCGCCACGTCCCATTGAGTCCGATTCACAGCACTGAGAAACCGACGTTACCTGACACTTCGTCACGTGGCGGTTGGGATCTCGAGCAAGGGACGCCAGACGCGTAGGCGCCCGGCAACCGTGTCCCTGGTCCGGAACGGAAGCGAGGAAGCAGCATGTATACCTTCGTGGAACGCGTCGCCATCCTCATGTGTCGACGGCCGCCGCCCGTGCCGGACCCCGCCTCCGGCGCTGCCACGGGACGGCAGCGAGACGCAGGTCGCGCACGTTTCCCACTCAGCCGCCAAGCGGCCTTTCCTGAATCCCATGGCCGCCGGCCATATGCACAGAGGAACTGCAGTGATACAAACATGGACGCGGAAGGCTCTTGCGTCAGCGACAGCCTTCTGTATCGGCTTGGCATTCGCCATTGCCTCTGCGGCGAGCGCGTCGGCGTATCAGCCGAGCCCGTCGAACCTGTATGTGGCGAACAATGCCGCCGCGTGCAGCAAACAGCCGTGTGTTCTCTACCCGAAGTCGGCCCAGCTTCCGAGCGGCCGGATAGTGGCATCGTTCGAGAACAGCCAGGGCGACCCGGTGGGACAGACGCTTCCCGTCTACAAGAGCGACGACGACGGCACGACGTGGGCGAAGCTGGCCGATGTCAAGGCTCCCGCCTACCTGTCCGGTGACCCGCAGTACGCGAAGTACACGAGTAACTGGACGAACCCGTACTTCTACGTGCTCCCGCAGAAAGTCGGAAACCTGAGTGCCGGCACGCTGCTCCTCGCGAGTGTCGTCTCGGGGGACGACTACTACTACAAGGAGCACAAGGCCGCCGACCCGAACTGGACGCCGGACGGTGACGGCGACCGCAAGGACGTGGCGATCGCCTTGTACTCCAGCGCCGACGACGGCGCGACCTGGACCTTCCATAACATCATCGCCACCGGCGGGTGGGCGGGCAGCCGCATCTCGAACGCCAATACCTACCGGCAGCACGACCCTGTCTGGGAGCCGTATCTGATCGCCCGAGGCGGCAAGCTCGTCGCCTACTACTCCGACGAGAACGACTACCTCGGCTTCGACGCCGACACCGGAGTGCCGACCATCGACCCGGACAACGACACGGCCACGGATGCAGTCAACCAGATCCTCGTGCACAAGACCTTTGACGGCAGCACGTCCTGGAGCCAGCCGGTCGTCGACGTCCCGGGCACGACCGAGAACCTCAACGGCAAGACCCTGATCGGCAACGGACGCCCGGGCATGACGACGATCGCCCCGACGACCGACGGCAAATGGCTGCTCACCTACGAGTACTTCGGCGGCGGATCCGTCGCCCGATACAGGCTCGCGGACGACCCGTTGAAGTTCTACGCGAACAGCGTGACGGACCTCCCGATCACCAACCTGCCTGTGCCCTCCGGGGGACGCACGCTGTCCACGGGCGGCAGCCCGGTGATCGTCGCGCTGCCGGACGGACGGATCCTCTACAACACGGGGGACAGTGCCAGCGTCTGGGTGAACGAGTCCGGTCTGAGCACCGGCACCTGGAAGGAGTACCAGACGCCGATCGCCGCCGGGTACAGCCGTAACCTCCAGTACGTCCAGGGCACGGGACGCGTCCTCGTCCTCCAGGCCTCGGCCTCGTGGGGCGGCAGTGCCGTCGGGCCCGTGCGCTACGCCGAGGTCGACCTCGGCCGGTCCGACGGTGCCTACGACACCCTCGTCAACCGTCTGACCGGTCAGGTCCTCAGCCCCGACGCCGGCAAGACGCAGGACGCCAACCTCACGGGGAACGTCCCCGACCTCGTCCTCAGGACCCGGGATGCCAACGACGACTCGCAGCGCTGGCACCTGACCGCCAAGGGTTCCGACGTGACCCTGCTCAACAAGGCCGGTGGCCGCTCGGTCGCCGTCTGGACCGGCAGCGCGACAGCCGGGCAGCGCCTCGCCCAGTGGGTCGACGACGGAGCCACCGACAAGCAGTGGACCCTCGTCTCCTCGACGGACGGCTACTACAAGATCCGCTCGGTCCGCAACACGAGTCTGTACATGACGGGCGCCACCCAGAACGGCGCTGTCGACCTCGAGGTGTCGATCAACGCGTCCGCGGACCCCGCGGCGGACGACTCGCAGGAGTGGCAGCTCGTCCAGGACCCCCTGCCGACGGACGGCACCTTCACACTGAAGGGCGCCAACGCCGGCCGCTGCCTGGATGTGCCGAATGGCCAGACGGGTGTGCAGGTACAGATCTACGACTGCTCCGGGAACGCGAACCAGACGATCACGCAGACCACCGCGGGTGAACTCCGTGTCGCCGGTAAGTGTCTGGCCGCGGACGGTGACGGCACCACCCCGGGCACCAAGCTCATCCTGTGGACCTGCAACGGCAAGTCCAGCCAGGCGTGGTGGTTCCGTCTGGACGGTTCCGTGATCAACCGCTCCAACGGTCTCGCCGTCGACGTCACCAACTGGGGAACGGCCAACGGATCCAAGGTGCAGCTGTGGACGGCCCTCGGCAACGCCACCCAGAGGTGGAGCCGAAGCTAGCGGGTCGACGCCGGCGGGGTGTGGCCACCGTGTGAGGCGGCCGCACCCCGCTGTGCCTTGCTCACGAGCGTTTCGTCCCGTTAGCTTGCGGCGGAGTCCGAGGCGGGGCAGTGGTTCGGACGGCACATCGGTGTCGGCGCGTGGAGCCGGCATGGAGTGACAGCTCGAGGTGAGGCGCACCAGTGACAGGTCGGGGCAGGAGGCGCGGGGATGCGCAGTACGGTCTGCTGACCAGCGTCGCCGGTGAGGCGGGCGTGTCGCTCAGCACCGTGTCGAAGGTGGTGCACCGGCGTCCCGACGTCGGTGCGGCGACCCGCGCCCGCGTGGAGGAGTTGCTGGCGCGGCACGGGTACGTCCGTCCGGGAGAGCGGGATCCCGCGGCGCCGCGGCAGATCATCACGGTGTTCCGGGACCTGTCCGGGCCGTACACGCTGGAGGTCGTCCGCGGGATCGTGGAGGCGGCGGACGAGATGGGCGTGGACGTGGTGACCGGTACAACCGGGCACCGCTCGATCTCCCAGTGGCTGGAGGAGTGCGTGGCGCTCGACGCGACCGGGCTGATCATCGTGATCTCGATGCTGGCCGAGGAGGACCAGCGACGCATCGTCGAGCAGCGACTGCCGGTGGTACTGATCGATCCGCTCAGCGCGCCCAGCCACGACATCCCGAGCATCGGGGTGACCAACTGGAGCGGCGCCCGGGATGCGGTGCAGCACCTGCTGGGCCTCGGACACACCAGGATCGGCATGGTCGCCGGCCGCTCGCACTCGCTGGCCGGGGCGGCACGGGTGCACGGCTACCGGGCCGCGCTCGAGGAGGCGGGAATCCCGTACGACCCGGCGATCGTCCGCTCGACCGACTTCGACTTCGGAGAGGCACTGCTCGCCAGCCGGCAGATCCTGCGCTGCGACGATCCGCCCACGGCCGTCTTCGCGGCAAGCGACGCCCAGGCCCTCGGCGTCCTGGAGGCCGCCCGTCAGCACGGGCTCAGGGTGCCCGAGGAGTTGGCGGTCATGTCCTTCGACGACACCCTTGTGGCGGCCATGGCCTGCCCGCCGCTGAGCGCGGTGCGCCAGCCGTTCGAGGAACTGGGCCGCGAGGCCACCCGGGTGCTCGTACAGCTCGCCGAGGGCCGGCCGCCCGTGTCGTCGCGGATCGAGCTGGCGACGGAACTCGTGCTGCGCACTTCGACATCGGTCCGCCGACGAATCGCCGCGGAGTGAGTGACCACTGGTGCCGCCGATCAACATGGGCAGGGTTGTCCGGATGAGCGGACCGAGTCAGCGCACGGGGGCGGGCGTCCTGGGGACGCCCGCCCCGGCGCTTTCAGGCGAGCGGGACAGTCACCGTGACGGGGGTGCGCGGTGCGAGGCGCACGGACCGCCGTCGGTCGGCGGCACGACGGCACACGACGACGACCTCCCGCTCACGCTGTGAGGTCAGCACGATCCGCACGACACCCTCCTGAACGTTCCAGCTCAGCTCCTCGATGCGCACTCCGGCGCGGGTCTCGATGCCGCGCAGGCTGCCGGACCACCACTCCGGGGGCAGGGCGGGCAGGAGTTCGACGACCCCGGGCCGGGAGTCGAGCAGCATCTCCACGACGACAGCGGGCAGACAGTGGGCGGCGTCCGCGTTGTAGATCTCCAGGTCGGGGTTGTGTGAGGTCATCATCGACCGGAAGACCATGTTGCGCCCCAGGATCTTGAGGACGTTCGCCTTCGCCGTCTCCCCGTCCTTCAGGCGGGCGGCGACAAGGGCCCGGTGCAGGCTGCCGTGCGCGGACAGGTTCTCGTCACCACGCCGCAGCAGGGCCTCGCGGGCGGCGGCGGCCAGGTCGGGTGTGTCGTCGGGGGTGATGTCGTGGAGCGGCCACACCGGGTAGAGGTGGCTGATGTGCCGGTGGTCGTCGGCGGTCTCCAGCCCCGGCCACGCCCACTCGGCGAGCGCCCCGTGGTCGTCGACGCGGTACGGCGGCAGCCGCTCGGCCAGCGCGCGCCAGCGGTCTACCGCGTCATGCTCGATGCCGAGGTGCGCGCAGACGTCGCCGGCGGTGGTGAGCGCGTGCCGGGCCGCGGCGACGTCCATGGTGGCGTTCACTCCCGCCACGCCCCGACCGTCCTCCGGGCCGACCTCCGGGGAGTAGGACGGGACGAGGATGACGCGCCCGTAGTCGTCCTCGCGGGTGAGGAAGTCCTCGAAGAAGACGGCGGCCTCGACGAGCCATGGGGCGAGGGTATGGGCGAGGAAGTCGTCGTCGCCGGTCGCCTGCCAGTACTCGTACAGCGGGAACAGCAGCCAGTCCGCGCCCGCCAGCCACATGGTCCAGGGCCAGTCGTCGTCGAGGTGGAACAGCAGGCCGTGCTCACCGTCGGTCCGGCTGGGCGCGAGGATTCCGCGGGTGTCGTAGATCGTACGGGCGTTGGTTCGCCAGTCGTCGATCTGCTCGCCGATCAACGCGGCGTACGGCGCGATGAGTTCGGGCATGCCGGTGAGGACCGCCCCGGCCATCTGCAGGTTGATGTTGGCGTCGGTGGTGTAGTCACCGGACCAGGCCGCTCCCCATTCCCCCAGCCACAGTCCGGTCAGCCGGGGCGGGAGCACCCCGCTGGAGCTGAGCAGCAGGTATCGGCCGGAGTGGAACATCGCCTCGACCAGCGCGCCGTCCAGTGTCCTGGCGTCGGCGCGGGCGAGCAGCTCGCGCACGGGGAGGCTGAGGTCGCTGTCGGGCACGCCTAGGTCGAGTTCGGCGCGGCCGTAGAGCTCCCCGTGGACAGGGGTATGGCGGGCGAGCAACTCGTCGTAGTCGGCGGGCAGTTCGGCCAGGTCCGCGCTCAGTGCGTCGACGCGGGGGAGGGGGGCCGACCGGTCCATCCGGGTCAGCAGGACCACGCGTCTCGCGCCCTCGACACGGGCCGTGTCCCCCTCCACCCGGACCCGGCCACCGGTGACGACCACTCGGGTCACGCCGGCGAATCCCGCCGCACCGGGCCCGGGCGGATACGTCCCGACCACGGCGAGTGACGCCTCACTCTCCCCGGCGGCCTGCGCGGAGGTCGAGAAGGTGACGTCGGCCGGCCGGCCGGGCAGCTCTCCGGAGAGCCGTACGGCCAGGTCGAGGCGGGGACCGGTGATCTCGACGACCGAGACGGCATCGGTGCGCGAGACGAACGCACGCCGCTGCCATTCCCGCTCCCCGTCGGCCCAGGTGACCCGCACCTCGCCGGTGGCGAAGTCCGTGACCCGGCGGTAGCGATCCACGGGTCCTTCCTCGCTCAGCGCGTCCATGGTGTCCAGAGCATCAAGGTGGAGCATGTGCCCGGGGTGGAACGACTGGGTCCAGGCCATTGCCCTGCCGTCGGAGAACTCGCGCTGCGCGCGCTCCCGTTCCCCGGCGAGGATCAGGTCGCGGACGTGCTCGAGACGGTCGGCGACGGCCGGCGGGCGCATCCCGAGGGACTCGTTGGGGAGTACGTAACGGTGGTGGTTGTGAACGATCCGTTCCCGGTGGGGATGTCCGAACACCATGATCCCGTACTCGCCGTTGCCGGAGAGGAAGGCGTCCTCCCAGCGGTCGGCGGGTTGTGTGTCGTGGATGCTGTGCACCGGCATTTCCCGGCCTCCCGAAAGTGACGCGCCTGAGCGGCTCGAACAGGCTGCGGGGGAGCCTACAAGAGGTGGCCGCTCGGGCCACGAAAGCCTTTCGCAGACCTGACGTCCTCGCATTTCCGCTGGTAGGCGGGGCTTTCCGGGGCTTTGCCTCGGTCTCCGTCATCGAACGGGCGTGTACGTTCGCTCAGCGCACAGTCAGCGGACGCGACAGGGAGGTCCAGGCCGAAGTGACGGGCCCAGCCAGGCCGCGCAGGAACGCCCAGTACGGGCTTCTCACCTCGATAGCCAATGAGATCGGCGTCTCGCTCGCGACCGTGTGGAAGGTCGTCCACCGGCGGCGCGACGTGTCCGAGACGACGCGAGCCCGGATCGAAACACTGCTGGCGGAACGCGGCTATGTCCGTGCCTGGGAGAGCGACGAGCGTCGGCCGCGGCAGATCCTGGCCGTGTTCCGGGATCTGGTCGGCCCGTACACCCTGGAAGTGGTCCGCGGGATCGTGGAGTCGGCGGCCGAGATGGGCGTCCGCACGACCGTCGGCACGACGAGCCGGCGCTCGATCGCCCAGTGGCTCCAGGAATCCGTGGAGCTGGGCGCCGCCGGAGTCGTCATCGTCATCTCCGCTCTCGCCGAGCAGGACCAGCGCCGGATCCTCGACCTGGGGTTGCCGGTCGTGCTCGTCGATCCCCTGAACGCGCCGGCCGGGGACATCCCGAGCATCGGGGTGACGAACTGGCACGGCGCGACGACCGCCGTGCAGCACCTGATCGACCTCGGGCACCGCCGGATCGGCATGCTCGCCGGCCGTTCCAGTTCGCCGGCCGGGTCCGCGCGCCTGCACGGCTACCGGGCCGCTCTCGCGGAGGCCGGAATCCCGTACGACCCCGCGCTCGTCCGCTCGACGGACTTCGACTACGACGAGGCCCTTCACGCCGCGCGCAGCGTCCTGGACCGGCGCGAGAAGCCGACGGCGCTTTTCGCCGCGAGCGACGTCCAGGCCCTCGGTGCCCTGGAGGCCGCCCGGCAGGGCGGCATCGCCGTACCGCGCGAGCTGTCGGTGATGTCGTTCGACGACACCCTGGTGGCAGCCATGGCTTCACCGCCGCTGAGCGCCGTACGACAGCCGTTCCGGGAGCTCGGTCAGGAGGCCACGCGGGTCCTGCTGCACCTGGCCGACGGCAGGCCGCCCGCGACGGCGCGCAGGGAGCTCGCGACGGAATTGATCGTGCGCATGTCTACTGCTGCGCCCGAAAGCGACAACGCAGGCGCGCTTGATCCATTTCCGTAAGCCATCGGACTGCGAAAGTCTTTCGGAACTGATTCCCATGGGATATTGCCGCGGCCGAATCGCGCCGCTTAGCGTGACCGACGCCAGCTCAACCGCGGGAGCAACGGTACGCAACGTTTGCGCAACAGCACCTGACGGTCATGGCCATCGACTCACATCCCTCAGCGCGGACAGGCCCGGGACGGCCTGTCGGGTGAAGCACACCCGCGAACGGGATCCTGCCGACTCGAAAGGTGTTCAACGATGAACAGAGTGTCCCGACGGTGGTTTCTCACCGCTACGGCGGCGACCACGCTGAGTGTCACCGTGGCCGGCTGCGGCCCGTCCGGCAGCTCCACGGCGTCGCCCAACGGCAACGTGGACTTCTGGACGCTGCAGGACCCGACCAACTCGGTCCAGAAGGCGGCGGTTGATTCGTTCAACTCCGGAGGCAAGGGCAGGGTCAGCATGTCCGTGATCGCCTCGGACGGCTACAAGGACAAGCTGCGCACCGCGATGGGCTCGGCGAAGATGCCCGGGATGTTCTTCAGCTGGGGCGGCGGCAGCCTCGACGACTACGTCAAGGCGGGGAAGCTGGTGGAGCTCGACGGCTTCCTGGAGGGTCACTTCCTGCCCTCCGCGCTGGAGGCCGGAAAGGTCGGCGACAAGCTGGTGGGCGTCCCGTGTCGCGGTACCCAGCCGGTGTTTCTCTTCTACAACAAGAAGGTCTTCGCCGATGCCGGTGTCGAGCCGCCGAAGACGTACGCCGACCTGACGAAGCTGGTGAAGGTGTTCAAGGGCAAGGGCGTCACGCCCTTCGCGCTCGCGGGAAACGCCAGCTCCTCGTGGACCGAGCTGATGTGGGTCGAGTACCTCGTCGACCGGCTCGCGGGGCCGGGGCTGTTCTGGAAGATCCAGGACGGCGACTGGTCGCGGTGGAGTGACCCGGCCGTCCTCAAGACCGCCCAGATGATCAAGGAGCTGGTGGACAGCGGCGCCTTCGGCAAGAACTTCGGCTCGGTCAACTACGGCCCCGGCGGCACCACCACCCTGCTCAACAAGGGCAAGGCGGCCATGGTCCTGATGGGCTCATGGGAGTACGCCACCCAGCAGAGCGAGGACCCCGACTTCGCGAAGAGCGGCCTGGGGTACGTGGCCTTCCCGAGCGTCGAGGGCGGCAAGGGCGACCCGAAGAACGTCGTCGGAAACCCCACCAACTACCTCTCGGTGACCACCGCGGCCGCCAAGGACACTGCGGCGGAGTTCCTCAAGTCCACCTACAGCGACGCCTACGTCCAGGGACTGATCGAGAAGGGCGAGGTTCCGGTCACGACCAATGCCGAGCAGCTGCTCGCCAAGGCGCCCGACCCGGCGTACGCGAAGTTCCAGTACGGCCTGGTGCAGAAGGCTCCCGACTTCACCCAGTCCTGGGACCAGGCCCTCGGCCTCACTCTCGGCACCCCGCTGCTGACCGAGATCCAGAAGCTGTTCAACGGGCAGAGCTCGCCGGAGCAGTTCGTCGCCGCGGTTCTGGCGATCAAGAAGTAGGAAGGCACGTCCACGTGGTCTCCGCAACGAATTCGCGGCCCGTGCGCAAGCACCGGGTGCGTGACCGGGCCGCCTCTCCCACCCTGGAGCGGCCCGGTGTGGCCTGGGCACTCCCCGGCCTGCTGTTCTTCCTCGTCTTCGCCGTCGCGCCGATGGTGGGAGTGCTCTACCTCTCCCTCACTCACTGGGACGGGCTGACCACACCCCAGTTCGCGGGCATGGAGAACTGGTCGCGGTTCTTCGACGACAGCCAGGTCTGGCAGTCCACCCTGGTCACGGGGGCCCTGCTGGTCGGCAATGTCGCGGTCCAGGCACCGATCAGCATCCTGCTGGGCGTCTGGGCGGCCGGCCACCAGCGCAACCGGGCCGTGCTGTCGGCGGTCTTCTTCCTGCCGCTGCTGCTGTCCACGGCGGCCACGGCCATCATGTGGCGTCAACTGCTGGACCCGAACTTCGGCCTGCCGGCCAAGGTCGAATGGCTCTTCGGCGGGAATCCGCTCGGTACTCAGCAGGGAGCGATCGCCTGCCTGGTCCTGGTGACCACCTGGCAGTTCGTCCCCTTCCACAGCCTGCTCTACCAGGGTGCCGCCCGCGCCGTCCCGCAGACGCTCTACCAGGCGGCCGCGATCGACGGCGCGGGACGCATCCGGCAGTTCGTCCACATCACGCTGCCACAGCTGCGCAACACGATGATCACCTCGACCATCTTCATGGTCGTCGGCGGGCTGACGGCCTTCGACATCGTCCTGCTGCTGACCAACGGCGGCCCCGGCACCGACACCTCGACCCTGCCCTTCTCCATGTACCAGACCGCGTTCCGCACCTACGACTACGGCTACGCCAGCGCCATCGCGAGCTTCCTGCTCCTGCTCGCCACCGCGGCCTCGGTCGTCCTCACGAAGCTGAGCGGCTACGACAAGATGACCAGCACCCTGGAGGGGCTGTGAGAACGCGCCCCAACTACGCGGCCGGCGTCGCGGCCCTGGTCTGGCTCCTGATCATCGGCGTCCCGCTGTACGCCCTGGTGAACACGGCGGTGCAACCGCAGACGACGTACACCGACAAGGGCCCCGTCTCTCTGCCGTCGTCCGTGACGCTGGACAACTTCCGCACGGTGCTGGACAGCGGGTTCCTCCAGTACATCTGGAACACCGTCGTCGTGGCGGCGGCCACCGTCGCCATCGTGCTGGCGCTCGCGATACCGATCAGCTACGCGGTCGTGCGCGGTCGGGGCTGGGTGAGCAGGGGCGTGTTCCGCCTGTTCCTCCTGGGGCTGGCGATCCCGTCCCAGGCCGTCATCATCCCGCTCTTTCTGATCATCAACGACCTCGGCTTCTACGACACCCTGTGGGGGATCATCCTGCCCACGGCGGCGTTCGCGCTGCCGGTGAGCGTGCTGGTCCTCAGCGGCGGCATGCGGGACATCTCCACCGAGCTCTACGAGGCCATGGCGCTGGACGGCGCGAGCCCGGCCAAGATCCTGCTGACACTCGTCGTCCCGATGTCGAAGCCCGCCATCGCCACCACGGCCGTCTTCACCGCCCTGCAGGCGTGGAACGGCTTCCTGTTCCCGCTGATCATGACCCAGTCGAACGAGGACAAGCTGGTCACGCTGGGCCTGTACAACTTCGTCTCCGAGTACGGAGCGAACGTTCCGGCCCTGCTGGCCGCGGTGCTGATGTCCGCCGTCCCCATCCTCGTTGTCTACCTCTTCGCCCGCCGCGCACTGGTCGCGGGCCTGATGGGGGCCGGCGGCAAGTGACCGCACCGGCGTCCTGTCAGGTCCGCCGAGGCGGGACGCCGCCCGATTCGAGGTCTGGGCGCCGGCCGACGCAGATCACCATCTGCCCATGACGCTGTCGGGTGTCACCCGCCTCCCCAGGGCCGCCGGACCGGCGCCCGGGCCCGGCTCCCCGCTCCCGCCGGCAGTGCTTTTTCGACCTTCTCTACTTCCTCGATCGCCCGCGCGGGCTCCCGCGCGCCCGCAGACAGAAACGGATGAGACCTTGACGATCAGCGACGAGCGCCCGACAACCGGGCTGTGGAATGACCCCGCCCTGCCGGCGTCCGTTCGCGCGCAGGCCCTCCTGGACGCCATGACCGACACCGAGAAGATCGCGCAACTCGGCAGTACCTGGCCGGGCTTCAGCCCTTCCTCCGGAGACGTGGCGCCCATGCAGGACACGTTCCGTGCCCCCGAGAGCTTCGAAGAAGCGATCGTCGACGGTCTCGGGCACCTGACCCGGGTGTTCGGCACGGCCCCAGTCGACCCCGAGGCGGGCCGCAAGCGCCTGGCGGAGTTCCAGGAGCAGGTGACGGCGGGGAACAGGTTCGGCATCCCGGCCATCGCCCACGAGGAGTGCCTGACCGGGTTCACCACCTGGCAGGCCACGGTCTACCCGACCCCGCTCGCCTGGGCGGCCAGCTGGGATCCGGAACTCGTCCGGCGCATGGCGGCGGCCATCGGCTCGGACATGGCGGCCGTCGGTGTCCACCAGGGCCTGGCCCCCGTCCTGGACGTGGTGCGCGACTACCGCTGGGGCCGGGTGGAGGAGACTCTCGGTGAAGACCCCTACCTCGTCTCCGAGCTGGGCCTGTCCTACGTACAGGGCCTCCAGTCGTCCGGCGTCGCCGCCACGGTGAAGCATTTCGCCGGCTACTCCGCCTCCCGGGCGGCACGCAACCACGCCCCCGCCGCCATCGGCCCGCGCGAATACGCCGACATGATCCTCGTACCGTTCGAGAAGGCCGTGGTCAGCGGACGCGCCGGATCGGTGATGAACGCCTACAACGACATCGACGGCGTCCCCTGCGGCGCGAACGAGACCCTGCTCACCGGGCTGCTGCGCGACCGCTGGGGATTCGAGGGCACAGTGGTCTCCGACTACTGGTCCATTGTGTTCCTCGCTTCCATGCACCACGTGGCCGCCGACGTCACCGGCGCTGCCCGGTCGGCCCTGCACGCGGGGATCGACATAGAACTGCCCCACACCTCGGGATACGGCGAACACCTGGAGGAGTCGCTGCGGGACGGCCGCGTCTCCGCCGAACTGCTCGACCGGGCGGTGCTGCGTGTCCTGACGCAGAAGGCCCAACTCGGCCTGCTGGACCCGGACTGGCACCCCGGGCAGTACACGGCCCCTGCCGACTTCGACTCGCCGCGCAACCGCTCCATCGCCCGGAGCCTGGCCGAGGAATCGGTCGTCCTGCTGGACAACGCCTCGGCCGTCCTGCCGCTCGCCTCCCCGCGCTCCATCGCTGTGATCGGCCCCGCGGCCGACGACGCCCGGTGCCTGTTCGGCTGCTACTCCTTCCCCAACCACGTCCTGCCCCACCACCTCGAGATCCCCCTGGGCATCGAGGCACCGACCGTCCTCGACGCCATCCGGCAGGAGTTCCCCGACGCCTTGGTGCACAACGAGACCGGCTGCCCGATCACCGGCGACGACCGCAGCGGCATCGAAACGGCCGCGGCGGCGGCCGCGGCGGCCGACCTGACCATCCTCGTCGTCGGCGACCGCTCCGGGATGTTCGGGGAGGGAACGTCGGGCGAGGGCTGCGACGTCGGCGCGCTGACGCTCCCCGGAGTGCAGGAGGAACTGGTCGAGGCCGTACTCGACGCGGCGAACCGGACCGTCCTCGTCGTCGTCTCCGGCCGCCCGTACGCGATCGGCCGGCACGCGCGGCGAGCGGACGCGACCCTCCAGGCGTTCTTCCCCGGAGAGGAGGGCGCGGCGGCGATCGCCGGCGTCCTGTCCGGACGAGTCGACCCCTCCGGGCGCCTGCCCGTCCAGATCCCCGGCGACACGGCCGGCCAGCCGGGCACCTACCTGGCGCCGCCGCTCGCCCTCAAGAGCGACGGCGTGAGCAACATAGACCCCACCCCCGCGTTCCCGTTCGGGCACGGCCTGTCCTACACCGCCTTCACCGTCGAGGCCGTACGTGCCGACGCGGAGACCATCGCGGCCGACGGCTCGGTAACCGTCCGGGCCACGGTCGCCAACACCGGTCCCCGGCCAGGCACTTACATCCCGCAGCTGTACCTCACCGACCCGGTCGCCTCCGTCACCCGGCCCGTCCGCCAGCTGATCGGCTTCACCCGCGTCGAGCTGGCCGCCGGCGAGACCCGCACCGTGGAGTTCGAGGTCCACGCGGACCTCACCAGCTTCACCGGGCAGGACCTGCGCCGCCGCGTCGAGCCCGGTCGGGTCGTGCTGACCGTCGCGCAGTCGGCGGGGGATCCCGGCCAGTCTGTGGAGGTGGAGTTGCGAGGTGAGACCCGCGTCGTCGACCACACCCGGACCATGACGACAGCCGTAAGGGTGCTCCCGAACTGAGCCGGTCCGCCGCTTTGTTCTTCCCCGTCTTCGCTTCACAGGAGCTGCGCCATGCCCGCCGCTCGAACCCACCCCTGCATGAGACCTGAAGGGACCATGATGACGACACTCGCCGTCCGCTACACCGCCGCCCGCACCCTGGACATGGCGTCCTCGGCGGCGGGCCGGTCGGCGTCCTCATCGCGCTGGTCGCGCGAGCGGCGGGGGCCGAGGTCCGCGTGGCGGAGCTGAGCGCCCACCGACGGCTGCTCGCCGAGGAGCTGGGCCTGACCGCCTGGGGCCCGGCAGCGGATGATGTGCCGGAGCTGGTACAGCAGTGGACCGGTGGCGCGGGCGCGGACGTCGCCTTCGAGGTGTCCGGCGCGGCGGCCTGGCTGGCGCTGGAACCGCTGAGCAACGGTGAACTGCGCCTGCCCTTCGGCACCCAGCGGTTCGCGCCCATCGCCGGTTACGACGTGGCGGAGCTGTGCGCGAGAGTCCTCGTCGACCCTGCTCCGCACATCTCGAAGACGTATGCGCTCACCGGTCCGGAACTGAAGGACATGCACGGGTTCGCGGAGGACTACGCGGCTGCGCTGGGACGCCAGGTCTCCTCGTGCTGTGACCGCATTAGGTTCGCCGGGTTGGTTGGTGCCGCTTTTCAACTTCAACGCGGCAGGTCAAGCGCGTGGTCCCCTGGCGCAGAAGTCACCGTTTCGCCAGGACGTTTCGGTAAAGGAGGTCCCGGACGGCGTGGTGTCCATAGGTGAGCGGTTGTCCACAGCCAGACAGGTCGACGATCACGGGCATGCCCGTCGTGGTCCGAGCGCCAGCAGTCACCAGTGCGGCCCGTCCGTCGGCCTGGCACTCGGCAAGAGGTCCATGATCACCATGCCGGAACGTGAGGGCCGCTGGTGTCGCAGCAGTAGTTGAGACAGCATGCGGAGCATGGACTGGATGCCTCTGCTCTCCACGCTGACAGGTGCTGCTATCGGCATCGCTGCCACCCTGATCGCCGATCGCAACAGGTGGCGGCGCGAGGAAGCACGACACGCTCTGGAAGTGCGGCGCGCCGTGTACACCGAGTACGCCTCCGCCCTCAAAGACGCGGGGGAAGAGATACGGGCTGTCGCCCTGGGCGATCACATGTCCGAGTCAGCGCGTGATACGGCGGTGCGCGAAGCCTTCCGTGGAACCGGCTTGCACACGGCCAGCGAACAGCTCTGGCTCGTGGGCCCGCCGCTCGTTGTTGCGGCCGGGAACGAGGCGTTTCACAGCCTGCGTCGGATGCGCGACGCCTATGCCCGCGGGGTTGCAGTCGGCTCCGCCGAGGACAGGGCCTTCATCCAACAGCGCCGCACGGCCATGGCTGAGATGCGCCGCCGCATGCGTGAGGATCTGGGCATCGGACCCCTCGGGATCGAATGACCACCGGCCGGAGAAGATGTCAGGAATTACGCCGACCGCGAGCAGTCACCAGTGCAGGCTGTCGGCCTGGCACTCGTCAAAGGCCTGTGATCGCCGCGCCGGAGGCTCAGAAGCAGGCTGTCAGGCTGCGGTTTCGAGGAGGCGTCCGCCCCAGCGGATGCCCTGCTTTCTTGATCGTGGGTTTCGAACTGGTCATTCGTAAGATCAGCGGGACCCAGGGGCTCTGGGTATGGCTGTCATGCGGTTAGCCGTCCGATGGCTGGAAAGGCTTGGCCGCCCGGAGCCCCGCGACGACTCGACCGCCAATTGAGCTGTGTGCATCATGAAAACCGCAGATCAAGTGGGCTGGTGTGCACGCGTTTTGCCGTGCTCGCGCTGGTAAGCGGCCGATGTCCACGGTGAAGATCGTCTGAACTCCTGCGCCAGCAGCCGGCAGGACGTACGGCCGTGCTTGTCGGCGGCGGCTGAACCTGGGTTCTGGATCACTTTCAGTGCCGGAGCCACGGAGGGTCACCACGACCGCGATCATGAACGGCCCCGCGCCGCGAGGAGGACCCGCTTGCGGAGCAGGTCGAAGTTGGCACGGCCGAACATCTGCCGCTTCAACATTTTGATCTTGTTGTTGTGGCCTTCGACGGCGCCGGAGCTGTAGCGGAGGCTGAGCCCGGCGACGATGGCGTCGAGGTCCTGACCGAGGCCGTTGACGAAGCTGTGCAGGGCGGGCAGGTCATCGGCCTCGACGCGCTCGATCCACTGGCCGAGGTGCCGGCCCTGTCGGTTGTTCATCAACTCGGCGAAGGCTCGCACGTGTTCAGCGGCCCGTGCGAGCTCGGGGCAGCGGGCGAGGATCTCCTTGAGCCGCTGGTTCCGATCATCATCGAGGCTGTCGGGGTGACGCGTGAGCCAGCCGGTCACGTCCCGGACGGATGGGTTGCGGGGCGGATCGTCGTGCGGGAAGGCTTCACGGAGCCGCTGCACGTACTTCTTCACTACGCTCTCGCCGCCCGGGTAACCGCGCTCGCGGAGTTCCTCGAACAGGCGGCGGGCGACGGTGCAGCCCTCGGCCCACCGCTGATGCAGGTGGGGTTTGTAGGGATCGAGGATGCTGGTGCTGCCCGTCCACCGTCCGATCAGCAACTCGTCCGCAGTGCCCGCGCGGGCCAGGCGGCGAACTGTGTTGCGGGCCAGCCCAAGCTGGCCGGCGATGGCTCGCAGCCCAACCCCCTTCTCGAGCAGGGCGTGAACAGCCGCGTGCTGTTCACGCACACGGTCAGACAGCCGTCCCGACTGCCGCGGCTCGGGCCCGGAGCCAGCGTTCAGCTCCTCGGTCAGCAGAGGCGCAACGGCGCGAACGGGGCCGGGGTTCTCCGGCTCACGCAGGAGGGCACGATGCTGGATGACCGTCTTCTCGACGGCCTCGGCGAGGTTCTTCCAGATGTGCCAGCGATCTGCGACATGGACCGCGTCCGGGGCGCCGAGCCGTCCCGCCTCGGCGTAGGCGACGGAGCGGTCCCGGCAGATCACCTCAACGCCGGGATGCTCGGCAAGCCACCGGGAGACCGTCGCGGTGGTCCGGTCAGGCAGCAGATCGACCGGCTGCCGTGTCTCGATGTCCACCAAGATCGTGCCGTAGTTGTGTCCCTTGCGCAGCGCGAAATCGTCCACCCCGAGCACGCGTGGCGTGTGGGTTTCGGGGTCGGGCAGGCGGCGTATCAGCCGCAGGAGAGTCGACCGGCTCACACCGGCCGCGAGCGCGTGCGTCAGGCGGGCGCCGGCACGGCCCGCCAGCATCACCGCCAGCCGTTCAAGTACCGCCTGCAGCCCGGCGCTTCGCCTCCCATGCCGGAAGGTCAGACCGTTGACCTGCTCAGCGAACGTCGCCTGCGAGCAGGCGCGTCCGCGGCAGCGGAACCGGCGGACCTGTAACTCGATCACCACGGGGCGCCCGCCGACCGCATCGGCGGAGCGAGCCGGCGCACGTACCTGCTGTGCACCCGGGTAGACAGCGCACCGCAGGCCGGGCAGCTGGCCCGCTCCGCCGATGCGCGGGCCCGGACGACGATCAACTCGCTGTCGACTACGACTCTTTCGAACAGGACACCATCGACCTGGTGGAACCACAGGTCCTGAAGGAGCACATCAACCATGGCCGTTCATGATCGCGGTCGTGGTGACCCTCCGTGGCTCCGGCACTGAAAGTGATCCAGAACCAGAATTCAGGCGTCGCCGAGAGTGCTCCGCCCGCTGCCCATACACCATCGGCCCGGGACCATCGGTAGCATCCCGCCGTGAGGTCCTTGAGGGTGGTGACCGGGCAGCGCAAGGCGTGATCAGCAGATTCTGCGGACCTCAGCGCGGTAGAGCGCCCGCAGCCGCAACCGGGTATGGACGCCGCACGGCGCGCGGATCGGGCCGCTGGCCCGGCCGTCCGCGCTGTTGTCCTTCGCCGCAGCCACCGACGTCGTGCTCGCGGCACACAGCCAGCTGACCGGGACGTCAACGGGCGCTTCCGGCTTGCTCTGAGCTGGTGGGCCGACGCGCGTTCGTCAGTCCGGCGAAGCGCGGGTCGCGCGGAGATCCGCGGCCAGAACGCCACTGCGTTTCAGCGCTGTGATCACCAGCGTGGTGTCGACTGCTCTGGCTCTCGAAAGGGCCGGGCTGCACGTGACGAACTCGTGCAGGGACTGTCTGCTGGCCAGGATGACGTCAGCGATCACCTGGTATTCGCCCATGATCGCCGCGGCATACCGGACGCTGGAATGGCGCAGGAGCGACTCACCGATCATGTCCACGTCCCCCGGGGCCGCCTTGATCCACAGTACGGCCTCGACCGGCAGGCCGAGCTGCTGTGGCTCGACGACGGCCCGGATGGTCAGGATGCCCGCCTGCCGCAATGCCTCCAAGCGGCGTCGGGCGGTGGCTTCCGAGACACCTACGGTGCGGCCCAGCTTGTCGTAGGGCATGCGCCCGTCCGTGGCCAGCGCCCGCACGATGGCCCGGTCGTCGCTGCTCAGCGACGAGGCGGGAGCATCGGGTGATTGCGGGGGTGGCTGGAATTCACGCAGGGCAGCAGCCTGCTCGGCGGAGATCAGATCGGGCTGCCACTGGAAACCGGTGCGGAAGTACCTCATGACCGGCAGCGTCGACATGCCCACCAGTCCGGGCGTCCCCGGCAGGTCGTCGTAGAGCAGGGCGGGCAGCGCACCGGCCGCGGTCCGGATCTCCGTCACGCAGTCCACCGGACCCGTCAAGGTGTAGGTGAACGTGGTGTCCGGTCGGCGGGCCAGGGCCGACGCCGCGATCTTCAGGGTCTGCGGTGTGCTCTGCACGCTGACGATGGAGGCCGCGCCCGGCGTGTGCCAGCCGGCGACCACGACGGCTCCCGAGTCGAGCAGCATGGCTCCCCGGCGACTGACCGTTCGCTCCGGTTCACCGAGCACTTCGGCGATGCGGCGCCATGGCGCGCGCCCGTCGACCTGCAAGGCGCCGACGATGCGGCGGTCCAAATCCTCTAGCATCGGCCAATTATATGGCCACATCCGTCACCTGCACGGGGGTCATTGCCTGATTTCTGCTCGGCACTGGACTCTTGGGCAACCCACCCGTCCCCTTCAATGGGCGCGACTCGAAAGAGGCGCTATGTGCTGCACCAGAACAACCCCGGCGCATTCCCGCTTTGGCCTTCGGAGGACCTCATGACGACGACCGAAGCAGATCAGGCGACCGCGACACGGCCCACGCCGCTCTCCCGGATGCAACGGCGCGTCCTCGCCGGTGGCAGCGTGGGTCAGTTCGTGGAGTTCTATGACTTCACTCTCTACGGACTCTCGGCCGTCACCCTGTCCAAACTGTTCTTCCCCGGCGAGAGTGCCCTCGCCGGCCTGCTCGTCACATTCGCCACCTACGGCGTCGCCTTCGCCGTGAGGCCGCTCGGCGGGCTCTTCTTCGGCGCCCTGGGCGACAGGGTCGGCCGCCGCAAGGTCCTCTACATGACCTTGCTGTCGATCGGCATCGCCACCGCAGCGATCGGAATGCTTCCCACGCACGCGTCCATCGGAGTGCTGGCCCCCTGCCTCCTGGTGCTGTGCCGGCTCGTCCAGGGCTTCTCCGCCGGCGGCGAGTCGGTGGGCGCGCCGACCTTCGTCTTCGAGCACGCCCCGGTCCACCGGCGTGGTCTCTGGCTGAACATCACGCTCGCCGCCACCGCCCTGCCCTCCGTGGTCGCCGGCACCCTCATTCTGGTGCTCAGCAAGTCCATGAGCGACGACGCCTTCATGTCCTGGGGCTGGCGCATCCCCTTCCTGCTGGCTCTGCCGGCGGCGTTCTTCGGCCTCTGGATCCGCATGCGCACCGAGGAGAGCGAGGTGTTCCAGCAGGCCCGGGCCGAGACGACCGGCCGCAAGCGCGGCCCGATCCGCCAGGCCTTCCGCGAGAACAAGGTCCGGATGCTTCAGGTCGTCTTCGTCCTGGGCCTGACCGCCATGGGCTTCTATTCGCTGGCCGGATACTTCGTCACCTACGTGCAGACCACCGGCGGCCTCAGCCGTGAGCAGTCGCTGCTGCTCAACGCGGCGGCCATGACGGCGTACACGGTGCTGCTGCCCATCGGCGGCATCATCGGAGACAGGGTGGGCCGCAAGCCGATGCTGATCGCGGGCTCGGCGGCACTCGCCGTGCTGTCCATCCCCTGCTTCATGCTCGTCACCAGCGGATCCTTCATGCTGGCAGGTCTGGGACAGCTGCTCTTCGTGGTCCCGCTGTGCATCTACGGCGGCGGCTGCTACGCGTTCTTCGTGGAGATCTTCACCACGGAGACCCGCTTCACCTCGGCCGCCATCAGCTACAACACCGCATACGCGGCCTTCGGCGGAACAGCTCCGCTGGTCGGTACCGCCCTGGTCGGGGCCACCGGAGTCGCCGCCTCTCCCGGCTACTACCTTGCGGGGGCCGCAGTCATTGTGCTCCTGCTGGTGACGCTGACCCGGGTCCCGGAGACCCGCGGCCGAATCGGCTGACCGGCCCCGGTCCGCCGGCCCCGGCATTCATCTGTGGTCTCTCTGCCCGCCGGACGAGACCAGTCCACCGCCCCGATGCCGACGGCACCCCGATGCCTGCGTTGTCCATGGTCTCCGTGGTGCCCGTCAACCAGCCAGCAGAAAGAGAGACCCACCGTGAAGTGCAGTTCGAGGACGGGTGTCGAACTCTGGGGAGCACTGCCGACCCCTTTTCTTCCGTCCGGGGAAGTCGATGAAGCCGGCCTTCGGCGCAATGTTCACCGATGCGTCGACGCGGGACTCGACGGCGTCTACTGCAACGGACTGATGGGTGAGGGATGGGCGCTCAGCCACGACGAGCGCAAGCACATCACCGAAACCATCGTCGGCGAGGCCGCCGGCCACCTTCTGGTCACCCCCGTCACATCGGCGCCCTCCCTCGGCGAATGCATCGAGCTCAGCGCCCACGCCAGGCGAGCAGGCGCCGCCTACGCCGTCCTGGAGGTGCCCGCTTCCGCAGCATCGGACCAGGAAGTGCTCGACTTCTTCGACTCGGTCTTCGCCGCGGTGGACATGCCCTTCGTGATCTTCAATCCGGGCCAGCCGGGCACCCGGGACAGCTCGCTGTCCCCGAAGGCGTTCTCCGCTCTGTGTGAGCGCTCCAACCTGCGCATCCTGAAGACCACCGCAGATCAGGACAGTAACAACCAGCTGCGGGACATCGCCAAGGGGACCCATGTGCGGGTGTCGGACCCACTTGAGGAGCACTTCTTCGAGAACCTGCTCGAACACGGTCAGGCGCTGCTCTACTGCGACCCGGAAGGCTACCTGTACCAGTCGGCGCACTACCGGCCGATCGAAGAGTACATACGGCTCTGTGGGGAGGGCCGCATCCAGGACGCGAGGCACATCTTCGAGTCCCTGGCCGCCGTCCGCAAGGTCTACCGAAAGTGGATCATCGGCCCCCTCGAGAACGGAGAGATGCCGAATGCCGCGCTGAAAGAGTGGTGTGAGCTGATCGGTATGGCCGGAGGGGCGGTCAGGTCTCCGTTGAAGGAGCTCACCGCCGCCCAGGCCACGGAGCTGGAGCACGACTTGAGGCAGGCGCTGGGAGCCCGGTACCCGGGCTGACCAGGTCAGCCAGACGCCCGCCCAAGTTCCCGCAGCGGCCACGCAACGCGGCCGCTGCGAGCCCCACCCTCCGCCTGTTTCACCATTGCTCAACCATCGCCGCCGGCAACACGATCGTCCTCAAGCCGTCCGAGAAGGACCCTTCGGCCGCAAACTTCCTGGCCGGGAAGTGACCGGTGCCGCGGTGTCGCCTCTGGGTCAGCCGGTGCTGGTGTCGTAGAGCCTCCACGCCGGGTATCGCACGGCCTGACCACCTTGTCCGCCGCCGTCCAGGAGTTGGCGGCGACGCAGCATCAGACGCAGGTGGCGTGCTTCGTCAACGCCGTCACCCGGGCCGGAATCGAGCAGGACCGCACGGGGACCGGCAGCGTCCGGGGGCCGTACCAGTACGTCGACGGGGTGCCCGTTGACGCTCTCGCCGAGCGCCACTCTCGTTCCCGGCTGTGCGGACATGACCTGGTAGAGGCGCCGAAGCTGGTCGTCTCCCTTACGTCCGTCGATGCGAGAATCGCTTGCGGTGGCGGCGTTCAGGAGCTCGGCGGCAACACCGCCCCGCTCACGCCACAGGTTCATGTCTCCGACCACGATGAGGTGGCTGCGGGCCCGAGTGATGGCGACGCTCCAGAGATTGAGCTGGTGGTGGACCCAGCCGACCGCGCCGGCGTGCATGCCCTCACCCGCGACGAGTGAGAAGACCATGACGTCGCGTTCGCCGCCCTGGAAGGTGTGCACGGTGCCGACGCGTACGCGTTGCTGGTCGTAGCGCCTCAGGTGGTCGCGGAGTTCGTCGGCTTGGGCTTGAAGGAGGTGACCACGCCGATGGTGGCCTCGGCGGGCAGCTGCTCCAGCAGGGTGCGTACGAAGCTGTCCACCTGCCGTCTCCGCCTCTTGCGGCGCGGATGCGTCAGAAGAACTGCCTATGTCGGCGTCGCCCGCCCACTGGACCAAGAGGAGAACGAGAGCAGACGATCGACTGTCACCGGAACCGTCGTTCACAGCTGCCGCGCGTACGTGTCCTGGTATGCCACTCTCCCTCCGAACACGTTGAGGCCGATGTGTCCATCCATGTACGTCGTGTCGGTCACGTCGATGATCCGCTTGCCGTCGAGGAACACCTGGATGCGGTCGCCCTCAGCCAGGATACGGACCGGGTAGGTCGTGCCGCGGCGGACCAGGGCCGGGACGCGGGCGAGGGCGGAGCTGTCGTCGAAGTAACCGTTGGCCTTGGCGACCAGGCGGATCACCCGCAGGTCGGGGTCGATATTGAGGCAGTAGGCGTCGGCGCCGTTGGAGGAGGCGCGCCAGAGGAGGGAGAGGGCGCCGCCCGTTGCCGGGTCGGGGCCGCCGAGGCGGACCAGGGTGGTGAGGTCCAGGTCCGTCGCCGTGCGCGCCGACATCGCGTTGGAGTCCTGGTCGAAGGTTCCCGCGCGGCCCGCACTGTCCGTCGACCAGTGGCCGGCGGGGGTGACCGTGAACTCGCCGCGGTCCGAGCGGAATTCGCCGCCGGTCGGGGCGGCCGCCAACGGTCTCACGCGGTCGACCAGGCGGTAGGTGCCCTCCAGCCGGTGAACCTTCAGCGACTCGATGTGCGCGGTGCCGCCCTTGGCGTAGAAGGCCATGGTGTCAGCCTCAGGGTCGGGGAAGATCAGGCTGGTCACCGCGGCCTGTCCATCCGCGACGAATGCCTCGACCGATGACGAGTCGACATACACGTGCAGGGTCACGCGGCCGTCGGTCGCTTTCATCGGCGCGGTCGTGCGGCCCGCGAAATACTGGGTGAAGTCGCTCAGGCCCGACGCCGACCGGTCCACGAACAGTTGGCTCGCCTCGGCGTCGTATCCAACCGTCGTGTGCCGGTTGTCGTCGGCCCGGAGCCGGAAGCCGATCTCGGTGGCGGTGCCGAGGGTGACCTCGGCCTCGATCTCGTAGGCGATGCCGGTGACGCCCGCGAGTAGGTTGGCGGAGTCGGTGCCGACGGGGAGGTCCTTGCGGGTTGTCGTGGATGTGCGTAGAGCGGTCAGCTCCGGGACGGGGCGCTGCACCAGGCGTGCGCCGTCGGCGGTGTCCGTGAGGGTCAGCTCGCGGGGGATGCTCAGCTGGCCGTTCCAGGAGCCGGTCGGGGCGCTGAACGGGTAGTCCCAGTTGCTCATCCAGCCGAGCCAGACGCGGCGCCCGTCGGGCAGGCCGCAGTAGGACATCGCGGCGTAGTAGTCGCGGCCGGAGTCGGCGCGCAGGACCGTGCCCGCCGTCTGGTCGGGGGTGAAGGACGTTGCCCTTGCCGGAAACCTCATCCGGCTTGGTCACGCAGCATGCTGGTACTCGTGAAGGAGGCCGCCGAGTCGGTCGGTTCGATGTATGTCGAGGCGGGCGATTTGGTCCGGATCGGTGATCGGTTCGGGGAGCGGGTGCAGCGGGCGGGCGTTCGCGATGCCCTGGTGCGGCCGGTGCGCGTTGTAGAACTGCTCGAACTCCCGCAGTGCGTGGAGGAGATGCCGCTGGTTCCAGATCAGGGTGCGGTCCAGCAGTTCACGGCGGCAGGTCTGCACCCATCTCTCCATGATGGAGTTCATGCGGGGGATCCGGATGCCGCTGAGCACGACCTCGATCCCCGCGTCGGCGAGGATCGTGTCGAACAGTTCGGGGAACTTCCCGTCCCGGTCCCGGATCAGGTAGCGGGCCTGGCAGCCGGCGTCCTGGAGGTCCATGACGAGATTCCTCGCCGCCTGCACGACCCAGGAGGTGGTCGGGTGCGCGGTCACACCCAGGATCCGGATGCGCCGGTCGGTGTGCTCGATGAGCGCGAACACCTACAGCCGCGCCCCGGACAGGGTGACGGTTTCGAAGAAGTCGCACGCGAGGAGCGCGTCCGCCTGGGAGCGCAGGAAGTCCGCCCAGGTACTGGACGTCCGCTCGGGTGCCGGCGGGATCCCGGCGTCCTTGAGGATCTCCCAGACCGTGGACGCCGCCACTTTCACGCCGAGGACGAGCAGTTCACCGTGCAGGCGCCGGTAGCCCCAGGTCGGGTTCTCGCGGGCCAGACGCAGGACCAGGGCGCGGATGGAGCGCACGGTGCGCGGTCGGCCCCCGCGTTTCGGCCGGGACCGGGCGGCGTGGCGGCGGGCGACCAGGTCGCGGTGCCAACGCAGCACGGTGTCGGGCCGCACCAGCAGCCGCATCCGACGCAGCACCTCGGGCGGCAGACCCTGGAGCAGCGCCGCCAGGAACGCCCGGTCGCCCGCGTCGAACCGCACCCACTGCCCGTTCAGCTGCCGCTCCAGCACCGCGATCTGATGGCGCAGAGCCAGGACCTCCACGTCCATGTCCCGATCGCTCATCGGCAGCAGCCGCAGCATCGCGAAGGCGCTCGCCATGCCCAGGTACACCAGTCGCAGCAGCATGGTCGGTCATCATGCCTGGGTGATCGCCAGTCGTGCCAGAGTGGTCGACGCCGGCGAAGCGGCCGACATCCCGCGAACCGTCGCGCACCGGCTCCAACCAGCGCGGATGACGTTATCGGCAAGGGCAGGGTTGCTGGGCCGCGGCGATGGCGGCCTCCATAAGCGCGTCGTACTTCGGGCGCTCGGTCCCTGAGTGGGCGCTGATGTCGTTCTCGATGTACTCGGCGCCGATCTTTCCCAGACGTTGTCTGCAGCGAAGGCTCGGAGGTCGTCCATCTGTCGGTTGACACCGCGCTTCAGGTCGCGGGGGTCCTCGCTGATACGGGCGTACAGAAACGCCACGGTGCGGGCGGGGGCAAGGTTGGCGGTCACATTTGCCGTGTTACCCGGTGAGCTTTGGTGTTCCCGGGCGGCGTGGGCAACACCCGCAAGGACCCGAAGGCGTTCGCCAGCCTGATCCACGACGTCGAGACAAAGATCTTCGACGTGCTCCCGGACGAGACCTGGGTGTATCCCGGGCACGGCAACGACACGAGCCTGGGCGCGGAGCGACCGCATCTGCCGGAGTGGCGCGCGCGGGGGTGGTGAGCACCGCCGAGCGGTGGTGAACAAGGGGCGCCCGCCGATGAGTGCGCGCCCCGCGCACAGTTTCCACCGCACGCGGGCGCGTACGCGCCCCGTGTGAACCCTTCACACACGCCGGTGCCACGCGCGCGCTCCCGGCGCACGTGGTTGCGCGGTCAACTGGCAGCAGCCCCGCAGCAGGATGACGGCTCCTGCGCGGTACGGGCCGCCGGCCTTTCGATCCCCGCCCTCGGCCGGCGGCCCCGGCGAACGGCGCGTCGCGGGACGCGTTCACAAGAATGCAACACCCGTTCCCACCATGCGGACGATTCATGCCGTGACCTCGACAAACGGGGCGGCGGACTGTCACTCTCCCGCCATGCATCTTGCCTCGCGCGCGCTGCACCGCGCCGTCGCCGCCGCGACCACAGCCCTGCTCGCCACCGCCGTCGGCTGCGCTCCGCAGCCGGAGGAGAAGGCCGCCGACACGCCGTCGGGGTCGGCCGGGACCACCTGCGCCAAGGGCAAGTTGGCCACCGAAACCTCCGGCAAGCTGACCATCGCCACCGACGAGCCCGCCTACGAGCCATGGTTCAAGGACGACGAGCCCACGAACGGCAAGGGCTTCGAGTCGGCGGTCGCGTACGCCGTGGCGAACGAGCTGGGCTACGACAAGAGTGCCGTCGTCTGGCAGAGCGTCCCCTTCAACAAGGCCTTCGCGCCCGGTGAGAAGACCTTCGACTTCGACATCAACCAGGTGTCGATCAGCGACGAGCGCAAGAAGGCCGTGGACTTCTCCTCCGGCTACTACGACGTGCGCCAGGCCGTCATCGCCCTCAAGGACAGCAAGGCCGCGAAGGCGACCAGCCTCGCCGACCTCAAGGGCCTCAAGCTGGGCGCCCAGGTCGGCACGACCAGCCTCAACTACATCAACGACGTGGTGAAGCCGACGCGGGATCCCGCCGCCTACGCCAAGAACGACCAGGCCAAGTCCGCGCTGAAGAACGGCCAGGTCGACGCCATCGTCGTCGACCTGCCGACCGCGTTCTACATCACGGCGGCCGAGGTGACGGACGCGACGATCGTGGGGCAGTTCGAGAACCAGGGCGGTACGCCGGAGCAGTTCGGGCTCGTGCTCGACAAGGGCAGCGCGCTCACCGCGTGCGTGACGGACGCCGTCGACACCCTCCGCGAGAACGGCACGCTGGCCAGGATCGAGCAGCAGTGGCTGTCCGACGCCGTCGACGCCCCGGTACTCAAGTGACGCTCACCAAGGACGAGTCCGGCCAGGAGGACGCGGACGGCAAGGGCGACCTGACCGGCTCCGGTGAGCCGGACCGCCCGGGAGCCGGCGAGGGGTACGTCCCCTCGCAGCGGCGGATCGACCGCGAGGCCTACAAGCGCGCCCGCTCCCGCCGTGCCACCGCGATCGCCGCCCTCTCGACCCTGGTCACGGGCGTCGTCCTCTACCTGGTCGTCGTCAACGCGCCCGGCTGGTCGCGCACCAAGGAGACATTCTTCAGCGCCGAGTACGCGCGCGAGGCGTTGCCCAAGGTCCTCGAAGGGCTCTGGCTCAACGTCCGGCTGCTGCTGATCTGCGGCGCTGCCGTCCTCGTCCTCGGGATGCTCATCGCCGTCGCGCGCACGCTGCGCGGCCCGGTGTTCTTCCCGCTGCGCGTGCTGGCCGCCGCGTACACGGACTTCTTCCGGGGCCTGCCGCTCATCATCAACCTGATGATCGTGGTCCTCGGCGTCCCCGCGCTGCGTCTGCAGGGCGTGACCGTCGACCCGGTGCTGCTGGGCGGTACGGCGCTGACGCTGACCTACTCGGCGTACGTCGCCGAGGTGTTCCGGGCCGGCATCGAGTCCGTCCACCCCTCGCAGCGCGCCGCGGCCCGCTCGCTGGGCCTCAACAACCGACAGGCGCTGCGGTACGTCGTCCTGCCCCAGGCGGTACGCCGCCAGGTGCCGCCCCTGCTCAACGACCTGGTGTCGCTCCAGAAGGACACCGGGCTGGTGTCGATCGGCGGCGCCGTGGACGCCGTACGGGCCGCCGACATCATCGTCGGCCGCAGCCTCAACTACACGCCGTACATCGTCGCGGGCCTGGTCTTCGTGGCGCTGACCATCCCCATGACACGGTTCACGGACTGGGTGACGGCCCGGATGGACCGTAAGCGGGCCCAGGGAGGATCCCTATGAACGACGCCCCCGTGCTGCGCATGGAGTCGGTCCGCAAGACCTTCGGTGAGTCGGTCGTGCTGCGGGACGTCGATCTGGAGGTCGCTCCGCACACGGTGACCGCGCTGATCGGGGCCTCCGGCTCCGGCAAGTCGACGTTGCTGCGGTGCGCGAACCTCCTGGAGGACATCGACGACGGCGCGATCTGGCTGGACGACGAGGAGATCACCGATCCGCGTGCCGACCAGGACGCGGTGCGCCGCCGTATCGGCGTGGTCTTCCAGGCGTACAACCTGTTTCCGCACATGACGGTCCTCGAGAACATCACCCTGGCCCCGCGCCGCGTGCACGGGGTGCCCCGTGCGGAGGCCGAGGCACGCGCGCGTGAACTGCTGGAGCGGCTCGGCCTCGGCGGCAGGGCGGGCGAGTACCCGGACCGGCTGAGCGGCGGACAGCAGCAGCGGGTCGCGATCGTGCGCGCCCTGGCCGTACGTCCCCGGCTGCTGCTGCTCGACGAGGTCACCGCCGCCCTCGACCCGGAGCTGGTGGGCGAGGTCCTGGCCGTCGTGCGCGATCTGAAGGACGACGGCATGACCATGGTGCTGGCCACGCACGAGATGAGCTTCGCCCGCGAGGTGGCCGACCAGGTGTGCTTCCTGGACGGCGGTGTGGTCCTGGAGCGCGGCAGCGCCGAGCAGATCTTCGGCGACCCGCAGCAGGAGCGCACACAGCGCTTTCTGCGGCGGATCGTGGAGGCGGGGCGGCTGTAAGGGGCGTCCGCCTGGACAGCGGGACTTACGCCTCGGCCTGCCCCGCCCCCACCAGCGCCGCGACCCGCTCCACCCCGAACACGTACCCCTGCACTCCGCACCCCGCGATGACCCCGTCGGCACGCAGCGAGACGTACGAGTGGTGCCGGAACGTCTCGCGCTGGTGGATGTTGGAGATGTGGACCTCCAACACCGGAAGGCCGTCACAGGTGTTGAGCGCATCCAGGATCGCCACCGAGGTGTGCGAGTAGGCACCGGGGTTGATCACAATCCCGCAGTGGTTCAGCCGCGCCTCGTGGATCCAGTCGACCAGCTCGCCCTCGTGGTTGGACTGGCGGAAGTCCACCGTGCTGCCGTGCGCGGCCGCCGCCTTGGCGCACAGGGCCTCGACGTCGGCGAGCGTGTCGGAGCCGTAGATCTCCGGCTGGCGCTGGCCGAGCAGGTTCAGGTTGGGGCCGTTGAGGATCATGATCGGGGCGTTGGCCAGGGTGCGGGGCACGGTTCCTCCGGTCCGTTCAGGGTGGGCGATCCTTTGAGGACCGCTGCTCGGACCCGGTTTATCACGGTGCGCGGCCGGACCCACGGCCCGTACCCTCCCCGCATGACGACGATCTCCTACCCGCCCAAGCCGTCGCCCGGCGACCGTATAGCCGTGATCTCGCCGTCGGCCGGTCTGCCCGGCCTGTTCCCGCGCCCCTACGAACTGGGTCTTGAGCGGCTGCGCAAGGAGTACGGGCTCGAACCGGTCGAGTATCCGGCGACGCGCACCATGGGCTCCACGCCGCGGGAGCGGGCCGCCGACATCCACGCCGCGTTCGCCGATCCGGACATCAAGGCGGTGATCGCGTCGATCGGCGGTGACGACCAGATCACCGTACTGCCGCTGCTGGACCGGGAGTTGATCGCCGCG
Source organism: Streptomyces sp. a15 (assembly GCF_059026085.1). NCBI lineage: Bacteria > Bacillati > Actinomycetota > Actinomycetes > Kitasatosporales > Streptomycetaceae > Streptomyces > Streptomyces sp. A15. The sequence continues at coordinate 40,313 of NZ_JBWLKM010000040.1, read as the reverse complement.
AACCCGAAGCCCTTCTTCGGGATGAGCGACAACACCAACCTGCTCGCCTATCTGCGCAATGCCGGAATCGTGAGCTACCACGGTGCGTCCGTGATGTGCGAACTGGGCCGTCCCGGCGCCATGCACCCGCAGACCGCCGAGTCGCTGCGCGCGGCGCTGTTCACCTCGGGTGAGTACGAGTTGAGGCCCGCCGAGCGCTGGAACGACGTCAACCGCGACTGGGCGGACCCGGCGACCTTCGACACGGAGCCCGAGACCCGGCCCGGCACCGGATGGACCTGGGTGAACGCCGACCGGGTGGTCGAGGGCCGGAGTTGGGGCGGTTGCCTGGAGATCCTCGGCTGGCTGCTGATGGCCGACCGCGAAGTCGCGCACGACCTGACGGAGTACGACGGCGGAGTGCTGCTCCTGGAGACCTCGGAGGACATGCCGAGTGCCACGGAGGTCTTCTGGACCATGCGCAACATGGGCGAGCGCGGCCTGCTCCAGCGCTTCTCCGCACTGCTGATGGGCCGAGCGAAGACCTGGTCCTTCGAGCGCCCCAACAGCCCGCGGGAGGCCGCTCGTTACGCCGCCGGGCAGCGCGAGGCCGTGCTGCGCGCCATGGGGGCGTACGCCCCCGAGACCCCGATCGTCCTCGACGTCGACTTCGGGCACACCGACCCACAACTCGTCATCCCGTACGGCGGCACCGTCCGCGTCGACGGCCCTTCCCGGCGCATCACCGTCACGTACTGACGCGGGCCGCGCGCCCGCGCGCCCCCGTAACCGGCGATCACCGTGGGTAGTTGACGCGGCATGCACGACGTACGCACCGTAAGGGCCCCCTCCATGCTGCGGCTCGCGGCCGCCTCGCTCGCCGGGACGGCCATCGAGTTCTACGACTTCTTCGTCTACGGGACCGCGGCGGCGCTCGTCCTGGGGCCGTTGTTCTTCCCGACGTTCTCACCGGTGGCGGGGACGCTGGCCGCCTTCGGGACGTTCGGCGTGGGGTTCATCGCGCGGCCGCTGGGATCGGTGCTGTTCGGGCACATCGGCGACCGGCGCGGGCGCAGGCCGGTCCTGGTCGCCTCGCTGCTGCTGACCGGCGCCTCCACGGTCGCGGTCGGCTGTGTACCGACGTACGAGACCATCGGTGTCGCCGCTCCCGTACTGCTGCTCGTGCTGCGCTTTCTGCAGGGGCTCGGGCTCGGCGGGGAGTGGGGCGGGGCCGTCCTGCTGACCGCGGAGCACGCGCCCCCCGAACGGCGGGGCCTGTGGTCGAGCTTCCCGCAGGTCGGGCCCGCGCTGGGCTTCCTGCTCGCCAACGGCGTGGTGCTGGCACTGTCCGCGACGCTGACCGAGGCGCAGTTCGCGCAGTGGGGCTGGCGGGTGCCGTTCTGGGCGGCCGGGGTGCTGGCCGTGGTGGGGTTGTGGCTGCGTTCCTCGCTTGTCGAGAGCCCCAGTTTCCTCGAGATCGACGACCACGCGCGCGTGCCGCTCGCCGAGGTGGCGCGTGACCACTGGCGGCTCGTCCTGCTGACCGCGGGGGCGCTCGCCATCGGGTACGCGATCTTCTACGCCGTGACGACCTGGTCCCTCGCGTACGCCACGGAGCGGCTCGGAGTGAGCCGTACCGTCATGCTGACCTGCATCATGGCCGCGGTGCTGGTGAAGGGCTCGCTGACGCCGGTGGCGGCGCTGCTCGGTGACCGTTACGGGCGGCGGCCGTTGTGCCTGGCCGGGTGTGCGGGCGCCGCCGTGTGGATGTTCCCGATGGTCGCGCTCCTCGCCACGGGCGAGCCGTTGCTGATGTTCCTCGGCTTCCTGGGGGCGATGCTCGCGTTCATCACCATGTTCGCCGTGATCGCCGCGTATCTGCCGGAGCTGTACGAGCCCCGGGTGCGCTGCACGGGCGCCGCGGTCGGCTACAACCTCGGCGGGGTTGTCGGGGGCGCGCTCACGCCCCTCGTGGCGACCGCGCTCGTCGAGCAGGGCGGCCGGGTGCCGTGGGGTGTGGGCGCGTATCTGACCGGGATCGCGCTGCTCAGCCTGGGGTGTTTCGCGTTGTTGCCCGAGACGCGGCCGGTGCCGGTGGTGGCGGCGGAGCCGGCCACTGGCTGAACCCGCGGTGCGTAAGCGCTCGCGCAAGCGTTTACGCACCGTCTGGGGATCATCCCGCTGGGGATTCCGGTAGGGATTCCCGCTAGGGATTGATCGCCAGCTCCAGATACGCCGCGAACACCACCAGGTGGAGTCCTCCCTGGAGCGGCGTGGCCCGCCCCGGCACCACCGTCAGGGAGCTCACCACCACAGTCAGCGCGAGCAGCACCATGTGGGTGGAGCCGAGGCCGAGGACAAGCGGGCCGGAGAGCCAGATCGAGGCCAGGGCGACCGCCGGGATGGTGAGGCCGATGCTGGCCATCGCGGAGCCGAGCGCGAGGTTGAGGCTGGTCTGCACCCGGTCGCGGCGCGCGGAGCGCAGTGCGGCGATGGTCTCGGGCAGCAGCACCAGAAGGGCGATGATCACGCCGACGACCGCGTGCGGCAGGTCGGCCGCCTCCACACCGGACTCAATGGTCGGCGACACGCCTTTGGCCAGGCCGACCACGCCGATCAGGGCCAGGCCCAGCAGTCCGAGGCTGACCAGGGCGGTGCGCGCGGACGGCACGCCGGCGTGTTCTTCGACGGTGATCACCTCGCCCTGGCGGGTGATCGGGAGGAAGTAGTCGCGGTGCCGCACGGTCTGGGTCGCCACGAACAGGCCGTACAGGACCAGCGAGGAGATCGCCGCAAAGGTCAGCTGCACGCCCGAGAACTCCGGTCCCGGCTTGCTCGTGGTGAACGTCGGCAGCACCAGGCTGAGCGTGGCCAGGGTGGCGACGGTCGCGAGGGCGGCGCCGGTGCCCTCGGGGTTGAAGACCGCCGTGCCGTGGCGGAGGGAGGCGACCAGGAGACTCAGGCCGACGATGCCGTTGCAGGTGATCATCACGGCCGCGAAGACCGTGTCCCTGGCCAGCGTCGAGCTCTTGTCGCCGCCGTCGGCCATCAGGGTGACGATCAGGGCGACCTCGATGATCGTGACGGCGACGGCCAGGACGAGGGAGCCGAAGGGTTCCCCGACCCGGTGGGCGACCACCTCCGCGTGGTGCACGGCCGCCAGGACGGCCCCGGCGAGGATCACCGTCACCAGCGCGACGACCGCGCCGGGCAGGTCTCGACCCCACGTGAACAGCAGCATGACGATCGCGAGCACCGGTACCGCAGACGTCCACTGTGTCGTGAGCGACCCGACCCGAGCGATCATGCAGTGATCGTCGCAGAGGCGAACGGGCCCCGCACTCCAGGAGTACGGGGCCCGTCGGCGTCACGTGGACTCGGTCATGTCCAGCACGTCGCAGTCGGTGAAGGACGGCGGCCTGGTACACAACGCGGCCATCTGTTCCGCGAACCTGGTGGGCGCCTCCCACCCGGACCCGGGGCGTCCCCGGGCGGGGAACGCTCGGTCCCAACGAAGCACCGGGAGCGGTGGTCGGCAATTCGCCGACCACCGCTCCCGGGGGGTGGTTGTCCTACGTCCGAGGTGGTCAGGCCTCGATGCTGTCCTTCGGAGCGCCTTCGTTCGGCTCCTGCGCCGCCTCGGCCGCCGCCTGCTTCTTGGACGCCCGCAGGCTGGTGATCGTGGTGACGATCAGGACCGAGCAGATCACGCCGAGGGAGACCGGGATGCTGATCTCCGGGACGTGGACCCCGGACTCGTGCAGCGCGTGCAGCACCAGCTTGACGCCGATGAAGCCCAGGATGATCGACAGGCCGTAGCTGAGGTGGACCAGCCTCCTGAGCAGGCCGCCGATCAGGAAGTACAGCTGCCTCAGGCCCATCAGCGCGAACGCGTTGGCCGTGAAGACGATGTACGGGTCCTGGGTCAGGCCGAAGATCGCCGGGATCGAGTCGAGCGCGAACAGGACGTCTGTCGAACCGATCGCGAGCATCACGACCAGCATCGGGGTCATGACCCGCTTGCCGTTCTCCTCGATCCACAGCTTGGTGCCGTGGTAGCGGTCGGCCACGCCGAAGCGGCGCTCGACAGCCTTGAGCAGCTTGTTCTCCTCGAACTCCTCGTCCTCCTGGTCGGCCCGGGCCTCCTGGATGAGCTTCCAGGCGGTCCAGATCAGGAAGGCGCCGAAGAGGTAGAAGACCCACGCGAAGCTCGCGAGGATCGCGGCGCCCGCTGCGATGAAGATCGCGCGCAGGACGAGGGCTATCAGCACACCGATGAGCAGCACCCGCTGCTGGTACTGCGAGGGCACCGCGAACTTCGCCATGATCAGGACGAAGACGAAGAGGTTGTCGACGCTCAGGGACTTCTCGGTGATGAAGCCCGCGAAGAACTCGCCGGAGGGCTGGCCGCCGGCGAAGACGAGCAGGCCGAGTCCGAAGAGTCCGGCCAGGACGATCCAGACGATCGTCCAGATTCCGGCTTCCTTGATGGACACGTCGTGCGGCTTGCGGCCGATGAAGAAGTCGACCGCGATGAGGGCGGCAAGGCCCACGATCGTCAGGACCCACAGGGTCAGGGAAACATCCACTGCGCCTCCGGCAGTACGTAACGGCAAGTAACCAGCGTCGTCGCGCTGCCGGAGGTCTCTTCCACCCAGGATGGGCCGACGCCCCGGGATCTGGCCAGATCCGTATTGACGGGTACGCCGCAGTCGACAGGGAGTACTCCCCTCCGTGGGAACAACCGTACCCAATCACCAAGGAAAGGTAAAGCGCTTGGCAAAAGAAGGGTCAAAACACCTGGTCGGGCGGCTTTACGTGTACTTGGTGCGGGCCCTCGCGACCTGGCTGAGCACCTGCTGGAGCACCTCGCTGCCGGGCGGCACGAGCGAGGGCTCGTACGTCCAGGCATGCCCGACCCACGGGTCGGCGAGGTGGTCGTCGGGCACCGGGGTGAGGCGCAGCAACGAACGCCACAGCGGGTCGAGCAACGGGCCGTAGCCGGCGGCCTCCTCACGGTCCGCGACCATCATCAGGTGGACGCCGACGGCCGGGCCCTCGTCCGCGAGGTAGCGGAGCTGGGTCACGGCGCGGTCGTCGAAGCCGTGCGGGAAGTCGTTCACGATCAGCAGTTGCTCGGCGGTGTCGAGGCCGGGCGGCAGCGAGTCGGCCGCACCCGCGCGCACCGCCATCTGCACCAGGTCGACGCGCTCGGTGAGCCGCGCCAGGACGTCCGCCACCCCTGCCGCCCCTACGGCGGGCGGGGCGGCGAGCACTCCCGTCCGCACCAGTGGGGTGAGCGCCTGCGCCGCCGAACCGGCGGGGTCGATGACGTGCACGGTGAACTCGCCCGCCGGGTGGACGGCGAGCAGCCGCGCCGCGTGCGCCACCGCCGTCTCCATCGCGAGGCGTCCCAGGTCGTGGGAGTCGGTGAACGAGCCGTCGAGTGATCCGGCGCGCCCGCTGTCGATCCACAGACCGCGCTCCAGCGGCAGGCGGACCAGCAACGGTATGCGCAGCTCGGGGGCCTCCGGCAGGTGAAGATCGCCCATGCGCAGGGCCATCGGCACCTCCATCGGCACGCGGTAGCCGTGCCACACGGGGTTCTCCCAGCGCGCGTACGCCGGCGGCAGCGCGGGCTCGACGACCTCGGCCTCGGCGGTGAGCTGGGCGAGGTCCCGGTCGAGGACCGCTCTGGCCTGGTCGACGAGCTGGGCGTACTTGGCCCGGGCGGCCTCCCGCGCGGCGTCGCCCTGTCCGCCGAGCCGGCTGCGCGGGTCGGAGAGGACCTGGTCGAGTTCCTTCTCCATCCGCGAGTCGGCGAAGTCGACGGCACTGCGGTACGCGGCCATGGTGCGGGCCAGGTCCTCGAACATGCCCCACACCTGGTTGTAGAGCCGCTCGTCCATGGACCACCCGGCGGCGTCCCCCGCGACCGGTGGCTTGGCCTGCCCGGGCGGGGGCGGCTGCGGAGCCGCGCTCTGACGACGCGGGTGGGCGTAGTCGATGGGGGCGCCGGGCGGCTGGGCGGCGGAGGTGGAGTCCGCGGGTACGGCCCCCTGGGGCTGGCCGGGCTGCGGTGTGGAGGCGGCCGGGGTGCTCTGCGCGTCGTAGGGGGAGATGGCGTGTCGCGGTGTGCCGGTCGCGGGGGTGCCCGGTGTGCCGTGGGGCGGGGTGGGCGGCTGGGGAGCACCGGCCGCCGGCGTGCCCTGCGGTTCGTACGGAGAGGCGGGTTGCGGCGAGACACCCGGAGCCTGCGCACCGTACGGAGACGTGGGCTGCGGCGAGACACCTGGAGCCTGCGCACCGTACGGAGACGTGGGCTGCGGCGGGACGCCCGGAGCCTGGGCGCCGTACGGGGGTACCGGCTGGGGGGGTACGGCGCCGGAGGCGCCCTGGGTCGCGGGGCCGCCCTGGTCGCCGCCGAGGGCCGGTGCGGCCGGTCGGCGGGAGCGGTCGGGGTCGGTGGGGCGTGACGGGGCCGGGAGCGAGCGGGCCAGGCCCTGGGCCACCGCCTCGTTGATGCTGGTCGCCAGGTGATGGGCCTCGGGCAGGCCCTGGTCGGTGAGGAGCTCGGCGAGTCCGCCCCCGTACCCCTGGCCGACCGCACGCACCTTCCAGGCGCCCTGGCGGCGGTAGAACTCCAGGGCGACGACGGCCGACTCGGCGTCCAGACCGGTGATCGTGTAGCTGGCGAGCTCGGTGCCGTCGAGGTCGGTGACCGCGACGAACGGGGCGGCGACGGCGCCGAAGCTCGCCGGTCCTCCCCCGCCCGCCGCGGGCAGGGCGAGCAGCACATCGACCCGGTGCACGGCCTCCGGAACGGCGCCGAGGTCGACCGCGAGGCGGTGGTCGGCGGCCGCCTGACGGGAGACCTCGAGCCCCGGCAGCGTGGGGGCGCCCGGGTGAGCGACCCACTCGACGCCGGGCACCTTGCCGTGCTCGTCGCCGAGCGTGGCCCCCACCACGATCGGCGTGCCGGCCGCGATCCGAACCTCGAGACGGGCCTGGGAGAGCGGGTGATTCTGCCCTCGCACCAGCTCGGCCGTCATCGCCTTCTCCCCCTGTGTCGATGTGTCGCGTGCTGCCCGCCGCGCTGTCCTACAGGTGCGGCAGGATCGCCGGCATCAGGTCCTGGAAGGTGCGACCGTTGGCCGGAGTGCCGAGGGCCGTCATCGTCCAGCCCGGGCCCGTGCGGTGCACCTTGGCCATGATCTGAGCCGTGTACGCGCCGCCGCCCGCGAGTGTGTAGCGGGCGAGTTCCTGGCCGTTGGTCTCGTCGACCAGGCGGCAGAACGCGTTCTGCACCTCCTGGAAGGTCTGGCCCGTGAAGGAGTTCACGGTGAAGACGATCTGGTCGATGTGGACCGGCACCCGCCCCAGGTCGACGAGGATCGACTCGTCGTCGCCGCCCTGGCCCACGCCGCCGACCAGGTTGTCGCCGGTGTGGCGCACCGAGCCGTCGTCGCTCACCAGGTGGCGGAAGAAGACGACGTCGACCGGCTGCTTGTCCGCGAACAGTACGGCCGAGGCATCGAGGTCGACCTCCCGGGTGCGCGAGCCGAACAGGCCGCGCCGGGGGGCCGCCTGCCAGCCGAGACCCATGCGCACCGCCGTCAGCGTGCCGCCGTCACGCTTCTGCAGACTGATGGCCTGACCCTTGGTCAGATTGACGCCGCCGCCGGGCGCGCCGCCCTTGGATACGTCCACCACGGGCTGGTCCCCTCTCGTATTTCCCCTGTTGCCGCGGGATCCGCGGATGACCAGAACCCTACGCACGGCCACTGACAGTGCCGTACCCCGGTCCGCCCTTTGTGTCGGTCTTGCAACACAGCGCGTATGCGCGGGCGTCAGGCCAGTCCGGCCTCCTTCATCTGGCGGAGTTCCTTCTTCATTTCGGAGACCTCGTCGCGCAGTCGGGCCGCGATCTCGAACTGGAGGTCGGCGGCGGCTGCGCGCATCCGCTCGGTCATCTCCTCGATCTGCTCGGCGAGCTCGGCCGCGGGGCGGTCGGTCGGCACCGTCTCCTTGGTCTTGCCCTTGACGGCCTTGGCCGCCTTGCTGCCGAGGGCGGGCACGGGAGCCTTGGCACCCTTGCCCTCCTTCAACTTGCGGTAGCCGGAACCGAGCAGCTGCTCGGTGTCGACGTCCTCGCGGGCGATCTGCGCGACGATGTCGTTGATCTTCTTGCGGAGCGGCTGGGGGTCGATGCCCCGCTCCGTGTTGTACGCGACCTGCTTCTCCCGGCGGCGGTTGGTCTCCTCGATGGCCTTCTCCATCGCCGGGGTGATCTTGTCGGCGTACATGTGGACCTGGCCGGAGACATTGCGCGCCGCGCGGCCGATGGTCTGGATGAGGGAGGTGCCCGAGCGCAGGAAGCCCTCCTTGTCGGCGTCGAGGATCGCCACCAGGGACACCTCGGGCAGGTCGAGGCCCTCGCGGAGGAGGTTGATGCCGACCAGGACGTCGAACTCGCCGGACCGCAGCTCGCGCAGCAGCTCGACCCGGCGCAGGGTGTCGACGTCGCTGTGCAGGTAGCGCACCTGGATGCCGAGCTCCAGGAAGTAGTCGGTGAGGTCCTCGGACATCTTCTTGGTGAGGGTGGTGACCAGGACGCGCTCGTCCTTCTCGGTGCGCTTGCGGATCTCGTGCACCAGGTCGTCGATCTGGCCCTCGGTGGGCTTGACGATGACCTCGGGGTCGATCAGACCGGTGGGGCGGATGATCTGTTCGACGGCGCCGTCGCCGCGCGAGAGCTCGTACTTGCCCGGGGTCGCGGACAGGTAGACGGTCTGGCCGATGCGCTTCTGGAACTCCTCCCACTTCAGCGGGCGGTTGTCCAGCGCGGAGGGCAGCCGGAAGCCGTGGTCGACGAGGGTGCGCTTGCGGGCGGCGTCGCCCTCGTACATGGCGCCGATCTGCGGGACGGTGACATGGGACTCGTCGATGACGAGCAGGAAGTCGTCCGGGAAGTAGTCCAGCAGGGTGTTCGGCGGGGAGCCGGGCTCGCGGCCGTCGAAGTGCATCGAGTAGTTCTCGACTCCGGAGCAGGAGCCGATCTGGCGGAGCATCTCGAGGTCGTACGTCGTGCGCATGCGCAGCCGCTGGGCCTCCAGGAGCTTGCCCTGCTTCTCCAGTTCGGCCAGGCGCTCGCCGAGCTCCTTCTCGATGTCGTTGACGGCCCGCTCCAGGCGCTCGGGGCCCGCGATGTAGTGGGAGGCCGGGAAGACGTACAGCTGCTCGTCGTCGCTGATGATCTCGCCGGTGAGCGGGTGGAGGGTGGACAGTGCCTCGATCTCGTCGCCGAACATCTCGATGCGGACGGCGAGCTCCTCGTAGACCGGGAAGATCTCGATGGTGTCGCCGCGGACGCGGAAGGTGCCGCGGGTGAACGCCATGTCGTTGCGCGTGTACTGGATGTCCACGAAGCGGCGCAGCAGCTGGTCGCGGTCGATCTCCTCGCCGACCTTGAGGGGGACCATGCGGTCCACGTACTCCTGCGGAGTACCGAGGCCGTAGATGCAGGAGACCGAGGCGACCACGACGACGTCGCGGCGGGTGAGGAGCGAGTTGGTCGCGGAGTGGCGCAGTCGCTCGACCTCCTCGTTGACCGAGGAGTCCTTCTCGATGTAGGTGTCCGACTGCGGGACGTACGCCTCGGGCTGGTAGTAGTCGTAGTACGAGACGAAGTACTCGACGGCGTTGTTCGGCAGCAGCTCCCGGAACTCGTTGGCCAGCTGGGCGGCCAGCGTCTTGTTCGGCGCCATCACGAGGGTGGGGCGCTGGAGCTTCTCGATCATCCACGCGGTGGTGGCGGACTTGCCGGTGCCGGTCGCGCCGAGCAGAACGACGTCCTTCTCACCGGCCTCGATGCGCCGGGCGAGCTCGGCGATGGCCGCGGGCTGGTCGCCGCTGGGCTGGTACGGGCTGACGACCTCGAAGGGCGCCACCGTGCGTTCGATGTGGGAAACGGGCCGCATGCCATCAACCGTACGACCCCCCACTGACAACGGGGCCCGATCAGCGGTTTTGCAGGGTGCGAGGCCCCGGTGGCCAGGGGCGGATCAGCGGTTCTGCGGGGTGCGGGAGTCCCGGTGGGCCGGATTCCGGCGGGTGCGGAGGGAGGGGCGGCGGGCGGCGGGGTGGGAGACCAGCTCCCGAGCGGGGACACCCGGCTTGTTCTCGACCGGGGTCCAGACCGGCTTCCCCATGACCATCAACGGGTCGAACATCACGACGACTGCCGCGAGGAGCAGGAAGGCGAGCGGGCCGATCATCATGGGCGCCAGCAGGGAGGCTGCCGAGTCGCCCCCGGTGGGGGCCGTGGACCTGTGCAGATGGACACTGAGGGCGGCCATGCCCGTGTAGTGCATACCGGTCACGGCGAGCCCCATGACGAGGCTCGCGCCCACGCTCCACAGGAAGCCCCGCACCTGTCCGGCGGCCCACAGGGCGACGGTGGCGGCGACGACGGCTATGACGACGGAGGCGGCCACGGTGAGGGTGTTGTACTCCAGCTTGCCGTTGAGACGCATGCCGGCCATGCCCAGGTAGTGCATCGAGGCGATGCCCAGGCCGGTGATGGCACCACCGGTCATCAGGGCCGTTCCCTTAGCCCCCCGGTAGCCGACGATGAAGATCCCGATGCCCACCATGACGATGGCGACGCCCAGACTCGCGAACGTCATCGCCCGGTCGTAGTGGATCGGTGCCTGCTCGACCTTGAAGCCCATCATCGCGATGAAGTGCATGGTCCAGATGCCCGAACCGATCGCGGCCGCGCCGAGGGCGAGCCAGCCGGGCCGCCAGGAGTTGCTGACCAGCATGGATCTGGTGGTGCAGCGCAGGCCGAGGGCCCCGCCCAGGCAGGCCATGAGGTAGGCCACCAGCGGTGTGACGAGTCCGTAGCTGAATCCGTCGACCGTGCCTTGCATGCGCGGCTACCCTTCCGCCCTCTTGCTTCCCGGAATTCCCTGATGTGCGCCCCTTCCCAGGACCGCCCGAGCGGTCAGGGTTGACGCAGAGAGTATGACTCCCACCGGAATGGTCGAACGATTTTCCGGCAAAGAAACACGGCCTTGCCCCAGTTGTGCGGCATCAGTGAGCGGACTCGGGACAACCTCATTCAACTTGTGGCCATTCTGCACCCGCCTGCTGTTGACCCTCTGCTGTCACAGTTGTGCTGTCCGTGATCGCTCGACGCGAGGAGTACGCATGCACGCGCGCGCACTTGCCGCCACGACCACCGCACTCCTGGGAACCGCCGCCTTCCTGCTTCCCCCTTCCGACGTCCGGGCCGACGAGGACGGCAAGCAGCCCACGGTCATCGCCCATCGGGGCGCCTCCGCCTACGCGCCCGAGAACACCCTGGCAGCCGTCGACAAGGCGGCCGAGCTGGGCATCGACTGGGTCGAGAACGACGTCCAGCGCACCAAGGACGGCGAGCTCGTCATCCTTCACGACGACAATCTGCGGCGCACCACCGACGTCGAGGAGGTCTTCCCCGACCGGGCGCCATGGAAGGTGCGGGACTTCACCTCCGCCGAGATCGCGCGGCTCGACGCGGGGAGCTGGTTCGGCCACGCGTACGCGGACGCGCGCGTGCCCACGCTCAAGCAGTACGTGCGCCGCGTCGAGGTCCACCACCAGAAGGTGCTCCTGGAGATCAAGAACCCGGACCTGTACCCGGGCATCGAGGGCCAGACCCTCAAGGTCCTCGGCAACGAGGGCTGGCTCGACCGGCAACACCTCGCGGGTCGGCTGATCGTGCAGAGCTTCAATGCCGCCAGCGTGCGCGCGGTCCACGAACTGAAGCCCGGCGTCAAGACCGGCTTCCTCGGTACGCCGCCGGTGGCGGACCTGTCCGGGTACGCGGCCTTCGCCGACCAGATCAACCCCTCGTACGGCTCTCTCTCCAAGGGATACGTCTCCGCCGTCCACGCCTTCACAGGTCCGCATGGCAGGCCGCTGGAGGTCTTCACCTGGACCGTGGACACCGCGGCCACGGCCCGTCTGGTCGCCGGGTACGGCGTCGACGGGGTCATCACCAACAAGCCGGACGTGGTGCGCGCCGCGCTGCGCGGGTTCTGAACCCCGGCCGGCCGAGGGCCTCGGATCCCCGGCCACTTCCCCGGGCGTTGTCAGTGGCGGGTCGTACGGTGGGTCGCATGAACAGCCATGGGCAGGACGAGCAGCAGGTCGTGTGGTCCGTCGTCGCCACCGACATCGGTCCGCTGCTGCTGGCCGCGACCCGCGAGGGTCTGGTCAACGTGGTGTTCCACGCCACGGACGCGGTGCGCGACAAGGCGCTGGACCGGCTCGCGTCCCGGCTGGGCGGCGAGCCCGTCGAGGCGCCCGGCTCCCCGCTGCTGGCGGAGGCGATACGCCAGGTGGAGGCGTACTTCGCGGGTGAGCGACACGACTTCGAGCTGCCGCTGGACTGGTCGCTGATCTCGGGCTTCAACCGGCAGGTGCTGCGCGAGCTGGCCTCCGGCGTCCCGTTCGGCAAGGTGGTCGGGTACGGCGATCTGGCCGGGCGCGTGGGTCAGCCGGGCGCTGCCCAGGCGGTGGGCGTGGCGATGGGCTCCAATCCGCTGCCGGTCGTCGTGCCCTGTCACCGGGTCGTGGAGAGCGACGGCGGTATCGGCGGGTTCGGGGGCGGCCTGGAGACCAAGCGGAAGCTGCTGGCACTGGAGGGCGTGCTGCCCGAACCGCTGTTCTGAGCAGTCGGGCGGCACGGCCCGCGCGCGACGGCTGGCCGGAAGGCCGAGGCGGTAGCAGACTCCGCCATGCGCACAGCCGCTGGCATCCGACTGGCATCCGCAAGACGCGGAGCCGAAGGGACGGCGATCACGCATGAGCGGAAACAGGGCAGTCGCATATCTCAAGCCGGGCGCGGTGGAAGTAAGGACCATCGACCACCCGACGCTGGAACTCCAGGACGGGCCGGGAGTCGCCACCGAGAACGTCGGTCGAAAGTGCCGACACGGGGTGATCCTCAAGGTGCTCGCCAGCAACATCTGCGGAAGCGACCAGCACATGGTGCGCGGGCGGACGACCGCGCCGGAGGGGCTGGTCCTCGGACACGAGATCACCGGAGAGGTCGTCGAACGGGGGCCGGACGTCGAGTTCATCGAGGTCCGCGACATCGTCTCCGTACCGTTCAACATCGCCTGCGGGCGCTGCCGCAACTGCAAGGAACGCAAGACCGGCATCTGTCTGAACGTCAACCCCGCCCGTCCGGGGGCGGCTTATGGCTATGTCGACATGGGCGGCTGGGTCGGCGGTCAGGCCGAGTACGCGCTGATCCCGTACGCGGACTTCAACCTGCTGAAGTTCCCCGACCGGGACGAGGCGCGCGAGAAGCTGCTCGACCTGACCATGCTGTCGGACATCTTCCCGACCGGCTTCCACGGCGCGGTCACCGCCGGCGCGGGCGTCGGCTCGACGGTGTACGTCGCCGGGGCCGGACCGGTCGGCCTGGCCGCTGCCGCGTCGGCGCAGCTCCTGGGCGCCGCCGTGGTCATCGTGGGTGACCTCAACGCCGAGCGTCTCGCCCAGGCGCGCAGCTTCGGCTGCGAGACCGTCGACGTGTCGCGCGGAAGCGTGGAGGAGCAGATCGCCGAGATCCTCGGAGAGCCCGAGGTGGATGCCGCGGTCGACGCGGTCGGCTTCGAGGCACGGGCCCACGGCAAGGACGCCCCTGAGGCGCCCGCGACCGTCCTGAACTCGCTGATGGGCCTCACGCGCGCGGGTGGCGCCCTGGGCATCCCCGGGTTGTACGTCACGGACGACCCGGGAGGCGTCGACGAGGACGCGAGGAGCGGCACGTTGAAGGTGCGGTTGGGGCTCGGCTGGGCCAAGAGCCACCGCTTCACCACCGGACAGTGCCCGGTGATGACGTACAACCGGAGCCTGATGATGGCGATCCTGCACGGCCGCGTGCACATCGCCAAGGCCGTCAACGCGACCGTCATCGGGATGGAGGACGCCCCGCGCGGCTACGCCGAGTTCGACCAGGGCGCGAGCCGCAAGTACGTGCTGAATCCGCACGGCGCGCTGGACGGCGTACGGCCGGTCTGACGTCGCTCAGGGGGGCCACGGCCACGCGCGCGTGGCCCCCGTGCACGCTAGTCGTAGTGCCGCGCCTCGAAGACGTTCCCGTCCGGGTCGCGGAAGTAGAAGCTCCGCCGGGCCATTCCACGGGCGCCGAAGGAGTCGTACGAGAAGTCCGAGACGGGAACCGACCGTTCCTCCAGGCGGGCGCGCAGTGTCTCGAAGTCGTCGCCGGGCAGGGCCAGGCAGACGTGGTTGACCGGGTGGCCCGCGCTGTCGGCGGAGCCGGGCAGCATCTTCATGCGCTCCGCCATGGAGAGCGGCATGAGGTCGAAGATGGTCTCGTCGTTGAGCCGTACGGAGGGAAAGGGCTCCGTCCCCGCGGCGAATTCGGTGAGCCTCAGGGGGGCCATGCCGAGTGCCTTCTCGTAGAAGTCGGCCGCCGCCACCGGGTCCCGCACCCAGAGAACGACATGATCGAGACGTGTCGTGTTGTCCGTCATGCACCCCAGGCTGGTGTCCTCCCCCACAGGCCGCAAGTGTTTGACCGGCCGTGCGGCCCGCCAGACATGAGGGAAGACCGAACCGACAGGAGGCAGGCCCGTGGTGCTGGTGGTGTCCGAGGAAGTGCGCGAGGCGATCGACGCGCGTCGACCCGTGGTGGCCCTGGAGTCCACGATCATCGCGCACGGGCTGCCGCGCCCGCGCAATCTGCAGGTGGGGCTGGAGCTGGAGGACGTCGTACGGCAGGAGGGTGCCGTGCCCGCGACGATCGCCGTGCTGGACGGGCGGCTCCATGTCGGCCTGGACAAGCAGCAGTTGGAGCGGGTCGCGAACGAGGACGGGATCCGCAAGCTGGGCCACCGCGACCTGCCGCTCGCGGTGGCCTCCGGGGCGAGCGGGGCGACCACGGTGTCGGCGACCGCGCTGCTGGCGGCCCTCGCAGGGGTACGCGTGTTCGCCACAGGTGGGCTCGGCGGGGTGCACCGGGAGTGGACGGTGACGCAGGACGAGTCGGCCGACATCGGTCTGCTGGCCCGGACCCGGATCACCGTGGTGTGCGCGGGCGTGAAGTCGATCCTGGACGTGCCGGCGACCCTGCAGCGGCTGGAGACGCTGGGCGTCGCGGTGGCCGGCTACGGCACGGATCGCTTCCCCGGCTTCTACCTGTCCGACTCGGGACACCCCGTGGACTGGACGCTGGACAGCCCCGGGCAGGTGGCGGACGTCATGCGGGCGCAGGACGCGGTCGGCGGGCCCGAGTCGGCGCTGATCGTCGCCAACCCCGTGCCCGAGGAGAAGCAGCTGGATCCCGAGCTGCACGCGCGCGTGCTCGCCGACGCGCTGTACGCGTGCGGGGAGGCGGGGGTCACGGGGCAGGGCGTCACGCCGTTCCTGCTGAACTACCTGGTGCAGCACACCGACGGCGCCTCGCTGACCGCCAATCTCGCGGCGGTCCGCGGCAACGTACGGCTGGCGGCGCGGATCGCGGCGGCCTGGGCCGGGGCGTGACGCCCCCACGGCCTGGGCTCGGTGCGGCCGCCGAGGCGGAGCACCGGCACGGCGGAGTGCGCCCGGACGGCGCGCTGCTGGTCGTCGGGGACGTCATCACGGACGTCGTGGCCCGGCACCGGGGGCCGCTCGCGGCGGGTACGGACACGGCGGCGACCATCCGGATGGTGCCTGGCGGCGCGGGCGCCAATGTGGCCTGCTGGGCCGCTCAACGGAGTGGCACGGAGGTGCGGTTGCTCGGACGGGTGGGCTCGGACTCGGCTGCCTGGCACGAGCGGGAGCTGGTCGCGTGCGGCGTACGGCCCCGGCTGGTCGTCGACCCCGAGGCGCCGACCGGGACGGTGATCTGCCTCGTCGACACGGGTGCGGCTGCCGAGCGGACGTTCCTCACGGACAGCGGCGCGGCGCTGCGGTTCGCGCCCGAGGACTGGTCGGACGCGCTGCTCGACGGGGTCGCGCGGCTGCATCTGTCGGGCTACCTGCTGTTCTCCGAGCCGAGCCGCGCGCTGGTGGCGGTCGCGCTGGCGGCGGCACGCGCGCGTGGAGTGCCGGTGAGCATGGACCCGGCGTCGGCCGGTTTCCTCGTGGAGCTGGGCGTCGACCGTTTCCTGGCGCTCGTCGAGGGCGTGGACATTCTTCTGCCCAGCCGTGACGAGGCCTGCCTGCTCACGGGGTTGCCCGATGCGGCGGACGCGGCGGACGCGGCGGACGCGGCGGACGCGGCGGCCAAGCTGAGCCGCCACGTCCCGCTGGTGGTCGCCAAGCAGGGCGCGGAGGGCGCGCTGGTCGCCCGCTCCGGCACCGTGGTCGCCCACGTCCCCGCGGTACCCGCCACTCCCCGTGACACCACCGGAGCCGGCGACGCCTTCACGGGCGCCTTCCTCGCCGCCCTCCTCACGGGCACCGGTCCCGTGGCCGCGGCGGCGGAAGGGTGCCGGGCGGGGGCGGCGGCGGTGGAGCGGGTGGGGGGCCGACCGCCGGTGGAGCGCTGACAGGGGGGTCGGCCCCGGGTCGACCCGGGGTGAGCGGCTGACGGCGGCCGGCGGTGTCGGATCGCCGTGCTGCCCAGGCGGGCCCCTACCGCCGCGCCGGGCGCCCGCGTCAACTCCCCCTCTCGTCCCATGACTTACGCCTTACGTCCCCACGCCGAGATCATGGGTGCCGTGGCGAGGTCCATGCCGCCGGAGGCGACGTTCGCGAGGTGGCGGTCGATGTCCTGGTCCGTGGCGAGGCCCGCGGTGACGAGCTGGTCGCGGATCTGGCGGATCGTGGCGGATTCCAGGGCGGCGCAGGCGGGCGAGGTGACCGGGAAGTACGCGTCGGCCTCCACCCGGCGCAGGCCGGCCTCGCGGAGCAGGCGCGGCAGCCTGCGGCCGTAGGCGAGGTCGGCGCCGCGGTCGGCGAGCAGTTGACGGAAGCCCTGCCGCAGCCGGTTGGCCAGCTGCTGTTCGGGGCCGTGGTCGTCGGGACAGAGCAGGGGCTGCAGGGCGGGATCGGCGTCCTCGACCAGGATCCGTCCGCCGGGCCGCAGGGCCTTGACCATCGATCGCAACGCCCTTTCCCGGTCTGGCACATGAACGAGTACGAGCCGGGCGTGGACCAGGTCGAAGCCGTCCCCGGGCGGCTCCTGGGCGGCCACGTCGTGGACGCGTACCTGGACCGGCGGGCGGGCGGCCGCGGCGAGGCGCGAGGTCTCGATGTCGGTCGCGACGACCCGTCCGGTCGGGCCGACCTTCTTGGCCAGCCAGGACACCACGGAGGTTCCGCCGGCACCGACCTCCCAGCAGCGCCAGCCGGGTCCGACGCCGAACCGTTCGAGGTGCCGGAACGTCGTGGGGTCGAAGAGGGTGGCGAAGGCGTCGAAACGCTCCGCCGCCTCGGTCCGCCGGTTGTCGAGGAGATACCCGTCACTTCGCGTCATGCCGCGATCATCCCAGTTGTCTCCCTTGTCCGGAGCGGTTGACGCGGCGCCTACGACGAGATGGCGCACTCCCGCCCGGCGGATCCCCGCGTCCACGGCCGCATCCGTTGTCCACAGCGGCATCCGTTGTCCACAGCCGGGAACAAAGCGGAACGGCCTGTTCCCACAGGCTTGCACGACTCTCACCGCGAACTGGCAAACTGGCTCGCCAGGGCGCGGAAACGCGGCGCGAGGGAGATCCACGCAAGGAGATCCAGATGTCCATGGCAGGGAATCTGCGGAAGGTCACGAGCCTCAGCAGGGTCGGCGGCCTCCGCAAGGTGGCACGGCTGGCACGGCGGCGCCCGCGCGTCGACCTGAGCCACCCGGCCCGGTCCCCGCTGGGCTCCTCGGTGGTGAACTGCGTGACGTACCGCGACGGCGTCCGGCTCCCGGCCGGTGTCGACCTGGTCGACTCCGTGGAACGGGTGCGCAAGAACCGCGACGGCTTCGTCTGGCTCGGCCTCCATGAGCCGACCGACCAGGAGTTCTCGGGGATCGCTGAGCTCTTCGACCTGCATCCGCTGGCGGTCGAGGACGCGGTCGAGGCCCACCAGCGTCCGAAACTGGAGCACTACGGCGAGACGCTGTTCGCGGTGTTCAAGACGGTCTGCTACGTCGAGCACGAGGAACTCACGGCAACCAGTGAGGTGGTCAACACCGGCGAGATCATGGTGTTCGTCGGCCACGACTTCGTGATCACGGTACGACACGGGCGGCACGGCTCACTGGGCCCGCTGCGCGAGGAGCTGGAGGCCGCTCCCCAGCAACTGGCCAAGGGACCGGCCGCGGTGCTGCACGCGATCGCGGACCATGTGGTCGACGACTATCTGAACGTCACCGACGCCGTGCAGGCGGACATCGACCTGGTCGAGATGGCCGTGTTCGCTGACAACGGCGCGCGGGTCGACGCGGGACGCATCTACCAGCTCAAGCGTGAACTCCTGGAGCTGAAGCGAGCCCTGGTCCCGCTCGGCCGACCGCTCGAGGAACTCGCCACCCGGCCGATCCGGGTGGTCGATCCGGAGATACAGGCCTACTTCCGTGACGTCTCCGACCATCTGCTGCGGGCCAAGGAACAGCTCGCCGCGTTCGACGAGCTGCTCAACTCGATTCTGCAGGCGCACCTCGCGCAGGTGACGGTCGCTCAGAACGAGGACATGCGGAAGATCACGGCGTGGGCCGCGATAGTGGCGGTACCGACGATGGTCTGCGGGGTGTACGGCATGAACTTCGACCACATGCCGGAGCTGCACTGGCGGTACGGCTACGGCATGGTGATCGCGGTGATATCCGTCGCGTGTCTGGCGCTGCACCGCGGCTTCCGGCGCAACGGCTGGCTCTGAGGTCCGAGGCCGCCGGGTTCGACGGGGTCAGTGGCGGCCCGGGGTCCTGGCGTAGACGCTCTCGGCCCAGGTCCCGATCTGGTCCTCCGGCAGGTGCTGGGCCAGGTCTGCCTCGCTGATCATGCCGACCAGGCGCTTGTTCTCGATGACGGGGAGCCGGCGGATCTGGTGTTCCTGCATCTCGTGGAGCACCTCGCTGACATCGGCGTTCGCGTCGATCCAGCGGGGGGTGCCGTGGGCCATCTCGCCCGCGGTGACCTTGGCCGGGTCGTGGCCCAGGGCCACACAGCCGACGACGATGTCGCGGTCGGTGAGAATGCCGCAGAGCCGCTCGTTCTCGTCACTGATGGGCAGGGCTCCGACGTTGAGCTCGCGCATCAGCTGGGCGGCGCGGTCCAGGGTCTCGTGGGCGGGGATCCACTGGGCGCCCCGGTGCATGATGTCTCCGGCGGTGGTCATAAGTGCCTCCCGGTGCCGGGCGGCCGGCGCGGCGCGAGGAAGAGCACCGCAAGTCCCGGCGCCCTACATTCTCGCCGCGCGGCCGTACGCACGCACCCCGGGCTCGGAGCCTGTCCGGCGGATCACGCCGAGAAGCCCACGATCTTCCGCGGGCCGACGTGGATGATCATGCGGACCTCGTCGCCCCTTCTCCCCCGGCGGGTCGAGGCCGAGGTACTTGTGCGAGTGGCCGTCCGGGAGCCGCTTGGCCTTGTCGGGCTCTTGTCGGGCTCTTCTCGGGGAGGATCTCGGCGGTGCCGCGGACCTCGACCGAGGTACAGCGGTTTGGCGGATCACTCGGACGCCGGTTCGGATCAGCCGTTCCACGCCGGGTGGCGGGGATCGTCGGCGCGTACCAGGACGTCGGCCGTGCCGGCCGGGTCGGTCTCGTCCTCGTAGCGTTCGAAGGCGGGGAGGGTCCAGTGCTCGGCCTCGGGGGTGCGGCGGCGCAGGGCGCCGGGTGAGAGGAGGACGTGGACGGTCAGGTCGAAGGGGAACCAGTGGCGCAGCAGGAGAGGGCCGTGCAGCAACAGGAAGCCGCCGGGCGGGAGTTGGACGTAGGGGCTGCGGGTGGCGCGGTCGGTGGTGGGGTCCCAGAGGTCGGGCAGGACGCGGCCGTCGCCGCCGGGTTCGAGGGGGCCGAAGACCTCGCGCCAGAGGGAACCGGTGTCGAACCAGCCGTCGTAGTAGGCCTCCACGTCCTGATGGCCGTACTCGAGTCGGAGCGAGGCGGCGCGCAGGAAGCCGTCCGTGCCGACGACCAGCGAGGGGCGGCCGCGTATGCGCAGGGCCTCGGAGACCCGGTCGGCGAGGTCGCCCGGGCGGGCGGCCGGGGCGCCGTCGAAGGCGATGCGCGGCCAGGGGCTGCCGTCGGCCGGCTTCAGGTCGAGCAGTCGCTCGGCAAGGAGGTCGCCGAGCCGGTCCCAGGTGATCGCTTCGAGTCGCACACGGCCCATGATGCGTCAGGCCCGGGTCAAGCCGCGTTCCGCTCGTGGGCACGGCGGGCGGCGAGCAGATCGGGAAGGTGGGTTTCGCTCCAGGCGCGGGCGGCTTCGAGGAGGGGGAAGGGGCATCAGGGTGCGGCCGAGAGGGGTGAGGGCGTATTCGACGCGGGCGGGTTCTCGTCGTACGCGGTGCGGGTGAGGAGGCCGTCGCGTTCCATCGCGCGCAGGGTCTCGGTGGTCGCTGCCGGCGGTGCGGGCGGGTTGGCCCAGAGGCCGGAAGGCGGAGTTCGGGCATGTCGGCAGCGGGAATGAACCCCGTATGGCGTCGCTCGCAACTCCCCCGCTCCGGACCGGACTTCTCGTCATCCAGCCGCTGCGGCGACGGCACTGCGCCGAGTGCTGCGGCGGGCCGTTGTCGCTGCTCGTGCTGGAGGACGGTGCGCCGCGGTGCCTCGACTGCGCGGATCTCGGGCACCTGGTGTTCCTGCCGCGCGGCGACACGGCGCTGACGCGCCGGTCGCGGGAGGAGAGCGCGTTGTCGGCGGTGGTCGTGCGGTTCAACCGACGCAGGGGCCGTTACGAGCGGCAGGGCGTCCTCGTCGAGGAGGCGGGGCTCTCCCGGGCCGAGGCGCGGTGCCTCGTGGACGCGGAGGTGCGCCGGCGGCGCCGGGTGCGGGACGCGGCGCGGCGGGCGGCTCAGGACATGCGGTTCGCCGATGCCTTCGCGGCGGAGATACGGCGGCTCTTCCCCGGGTGCCCGGCGGACCGGGCACGGGCGATCGCCGAGCATGCCTCGGTGCGGGGCAGCGGACGGGTGGGGCGGAGCGCGGCGGGGCGGGCGCTGTCCGAGGGGGCGGTGATCTCGGCGGTCGTGGCCTCCGTACGGCATGTGGACACGCGATACGACCAGTTGCTGATGAGCGGGGTGGCACGGCACGAGGCGCGACGGCGGATCTCGGCCGGGGTGGAGACGGTGCTGCGGGGATGGCGGGCGGAGGGGGCGGAAGCGGAGGCCGGCTGAGGGCGGTTGTTCGACGCCACCGGGCTACCGAGCTGCCGACCTGCCGGGCCGCACCCTCATGGTGAGGTGAGGCACCGAGCAAGCGAACCGGCACGCGGCGTTCGCACCCGGCGTTCGCACGCACCACCCGCACTCGCCTCGACGTCACGCGTCCCCCGTCCCCGTCCCGGGGCCCCGCCCCTCACCCCGGCCGACCTGGACGCTCACGTATGCCCCCGCGCGGTTCGGGCATGGTTCGAAGGGCTGGGCGGGGATTCACTTGGGGTGACGGTGGAGCCGGGTGGGAGCTCGGCCGGATGCGGGAGTGGGTGTCGGGATGATCGAGGGACCGTATTTTGTGCTGACCGTGCTGGGTGTGCTGGGGACCGGGCTGGTGGCCGGGGTCTTCTGCGGCTTCTCGACCTTCGTGATGCAGGGGCTCGCCGCGTTGCCGCCCGCGCAGGGCGTCGCCGCGATGAACGCGATCAATGTGAGCGCGGTGCGGCCGGCGTTCATGCTCGTGTTCGCCGGGCAGGCGGTGCTGAGCGCGGTGATCGCGGTGGTGACGTTCGTGCTGTGGCCGGACGAGGGGACGGTGGAGCTGCTGGTCGGCAGCGGGCTGTACCTGTTCGGCGTGTTCGGGCTCACCATGATGGCGAACGTGCCGCGCAACGACGCGCTGGCGAGGCTGGATCCGGGCACCCGGGAGGCGGCCGCCTATTGGCCGACGTACGTGCGCGAGTGGACGCTGTGGAACCACGTCCGCACGGTCGCCTCGGCCGCCGCGGCGGTGACGTACCTCCTGGCCCTCACCTAACGGAATCGGGCCGCTGAGAAAGCGCTGTCCGACGCTCTGCGCGAGTGACCGACGGGACGTATCGTGGCCGGAAGGAGTTCGCAAGAGTGCCGCCCGATGACGCACGGCCACGTCGGACGCGCAAGCGTCGCACGCGTAAGCAAGGAAGACGCCCATGGCCGATCCCAAGGGATTCATGACCACGCCTCGCCAGGACTGGCCGCGCAGGCCGGTCGAGGAGCGGGTCCGGGACTGGGACGAGGTGTACGTCCCCGGGGCGCTGCTGCCGATCATCAGCAAGCAGGCCGACCGTTGCATGGACTGCGGCATCCCCTTCTGCCACGAGGCCTGTCCGCTCGGCAACCTGATCCCCGAGTGGAACGACCTGGTGTCCCGGGAGGACTGGCGTGCGGCCGCCGACCGGTTGCACGCCACCAACAACTTCCCCGAGTACACCGGCCGGTTGTGCCCGGCACCCTGCGAGTCGGGGTGTGTGCTGGCCATCAACCAGCCCGCGGTGACCATCAAGAACGTCGAGGTCGCCATCGCCGACCGAGCGTGGGAACTCGGGTTCACGCCGCCACGGCCGCCGGATCGGCTGTCCGGGCGGACGGTCGCGGTGATCGGATCGGGGCCCACCGGGCTTGCGGCAGCACAGCAGTTGACCCGCGCGGGGCACACGGTCGCCGTGTACGAGAAGGACGACCGGCTCGGCGGGCTGATGCGGTACGGGATCCCCGAGTTCAAGATGGAGAAGCACCATCTGGAGCGGCGGATCGAGCAGATGCGGGCCGAGGGCACCAAGTTCCGGACGTCGACCGCGGTCGGGCGGGACATCGGTGCCGCCGAGCTGCGTTCGCGCTACGACGCCGTCGTGATCGCCACCGGAGCTACGGCGTGGCGTGAACTGGACGTATCGGGGCGGGAGTTGACCGGCATCCACCAGGCGATGGAGTACCTGCCGCTGGCCAACCGGGTGTGCGAGGGGGACCTGGCGGTCTCGCCGCTGTCCGCCGCCGGGAAGCACGTCGTCATCGTCGGCGGCGGTGACACCGGGGCCGACTGTCTGGGCACGGCGGTACGGGAAGGCGCCGCGTCCGTGACGCAGTTGGACATCTACGCGCAGCCGGGTGGCGAGCGGGACGAGGACGTCGATCCCTGGCCGACGTACCCGAAGATCTACCGGCTGTCGGCCGCGCACGAGGAGGCCGGCGAGCTGCGGACGGCCCCGGCGGCGAACGCCGACGCCCGGCTGTTCGCGGCGTCCACGCTCCGCTTCACCGGGGACGCCGACGGGCACGTACGGTCGCTGCACCTCGTCGAGGTGGACGCGCAGCGACGGCCCGTGCCGGACACCGGGCGGACGCTGCCCGCCGACCTCGTGCTGCTCGCCCTCGGCTTCTCGGGCCCAGACAAGGAGGACGGGCTCATCGACCAGCTGGGACTGGAGCTGGAGCCCCGCGGGACGCTCACTCGGGACGCCCGCTTCGCGACGAACGTCCCCGGCGTGTTCGCCGCCGGGGACGCCGCGCGCGGTCAGTCACTGATCGTGTGGGCCATCGCCGAGGGGCGGGCGGTGGCGGCGGCCGTCGACCGCCATCTGACGGGGAGTTCACGACTGCCCGCGCCGATCGGGCCGTACGACCGCCCCATGGCCGTATAGGCCACCAGCGGACTAGCGGCGCTCGTCAGTCCCCGCCACCTTGCCCGTCGCCAGTGCCACCCGGTTCCACGTGTTGATCGTGAGGATCAGGGCGAGGACGTGAGCCAGTTCCGCCTCGTCGAAGTGGGCCGCGGCGCGGGCGTAGACCTCGTCGGGAACCCCGTCGTCGGCCACCAGGGTCACCGCCTCCGTGAGGGCGAGGGCCGCCTGCTCCTTCTCGGTGAAGAAGTGGCGGGCCTCGCGCCACACGGCGACCAGGTGCAGCCGGTCCTCGCTCTCGCCGGCCTTGCGCGCGTCGTTCGTGTGCATGTGCAGGCAGTACGCGCAGTGGTTGAGGTGCGAGGCGCGGATCTGGATCAGCTCGACGAGGGCGGGGTCGAGGCCCTCGCGGGCGGCGGCGTCGAAGCCGACGATGGCGCGGAAGACCTTCGGGGCGGACTTCGCGAAGTCCAGGCGGGTCCGTCGGGCCTCCGCCTCGGCGATCGTGGCGGCGGGGTCAACGGTCGTGGCGCCGGCGGTCGGGGCGGCAAGGGGCGTCGTGGTGTCGGTCGTGTTCGTCGTCAGGTGCGTCGTCGTCATGTGCATCAACCTACGAGCCGGATAGACCCTCTGTAGGGTGCATTTTTGTGGATGAATCGTGGGTCAATTACGCGGAGCGGATCGGTGCCGACCTGCATCTGGAACTGTCCGGCCCCGGCGGGCGACGGGCCGCGCTGATCCGGTCGCTGCGTGAGGCCGTGCGGGGTGGGCGGCTCGCTCCCGGTACCCGGCTGCCGCCGTACCGCTCGCTCGCCGCCGACCTCGGCGTGGCCCGCAACACGGTGGCCGACGCGTACGCGGAGCTGGTCGCGGAGGGCTGGCTCACCGCCCGGCAGGGCTCGGGCACGCGCGTCGCGGAGAGGGCCGAGCCGCTGCGACACGCCGCGCGGGTGCCTCGTAAGGCACCTCCACGCGCGCGTGGACCACGGCACGACCTGCGGCAGGGCACCCCGGACGCGTCGTCGTTCCCGCGCGTGGCATGGCTCGCCTCCTACCGGCGGGCGCTCCAGCAGGCGCCCAACGAGGTGTTCGGGCCGGGCGATCCCGCAGGCCGCGTCGAGCTGCGGGAGGCGCTGACCGAATACCTGGCACGCGCGCGTGGCGTACGTACCGAGCCGGGCCGGATCGTGATCTGCTCCGGCTTCGCGCACGCGCTGCGGCTGCTGTTCGGCCAGGACGGCGGCGGGGGCGGCGGGGTGCTGCGCGGTCCGCTGGCGGTGGAGGCGTACGGGCTGGGATTCCACCGGGAGCTGCTCGTCGCCGCCGGTGTGCGGACCGTGCCGCTCCCCCTGGACGAACAGGGCGCGCGGATCGAGCGGTTGGGGCGCGAGCGGGCCGTGCTGCTCACGCCCGCGCACCAGTTCCCGACCGGCGGTCCGCTGGATGCCGCGCGCCGGGCCGCGGTGGTCGACTGGGCACGCGCGCGTGGAGGTGTGATCGTCGAGGACGACTACGACGGGGAGTTCCGCTACGACCGCAAGCCGGTAGACCCTACACCCTGGGAACTCAGAAAGACCACAGGTCAGCGGGCATGCGGAAGCCCCCGCCATGTGTCACAGCGACGCACGACGGGGGCTGTCTGGTGTCTGCTCAAGGTCTATGCGCCCACCTCCGCTGAGGCGAACGCAGAGCCGGGGAACGGGGCACCCTCGTACGTGTAGGGGTAGTCAATGCCCACGGTGGCAAGTGCGGCAGCCCGGCGACGCTGGCGAGTCAAGTTGAGTTCCATGGTCGTATCGGCTTGCTGCCGGAACAGCTCTTGAGCCTGCGCTTTGGTCGGTCCGGTCCACGGTTGGGACCACGGACTGACAGGGACGGGATCGATGCACTCAGCGAGGAATGCGGCGGAATGGCGTCCGGGGTTGCTCCGGCGGGTCCATGGCAGTACGGAGAGCACCCAGAGAAGGGCGCAGGCGATAGCATCGCGCATGGTCGTTCAGCTCCTATGCAAGCTGTTCGGCAAGCCCCGATGGACCGGGCCTAATCGGTCTGTCGGGGCGCTTCAGTGGTTCGGGATTACGGGGAAGACATGGAAGCCCCGCCCATGCGCCACGGGGGTAGCACACGGACGGGGCTCGTTGGCTAGCTCTCACCGCATGCGGATTGCGGCACCCCAGCTAAGGGGCGGACCGGGGCGAGAGGGACACGTCTGTCTCTCGGGGCTTGTCCGGTCGGGAGCGTCGCCACCCGGAGCGCTGAACGTCGGCATCCAGCATTCCGGAGCTTTAACCCCAGCGGATTAGTTCTGCGTTTCCGCCGACGCACGTGGGGCACTGGCGTTTGAACGTCCAGCCGCACAGCGCACAGCCATCGAACCCGCAGCACCCGTCACACCAAATCTCACGGTGACCGGCGCAGGTTCCGCAAAGGTCCCCGTACTTCCACAGCGACCATTGAGGCTCCCCGCCCGTGCGTCCGGCGCGTGGCTTCGGGGGAACCGGGGTTTGATCCGCTGAGCGCTTCCGGATGGGCGCTATTCGCCGTGGAGCGACCCGGGGACGTTCCGGCGCTGTTGTCATCCCAGCGCCTCATCGGGCTTCTGCGCGTCGTTCTCGTCGTCTTCGTCGTCCGGGATGGGCAGGCGCATTCCACGCGACTCAGCGACCCTCAGCGCGTCGCTCAGGCACTCGGCCAACCTGATAGCCGCGTACCGCACTGCCGCATTCGGGGACGTCGGGTCAGCGAGCACCTTCCGCGCGCTCTCCAGCACTTCGCGCCCCATGGACAACTGAGCGGCTTCCATGTCGTCCGCAAGTCGGCTCAGCACACTTCCTGAATCGCCGTTGGTGCTCAAGAAGCAAGGCTTGCCCTCAGTGGTCCACGGCAACAGGCGCCCCTGAGTGCCGTCACTCGTGATCATGGCTTTGTCCCCCTTCACGGCTTCGTCAAGGGGGACGTTACGAGCGCCTAAACAGCCAATCCACGTGCGCTGAGCGGTAGTTGAGGCACATGGGTCACCGAACTACCCCGCAGCGTGGTACTTACCCGGCAACGCCCAGGTGAGCGGCCATCTCTCGCATTTCTTGCGTCAAGGTACGCTTCCGGGTTGCGAGAAGATCACTCATGATGTGCCGCGCCATGGGCTGATGGGTGATCCATCCTTCTGCGCGCTGCCGGATCTGCATCAGTTCGCACATGGCTTCATGGTGCTCCCCAGTCGTGACATACGCCTTAGCCACGTCCAGCCGGTGACGGTTCCAATTGTTCGACGTGACCCCACCGAGACTACGCAGACCGCTAGCGCTTACGGGGCCTTCATCGGCACGCCGTAGCACTCCGCGCATGTCCCCAGTCAGCGACAGATCTTCAATGGCCTTCATCTCCACCGTAGCCGGACCGAATCCGCCCCAGTGGTTCGGGAATCCGCTGTCTTCTCGGCCCATGGCGCTTGCTGCCGTCGCTGCCATCCTGCGGGCTTCCTGCGCCACGTCCGGGCGGTTGTTCCGCACACTGGACGCTGCGACCCTCAACCATAGCTCACCCCACACGGCCAGTTGATTTGTGGTCGCCTCAGACAATCGGGGTTCAATCTCCGCTGCTGTCTGCGCTGCCAATTGCTCGCATTCGTCGAACCGGTCTTGCCGTAGCAACAGCCAGCACATACCGACCACGCCGGTAGCGGCCGTGAGGGTCTGCCCGTTCTCCCGCGCAAGGCGGATCGCTTCCGCCAGCGCGTAGTAAGCCATGTCGTACTGCCTCACCTGAGTGAGGAACTGCCCAGTCATCAGCAGCACTTGAGAACGCGCGACTACGGCGTGTTGCTGCTCTTCTCCCTCAAGGACGTTGACGGCAGCCTCAGACGAACGAAGCAGCGACGGCAGCAACTTGGCAACAGAGGAGTAGCGGTCTTGGTCGTACAACGCCCTAGCGTCCCGGACCTTTTGGCGCGTCGCGTCCAGTCCCCCGGGCTCCGTTGGCTCCCCCGCGAGAGGGGCGGCAAGCCCGATGGGTGGCATGAGCGCGCGGCGCAACTCCACCAGGTGACGCCGGTTGGCATCGTCCTGGGGACCAACCACAGACCGGGGCGCCTCAGTGGCGAACAGCGCAGACGTGGACACCCCCAGCGCGCGGGCAAGGGCATGCAACGTCTCAACGCGTACGTCTCCGCCTTGCTCCACCTTGCGAACGGTGCTCAGCGACAGGTCAGCCGCTTCCGCCAACCCCTCTTGGCTCAGTCCGGCCGTACGCCGAAACTTCCTGATGTTGTCGGGCAACCCTGTGGACATCGGCACTCACCTCACGTCAAGGGTATGCCCCCGCCCTAGCTGAGCAACGCGAGTTGGTCAAGCCGGAGTCGACTAGAGATCATCTGACGCATCGTCATAATGCAGATAGCCCCGTACCGGCCACCGATCAGGCAGCGGGTACGGGGCTCAAGATCACGGGCGCTACCGGTTAAGTGGACCGGCGCGCTCTCAGTCTTCGAGCCGTCGCCATATTTCATCGTCCGGCATTCCCGTCAGCGGAGTACGGCGGATACCGGGAATCTCGCAAGGGTCGTTGTCTAGCAGCGTCACCAGGTGCAGCGCTGCCGCTCGATATGAGCTAATCAGCCGTGCCCGCTTATCAGGCTCCGCGTCGCTCAGGCGCGTAATACTGCGCGCAAGCATTGCGGCCCACCCGGTTACGTAATCGTCGTACATGAGCGTCAGTTCACCGCTGGTTGGCTCCGCCATCAGGAATCCCACAGCCCGTCATCGTCGCTGTCAGCGGTAGCCGGGCGAGTAATTCGGGCGGCAGTCGCAGGGCTAAGGCCAAGTTCCTTGCGCAGCGCCGTAATCTCGCTGGCATAGCCAGTCCGCACGGTGTGAAGTGGGTTCTTGACCAGTTCGCCGGTACGACCCTTGAGTAGATTTCCCGTCCGGCTGATCTCCCGAGTAACCGCCCAATAGTTGGCCACGGCCACACAGAACATGGTCAGGGTTTCCCGCTGAGCGTCGGTCAGACCAGCGGAAAGGGAAAGAGCCGGGGCAGTGCGCGACCACAGTTCAGCGGCATCCTTGCGAGACTTCTTGGCCTCAGCGCTGGTGCCCGGTAGTAGGTCGGTCCACTTAGGCTCAACCAGGTCAGTGGGCGGCAATACAACCTTGTCACCGTGGCGGTCTTCGCGGTATGTGCCGCTTCTGACATGCTCATGAATGGGGCGAACAGCACCCATGGGTGAACTCCTGTCTATCCAAAAGGGGGAAACGTTGGCACTCTGGCTTTTCCTCTCCCGCCCGCGCTCCTGTCAGGCCCGGAGGGGGTCACCCCCCAGGGGGCAGGCTCAGCGGATATCAGAACGGCGGAACGTCGTCAGCCCAGCGCCGGTATTCGCGCTCTGCCGCTTCTTGCTGTGAGCGCTGTTCGGCGTAGAAACCGCCTGGTTCACGCTTAGGCCGTTCCTTGGCATCACATGGCTTGCACAATGGTCGAAGGTGCCTAAAGGCATCAGGGTTCGGATCCCCCTTGGCCACAAGGACAGTTCGACTCACAGGGAAATGGTCGGCAACAGTTGCTTGCCTTCCACACAGCGCACACCACGGATTGCGGTAGATGAACTGAGGTTGCACTACTCGATTCCAGCGAGATCCATAAGCAGAACCACCACGGTTCTCACGCTGGCTCGCTCGCTGTCTCGTGTGCTCTTCGCACGTGCTGTCTCTGCCGCGTACCAACTCAGGGCAACCAGGCTGAGCACAGGGGCGCGGGGGCTTACTTGGCATAGGGGGCCACCTACGAAATTTCGGAGGTGGGGGTTTCGGTGATGGCACTGAATAGCTCCGTATCGCTGAGCCCATGGATTGCCGCCACAGCGTCTATCTCCTGCTGTACGTCGTCCAGTGGGTCTAGCTCATCTTCCGCAGCACACAGCATGTTCCGAATGGCTTGCACTAGGTGCGCTGCCCGTTCAGGATCGGCGTTGCCGTCAGCGAGCATGAGCCGCAATTCGTCGGCATTGTTGAGCGCATATCTCAGAGACTCAGTCAGCGAATCGGCATGCGAGGGTGCGCAGTCGTCGGCCAGCATGGGCTTCCTTCCCGCCAGCGAACACGCCAGCGAAGTTACGGTGCGACATAAGCACAGGTCAGGAAACGGGCAGGTTTTCGCCGGCTTCGGGTGCCTGGTTGCCTCAGCACATCCCGGGGAGGGACCCCCTTGCCGGTCCATAGACGCGCGACAGGGAGGGGAAAACCTGGCATGGCTAATTGAAGTGTTTGCGCGGAGCGTATGCACCCTTGACCCGCTGTCCCGCCCTGCCTGACCATGACGCCATGGATGCAGGATTGGCCGCCGTGCTCGGCGCGTTGGCAGGGTCGGTAGCGACGATTGGTGCGGCGCTGGCAACAGGCTGGGCTCAGCGGGAAGGCGCTCGAATCACGGCCCGGTCAGAGCACCGGAGACAAAGACGAGAACCCCGACAGGCCATCTATCGAGAGTTTATAGAGGTCGGCTCGAAAATGCACGGCCATATGTCACTCTACAGCCTGGGCGAGCAGTACATTCCAGACGTCCTGGAAACGGAGGTTCGCCATAGCATTTATGAAGTCGCACAGAATGTAAAGCAAAAGGCATTTGATGTTGCTCTAGCGGGGCCTGAAAAGGTCACTTCAATAGCCATGAAATTTGAGCACTTGAGTTGGGAGTTGGCTGCCATTTTGAGCTCCCTCGACCAACTGAACATTCCTGGTGAGGAGCCGAGGCGGCAACGAATACGCGCACACGTGGTGCGTGTTTCTGCCGATCTGACTAGCCAATTGGATTCCTTCGTCTTGGCAGCACAAAAGGCGCTCGATGATGACGGCACCCGAAAATAGGTTCCCTGTGCGGGCGGAACACAGGGAACCTTTCGTCAACGGCCTTTCAACGCCCGGTAACAAGCCAGACAAAGCGACTTCCGGTAGCCCGGGTAATCCGGCCGAACACCACGGGCGACTAGCTGAGCGCGCGTCAGCGGATAGAAGACGGATACGGAAGCCGGGTTTTCAGTGTTCTTCTCTGTCCGGGGGCACAGCTCACAGAACGGACTGTCAGGCATAGCGGTCAGCCCACATCTGCCGTAGCAAGTCCATCGGAATGGTTGGCGGAATCAGCGAATTACCGTCAGCATCACGGGGTGTCAGATCAATCAGCACGCCCCGTTGACGAACCATGCCCCGGATTACCGGCGCTGCAGCAGGCTGAGGAAAGACCACGTCCGCCGGACCATGTATGTCAGCGAAGCACGGGGCTCCATTCGCGTCCCGGGGCCAAACCAGATAGGCAGGCTGGCCGTTGTAGTCCGGCCCCGGGTCGAGTAGGTCGTACGGCACGGCTACGCCTCCCCGCTGATGAACCGTTCGCGCTTAGCCTCTAGTTCATCTGCGTAGTCAGCGCCATTACTGCGGGCAGCCGCATCCGTTGCCGCGACGAGAAGAGACAGAATCGGGGAATCGGCACCACCAGGCTTGAACCCGTTGTGCAGGGTCTCCCCTGTCGTGCGCACATTCGCGTTGTTGGCGAACTGGATTAGGTGGTAAGACTCTGTGCCAGCCGTACGCGCCTCAACGTATGCCTGAAACCAGGGCTCTTCGCTCAGTAGCTCAGTGAAGCGCTGCATAGCGTCGGCGTACTTGCTGTGAAGGCGCTTGTTCTCTGCCTCCCATGTGTCCATGGTGCGATGGTCGAATTCCTTCGAGCGCTCTTCTCGCCGCTGGTGCTCCTCCGCCTGTGCAGCCGCTAGGGCAGCCTCAATCTCAGCAGCCTTCTTCTCAGCCTCAACGACCTTCGCGCGCAGCGCCTCAACATTCGGCATCAGATGTTCTCCTTCCCGGAAATGTCACGGCTAAGTTCCTTCGCAGCCGCCCGCGCTGTCTTGTAGCTACCAAGCGACATCTTGACCATGGGGTTCATAGCGTCGTATCGATCCGGATGCGTCTGCTGTAGCCGCTCAATGGCTTCCATCTGTGGGTTGTACTGGAAGGTGTCTGCAATGCTGGTGCGCCGGTCCGGGCGCGGCTCGTTGCTGTACATGTGTGGCCTTTCAGGTTGGTAGGCACTTCCGAAATTTCGGAGGTGACTAGGTGCGGTAGTAGACCCGGTTATGAAGCGCCGGGCTTTTGGGGCGAAGTCCTACGTAGCGCTTGCCGTAACGCCGGTCAGTGCGCTTGTAGCCTGTGGCGCGTAGCAGACGGTCAAAGGTGCCCAGCGGGATGAAGCTGGGGCCACTGACTTCCTTGCATGCATCGAAAAGGAGCTGTGTGCTTGCGTCCGCATTCGGGCACTCTTCGAGAGCTTCACCGACAATTCGCGCGAACTTGTCGACGTACGCCCGGTCAGCGTCAGTGAGATTCGACATGGTTACCGCCTAGCGCGAGGATGCGAAGCACGGCCAGCGCCGCGAACAGCTCATCTCGCTGTCGCTCATCTCTTGGCACGATTGCGTGTTCTTCGAGAATTTCTATGGCCTGCGAGGCCCCGACAGCATCCATAGGAATTACTCCAAATTTCGTTGGCAAGGGGGTCAGCCGGCTTGGATTTCATGGATTTTCCGAACACGGCTTAGAGAAAAGGAGGGCAGGGGGCCGCCCCATGTCCATTGCGGCCCCCTGCCCTGGTCTTAGATAACGCCTGCCGCCTGGTAGATCAGGCCCACCAGGTAGGCCATGACGGCTATCTCTGCGAAGCACTCAGCGCGAGTCATCAGCGGTCGCCAGCCCAGCGCACCCAGGAATCCCGTAGCTCTTCCGGGGAAATGCCAGACGGCCCGTGCGCGTAGGCACGGCTCATCAATTCCTCAGTGGCTTTCGCTGCGGCAATCTCAGCGACAGAGCGCCGTTCCTTACGACCAGCCAGCGCGCTTTCACGGGCACGCCAGGAAGAGTCAGCCGAAGCCTCAACAATCTGCCGCCGCTCTTCGTAGTGGTCCCGTGCAGCTTCACGTAGCGCCTCAGCGACAGCGGGAAGTGCCGACTTGCCGTGCTTCCGGAAGGCCCGGTCATAGGCCCTGTGGTCGCGTACGCAGAGGGGCCGGTAGTGCGTGGTGTTTTCGCTCCACAGGAACCCATCACGGAATATCTCCGCCGGGTCCAGATGGTCATAGGCGTAGTCAGTCGCGAAGTTGCCGCAGAATTCGCAAGGGTGGTGTCTGGCCGGTCCTTTGACCTCGACAGCGCGCCTGTGAGCTGCCCTGTATTCGCTACGTGCGGTAGGCATGGTGGAAGACTTCCTGTGTGGCTGCCCGCGCATTGCGCGCGTACACGAAAAAAGCCCCCAGACACGGGGAGCAAGAGAGGGGGCAGCCACGCGCCCTCAATTACTCGACCCATGCCCGGGGGCTGGTTTTCGCTACGGTATTGAACCCCCGTAGCAGGGTGCTCATGTTCGCGGGTCTGGTGTGGCTGCCACCCGCTGAGGCGGTTTCCCTGCCCTCAAGATGTAACTAGGGAGTGGAGCGCCCACAAAGCATTTCAATTCAGGCATGCTGGACAGGTGAATTTATGTGACGTGCGCCACACGGGAATTGCTTGGAATTTCGCTAGTCCTGGCATCTGAAAATCGCGAGAAATGCAGTTCCCCGGCGCGGTTTGCAGGGGAAGGCACTTGAACACCCCTTCTGACCTGCAAGAATGTCGAAGTGTAGGAACGGGGGTCGGTTCGGCATTTGCGCTCTATATACGGGACTTAGATTGGAAGTGGGGGTCACTTCTACACTTCGACATTTATGCAGGTCAGATGGGGTGTTCTGACGGTGTGTCAGAAACCTATCTACACTGAGGCTGGTTTCTCGCCCATTCCGCGCTGACTCCTGCTGTGGGGCAAGGGAAGCCCTGAGCCCCCGCCCGAGCCGTTCCGTCGCCTTGCCCGCTCCCCGGGGGCAGCGGATACGCCATAGACGCTCACAGGGGCGCTGACGGCTTCTCAGGACAGTAGAAAACCCCGCCGGGCAAGTCCACAAAGGACGCCTGACGGGGCCAGAGTTGGGGTGCTGGGGTGCTACGCGGCTAGTACCTCCGGGTAGCCCTGTAGTGCCGCCTGCAAGGCTTCCAGCCGCCCTATGCGCTGCCTGGTGTAGGCGGAGCTGTCCCCGCCCCTCATGGCGCCGTACAGGGCTTCGAGCTGACGTGTGATGCGCTGCCACTCCACCTGACGGAACCAGGCTGCCTCTTCGGCTTCCTGTGCCGCGTCCCATTCTTCACGTGACATGATGCTGTCTTCCCTTTTGAGAGGGAGGCCGGTCAGGTCTCTTCCGCCAAGTCGTGGCCTGACCGGTCCCATTGATTTTGATGCGGCTTACGCGGCTTGCGTCAGTTCCCCGACTTCAACGGGATTTGCCCATTCGATCGTCACGCGCTCATCCCCCTTGAACCGCACGCCCTGTTTCGGTGCCCGGGTAACCGTGATTTTTTCAACGGCCAACCCGAACAGGTCTCGCCTCAGCGCTTCGTCTGCGTCTTCCCACGCTTCCGGGGCGTCGCCATTGAGCAAGAACGAAATGTCAATTGGTCCGCCGGACAATTCCGATACTCGCTCTTCGACTGCCGTTAGCCGGTCTTCGGCTTCTTTCTTCGCTGGCATCCGGTACTTGGCCGAACGGCCGGAGTAGAAGCCTGCCCGGTCGTCTGCATGGAACTTGTCTAGGGCCGCCTCAGCCGCTTTCAGCGTCGCCATGGCGTCCTGTAGCTCCGCCGACTCCTCCGGCTCCGCAAGAGCCGCCCAGCGCTGAGCAACGGCGTGCATCAGTGGGTCGTCAATCTCGGCAGCATGCATGCGGGCAAGCCAGCGGCCTACGGCGTACGCCTCTAGCGATTCACGCCACACTGACGCCGGGTTCTCACATGCTCCGCCGGAAGCCCGAAGCTGACAGTTGTACGACTTTCCGTCAGCCACCATCGCATTTCCGCATGATGCGCAGCGAAGCCGACCAGCCAGCAATGCCTTTGCGCGTCCCGGGCGGGGGGTGTTGTCAATGATCTGATGCCCGCTAAGGACACGGCGCGCTTTGGCGGCAAGCTCAGCCGGAATCATGTGCGGCAGCACTTCGTCAGTCACGCACCGGACACGTTCCCCAGCATCGTTGAGGTAGTGAACCGGTGCCTTGTGCGACTTCCCGCCGGGGGACACCGTGAGCCACCCCTCAAAGACAGGGTGAATGACGATTGCCCGGATGGAGTCCGCGCGCCATGTCTTGCCCGTCGCTGACTTGACGCCTTCGGTGTTGAACTTCCTTGCCAGCGCGCGTGAGGACGTACCTTCGGCAATCTCCTTGAAGATTCGGCGGGCCACATCCCACGGGGAATAGTCCTTGCCCTTGATAAGGGTTGTTTTCGGGGACAGCTTCCGTGCCTTGTCGGCAACCAGCCCGAATGGTGCGCGGGCAAGCCAACGCCCCTCGTTCCGCTGCCGGTTCTTCGTGTTCCGTACGTTGTACGAGAGTCGCTGTGAGTACTCCCGCGCGTCTTCCGCTCGCTGAATGATCCAGCGCCGGTCACGTTCGTTGGACGAGTCAAGTTGCTCGTAGTCGAAGATGACGCGCGCCGTACCGAGAATCGGTCCGATGGCCTCAATGCCCTTACGGCTGAACCTGTCCAGTGCGTAGCACCACAGCGCGGGCACTTCCCCGTCAAGAACGGCTTTCATGGCAGCGTCGTACTTCGGGCGCTCAACGTCGCTGTAGGCGCTCAGGTTCTCGCGCCATACCTTGCGGACGGTGTAGCCGTTCTCGTCTGCCCAGCGTCGCCCCCGCTCTTCCTGTGCCCGGAGTGAGAGCGCGTTCTCACCTTCGCGAACGATCTTCGACTTCCTGACCAACAGGTCAAGTTCTGGCCCGTCGTCCTTGCTCTGCGTTCCGGGCATCGTGCCCCCATGTGCCGAAGTGGAATCCTCAGACACGCGTGAGTGAGTGGAATGCCTGACCGCGCTGACTGCCATGGCCGGTCACCCTTCTGACCAGCGGAAACGGCCCGCTAACCGGAAGGTCCCAGGGTGTTGGACCTACACCGGTCGGCGCGGTCCAGGGGCTCGATCCCGAGCGCGTGATCTTCGTCGGCTCGGTCAGCAAGAGCCTGTCCCCGGCGGTGCGGCTGGGCTGGATGGTCCTTCCGCAGCGGTACGTCGACAACGTGCTCGCGGCCAAGGGCGAGCGGGAGGCCTGGGCGAGCGTCCTGGACCAGCTGAGCCTCGCCGACTTCATCTCGCGCGGGTCCTACGACCGTCACGTGCGGCGGATGCGGCAGCGGTACCGGAGTCGCCGGGACCGTCTCGCCGCGGCGCTCGCCGCGCACGCGCCGCACGTCGAGGTCACCGGTGTCGCGGCCGGACTGCACGCCGTGCTGCGGCTGCCGCCCGGCACCGAGCGTTCCACGGTGAAGGCCGCCACCTGGCAGGGCGTCGCCCTGGACGGCCTCGCCGAGTTCCGGCACCCGGACACCGACATGGCGGCCCGCGACGGTCTGGTCGTGGGGTACGCGACGCCCTCGGAGCACGCGTACGGGGCGGCGCTGGAGGCGCTGTGCGGGGTGCTGCCGCCGGGTGAGTGACCGGGTGAGTACCGCGGGCGAGTACCGGGTGAGTGATCGGAGGGCTCCTGCCTCCGGATGAGCGGGCCCACGCGGTGTCCTGCCCGCGGAGGAGCCGACGGCTGCTGCTGGCGGACGAGCCGGTCGGGGTGCCGTCGTACCGCCGCACTGAATCTCCCCTCAGGTGTCCGAAAAGTGGCTTACGGGCTACATGGATCGGAACTGTGGTGGGATCATCGGAACAGGAGGTGTGCTGTCACCGCGCCGGATTCCCGGTCGGCAGCGGCCCGCCCCATCCTTCGTTCCGCCGTCAGGCGCAGGGCCACCCCGCGCGTCCCCCCTGTTGGCGGTCGGTCCTGGAGGGTGATCGATGACGACACTCGACGAACGTCACGGAGAAGGCGCGCAAGAAGGGGAAGAGGTCCGGGGCCGGAGCGTGTTCGGCCTGGTCGGGGCCGTCGTCCCGGCCGCCGTCCCGCTGGACCGGCCCAGCGCCGCGCTCCCGTGGCTCACAGGGTCCAAGGCCGCGAACCTCGCCCGCGCGGCCCGCGCCGGACTGCCGGTGCTTCCCGGCTTCGTTATTCCGCCCAGAGGGCGAGGCGACACCGTCGCCCTGCGGCGAGCCTGGCACGAACTCTCGGAGGGGGGCGCCCGCCCGCTCGTCGTGCGCTCCTCGTCACCGCAGGAGGACACGGAGGAGTCGTCGCTCGCGGGCCAGTTCGCCTCCGTGCTCGACGTGCGCGACTGGCCGGACTTCCGTACGGCCGTACAGACCGTGCTCGACTCGGCGCGCCGGCCCGACGGATCCACGGCACCCATGGCGGTGCTCGTGCAGCCGATGCTCCCGGCCCGGGTCGGCGGGGTGCTGTTCGGCGCCGACACCGTCGAGGGGCGGGCCGACCGCATGCTGGTGAGCGCGGTGCGCGGCGGCCCGGACAGCCTGGTCAGCGGCGAGCAGGGCGGGGCGAACTACTGGCTGAGCAGGCGCGGCCGGGTCCTGCGGACGGAACGACCGGAGACCGACGGGTCGCCGCCCCAGACCCACCCCGCGGACACCAACGGGTCGCCGCACCACACCCACCCCGCAGAAACCAACGGATCGCCGCACCACACCCACCCCACGGACACCAACGGGCCGTCACCCTCCCGCTTCGGCCTCGCAGACGCCGATCCGTCGCCGAGCCGCTTCCGCCTCGCGGACACCGAACCACTGGTCATCCGCTCCGACGTCTCCGAAACCGATGCGCCGCTACCCCGCTCCGTTCCCCAGGAGACGGACTCGCCGCGCACCCGCTCCGTTCCCCAGGAGACGGACTCGCCGCGCACCCGCTCCGCTCCCCAAGAAACCGATCCACCGCTCACCCCCTCCGCTCCCCAAGACACGGACTCGCCGCTCACCCGCTCCGAACTATTCCGGCTCGCGCGGCTCGCGCGGCGTGCGCGGCGGGTCTTCGGCGGGCCGCAGGACATCGAGTTCGGGTTCGACGAGGACGGGCGGCTGTGGCTGTTCCAGAGCCGGCCGATCACGGCGATGGCGGCGCGGCCGGCCCGCCGGGCGCGGCTGCTCGGACCCGGTCCGGTCGCGGAGACGCTGCCGGGACAGTTGCTGCCGCTGGAGGAGGACCTGTGGGTGGCGCCCATGTCCCGTGGGCTCGCCACCGCGCTCGACATCGGGGGCACCGCGCCGCGCCGGCTGCTGCGGACGGTGCCGGTGGTCACGACGGTCGGCGGGCGGGCCGCCGCCGACCTGCGCCTCCTCGGCACCGCCACGCCCCGGCACCGCTGGCTCGCGCTGCTCAACCCGGCGCCGGGTGCGCGCAGGCTCGGTGCGGCGTGGCGGATGGGCCGGCTCACCGCGGCGCTGCCGGGCCTCGCGACGGACCTGGTCGCGGACGTCGACCGCCGGCTCACGGAGATCCCGTCGCCGGCCACCCTCTCCGGTCCCGACCTGGCCGCGGAGCTCCGCTGGACGCGCCGGGTCCTGGTCTCCTTGCACGCGCAGGAGACGCTCGCGGGTGCCTTGCTGAGCGAGCCGCCCAGGAGCCGTACGGCGGCGGGCACGGCCCTCACCGCCCTGGCGGAGGCCCGCGCCCAGGGCGTGCCCGACGACCGGGTGGTCGCCGCGGACCCCGTGGTCCTGGCGCTCACCGCACCGAGCCTGCGGGGACGGGAGCGGCTGCCGCGGCCGGTCGTACCGAGCCAGGAGGATGCCGCAACCGGCCGGTGGGAAACAGCGCCGCCGCCTGCCCAGGTAGCCGCCGACCCGGTCCGAATCACCCCCCTCACCCACGAACGGTCGACGGCCACCACCCCCGACCGCCCCTCTCCCCGCACCACCGCCGCCCTCGCCCTCGCCCTCCCCCTCACCGAACGGTCTGTCCCACGTCGGTCCCCCACCGCGGCATCCGCTTCAGCGACCACCGCCACCCTCCAACCCCGCGGAGCCCTCCAACCCCGCGGAGCCCTCCTGCCCCGCGAAGCCCTCCAACCCCGCGAAGCCCTCCGGCTCCGCA
Source organism: Streptomyces sp. a15 (assembly GCF_059026085.1). Taxonomy (NCBI): domain Bacteria; kingdom Bacillati; phylum Actinomycetota; class Actinomycetes; order Kitasatosporales; family Streptomycetaceae; genus Streptomyces; species Streptomyces sp. A15. Next base: position 1,532 of record NZ_JBWLKM010000040.1, on the reverse strand, counting down.
TTCGCTGGGTGCAGGAACTCCAGGTCCGGCTCGTACGGGAGACCGCGCGGCGGATGGGGCTGGGCATGGAGCGCGTCGGACTGCTGAGCTGGCGGGAGCTGATCGTCGTCCTCGAAGGAGGCCCGCTGCCGGGCGATCTGCACGCGCGCGTGCCGCAGCCCCAGTCGCCTCCGCTGCCGGACGCCTTCCGGCTCGCGGAGGGCGGCGTGGTCGTCGCCGAGCGCGACCGCAGGCGCGGTGACGGGGTGCGGGGCGTGTCCGGCGGGCGCGCGGCAGGGACGGTCTGGGACGGGACGGGCACCCCGCCGTCGGACGCGGTGCTCGTCGTGCGCACGCTGGACCCGGCGCTCGCCCCGTTGCTGCCCGGCCTCACCGCATTGGTCGCCCAGACCGGCAGTCCGCTGTCCCATCTCGCGGTGCTGGCGAGGGAGTTCGGGCTCCCCGCGGTCGTCGGCGCCACGGACGCCGTACGCCGGTTCCCGCCCGAGTCCCGTCTCACCGTCGACGGCACGACCGGCGACGTGGAGCTGGGGGAGGCGCCATGAGGAAGATCGCCTTCGTCTTCGGAAGCCTCGCCGCCGTCGGCGCGGGGTCGTATCTCGTCGTCTACCTGTACCGCTGGCAGTGGCAGCGGGCCCTGCTGTGCGGGGTGCTGCTGGTGGTCGTCGAGGTGATGCTGCTCGGACTCGTGCTGGTGGGCCGGCTCGCGCGGATCGAGGAGCGGGTGCGCGACTCCGACCGTCGGCAGCGGGAGCTGGCCGCCCGGCAGGACGACGTGCTGGCCCGGCTGCGCGCCGAGCCCGAGCCGGAGCTCAGCGGCGGCGGACGGTTCCGCTGGCTGGAGGACCCCGCGGAACGCACGTATGTCTTCGTGCCGGTCCTCATGGTCACCGGTGTACTGCTGTCCGGCCTCGCCTGGCTGGTGCAGCGGATCGCGTCGGCCACCGCCCGCCCCGCCGAGCGGCGGCTCGCCGGACGGCTGGCGGTCCTCGCCGCACCCGACCCGGCCGCCGCCCACGACGACCTCGACGACATGCCGCCCTCCGGCGCAGGCCCGTCCCGGGGTCGTACCGCGGGCGTGACCGCCGTCGGCGTGCTCGGCGTCGCCCTGGTCGGCGCGCTCGTGGTGGAGCTCGCCGATCTCACCCAGACCCGGGACGACGGCGCGAACGACAGCGCGGCGACTTCCGTGGTCGTCCAGGTCGACATGCGGGGCCCGGACCTGACCGCCGAGCGGCGGTCCCTCGCCGCGCAGCAGGTCTGGGAGCGCTGCCGGGACTCCACATCCGTGCCGCTGCACCACGCGGCCCTCGGCGACCTGGGCGACGGCCTGTACGCCGGAGTCGTCCGGCCCGCCCTCGCCGATCACGACCGGCTGCGGCTGCGCGGCTGCCTGGAGGACGCGACCCTCGAACGCGCCCACCTCACGGTCGTCGGCATCGGCGACGCGGACAAGGACGATTCCTAATCGGGATGTCAAGCCGTGAGGGTGACGGGCGGTGTGGGCTGGTAGCACCGTCCGTCACGCAGGA
>NZ_JBWLKM010000039.1:13947-78986 GCF_059026085.1 Streptomyces sp. a15 | reverse complement strand
TCGGAACGGCGCGGAATCGGTCGGCTGTGGGGTACTGGCGTTGACGCGCCAACCGCTGCGGGCGGACACCCCCCGACGCGTCCCCTTGCCGCCGTACGCGACTGCGGGAGCGCCCACCTCCCGACCGACCACCGTCACCTCTCGGCCGACCGAGTCGGGTGGTGGACAGTGGCGACCCACCGAGTCGGGCGGGCACGGTGGCCGTCCCCAGCCCCTCGACCCACCGAGTCGGGTGGTGGGTGGGCATAGGCCGGGGGTCTGGGGGCGGAGCCCCCAGGGACGCCCGCGCCCGTGCCGGGTGACTGGATAACGGGCTGGTTCCCCGTCGTCCGAGGCCGGCGGCAGCACCTGGCTGCTCTCGAACATCCGCGCACCAAGAGATAGCCTCCGCCCATGGCAAACGGGCAGTGGTACCCCCCGGAGTGGCCCGACCGTATCCGTGCCCTCACGGACGGCACGCTTACGCCGGTCGGCCCCAAGCGCGCGGCCACCGTCATGCTCCTGAAGGACACCGACGCTGGCATTGCCGTGCACATGCTGCGCAGACGGGCCTCCATGGCCTTCGCAGGAGGCGCGTACGCGTACCCGGGCGGCGGTGTGGACCCCCGTGACGACGACCGTCACGTCCGCTGGGCGGGTCCCACGCGCGCGTGGTGGGCGGACAGGCTCGGCGTGGACGAGGCGGCGGCCCAGGCGATCGTCTGCGCGGCCGTGCGGGAGACGTACGAGGAGGCGGGCGTCCTTCTCGCCGGCCCGGCGTCGGACTCCGTGGCCGGCGACACCACGGGCGCGGACTGGGAGGCGGACCGGGCCGCTCTGGTCGACCGTGAGCTGTCCTTCGCCGAGTTCCTGGACCGGCGGGGACTGGTACTGCGCTCCGATCTGCTGGGTGCCTGGACGCGCTGGATCACCCCGGAGTTCGAGTCCCGGCGCTATGACACGTGGTTCTTTGTCGCCGCCCTCCCTGAAGGCCAGCGCACGCGCAACGCCTCCACAGAGGCCGATCGCACGGTGTGGATCCGGCCCGAGGACGCGGCGGGCTCGTACGACAAGGGCGAGCTGCTGATGATGCCGCCGACGATCGCGACGCTGCGCCAGCTGAGCCCGTACGGCAGTGCCGCTCAGGCGCTCGCCGCTGCCCCGGAGCGTGATCTGACGCCTGTTCTGGCGCGGGCGCGCATCGAGGGTGAGCAGATCGTGCTGTCCTGGCCCGGACACGACGAGTTCACCAAGCACATCCCGACCGACCTCCCGACCGGTGGAGCCCCCGCATGACGGACGCAGCAGCCCTTCCCGGCCAGCCACGGGGCGCGGTCCTGTCGGGTCCCGCGACCCCGCGTGCCGTCAACGTCCTCGCGCCGAACCCCTCCGCGATGACCCTGGACGGCACGAACACCTGGATCGTGGTGGAGCCCGACTCGGAGTCGGCCGTCGTGATCGATCCGGGGCCGCTGGACGACGGCCACCTGCGCAATGTCGTCGCCATGGCGGAGAAGGCCGGCAAGCGCGTCGCCCTCACCCTCCTCACCCACGGCCACCCGGACCACGCGGCCGGCGCCGCCCGCTTCGCCGAGCTGACCGGCACGAAGGTGCGCGCCCTGGACCCGGCGCTGCGGCTGGGGGAGGAAGGGCTGGGCGCCGGGGACGTGATCCGGGTCGGTGGCCTGGAGCTGAGGGTCGTACCGACTCCCGGGCACACCGCGGACTCGCTGTGCTTCCATCTCCCGGCCGATCAGGCGGTGCTGACGGGTGACACCATCCTGGGCCGCGGTACGACCGTCGTGGCCCATCCCGACGGCCGCCTCGGCGACTACCTGGACTCCCTGCGGCGCCTCAGGTCGCTCACGGTGGACGACGGGGTCCATACGGTGCTCCCGGGCCACGGGCCCGTCCTGGAGGACGCCCAGGGCGCCGTCGAGTTCTACCTCGCCCACCGCGCCCACCGCCTCGCCCAGGTCGAGACGGCCGTGGAGAACGGCTGTCGGGCGCCCGCCGAGGTCGTCGCGCATGTGTACGCCGACGTGGACCGGTCCCTTTGGCCGGCCGCCGAGCTTTCGGTACGGGCACAGCTGGAGTACCTGGAGGAGCACGGGCTCATCTAGGGCCTGGGGGCTTTGACGCCGTGCACGCGCGCGTACTCCTCGGCGAGCCACGGTCCCAGGTCGTCGACGTACGAGCGCAGGACGGCCGGGTCGCCGGCCGGCTCGTAGCCTAGGGCGGCGGCTGTGCGCAGCTGTTCCGCGCGCGCGGGGTAGTACTCGGCGAAGGCCTCGGCCATCTCGCGCAGGTCGCTCGTCCAGCCGTTCCAGCGGGGCATGACGAGCGTGAAGGCCGTGCGGACGAGGCGGCGGGACATGAAGCGTACGAGGGGGCGCAGGGCGGCCTCGGTGTCGTCGGCGGCGGCGATCCGCTCGCGCCAGCGGGGGAGGAGCAGGGCGAGGTCCCCGTTCGTCTCGCGGGCCAGGAGGGTGTCGGGGCGGTAGCGCGGCAGGTATTCGGCCAGGTCTTCGCCGAGCAGGGGCGTGCACAGACAGGCGATGAACCACCCCAGGTCGTATGTTTCCAGGTCGCTCAGCGCTTGCGCCCGGCTGACCAGGAGCGTCCCGCTCCCGTCGATCTGCGGGAATTCCTTGTCGAGCGTCTCGTCGACGTCGCGGGCGTCGGCCCGGTCCGCGTCGGTGGGCTCCTCGCGCAGCGCGAGCAACAGATCGAGATCACTGCGCCCCACGCGCGCGGTGCCGCGCGGAATCGACCCGTAGAGGTACGCGCTGTGCAGCCGGGCCCCGAAGACGTCCAGGAGACGGTCGCGGGCGGCGGCGACCACGGGGCGGAAGGCGTGCGGGACGCGTCCCAGGGAGCCCTCGCGCTCGATGAAGCCCTGTGTGTCCAGCCCGGGGCGGCGAACGGTTTCGGCCATGGGATCACTGTGCCGTGAAGGGCAGGCCCGAGCCCGTCATTTACGGCGCGGAGGGGCGCGGTGGTCGCGAGGAAGGCCCCGTCTCACCCAGGAGACGGGGCCCTCGTCGACGTACGCCTTGGGGTGCCTAGCGGGAGCGCTTCGCGAGCCGCTCGACGTCGAGCAGGATCACGGCCCTTGCCTCCAGGCGGAGCCATCCGCGGCCCGCGAAGTCGGCCAGCGCCTTGTTCACGGTCTCGCGGGACGCGCCGACCAGCTGGGCCAGCTCCTCCTGCGTGAGGTCGTGGACGACGTGGATGCCCTCCTCGGACTGCACGCCGAAGCGGCGGGAGAGGTCGAGCAGCGCGCGGGCCACGCGGCCGGGGACGTCCGAGAAGACCAGGTCGGACATCGCGTCGTTGGTGCGCCGCAGGCGGCGGGCGACGGCGCGCAGGAGGGCGGTGGCCACCTCGGGCCGGACGTTCAGCCAGGGCTGGAGGTCGCCGTGGCCGAGGCCCAGCAGCTTGACCTCGGTCAGCGCGGTGGCGGTCGCCGTGCGCGGGCCCGGGTCGAAGAGGGACAGCTCACCGATGAGCTCACCGGGGCCGACGACGGCCAGCATGTTCTCGCGCCCGTCGGGGGAGGTGCGGTGGAGCTTCACCTTGCCCTCGGTGACGACGTAGAGCCGATCGCCCGGGTCGCCCTCGTGGAACAGGGAGTCACCACGTGCGAGGGTCACCTCACTCATGGAGGCGCGCAGTTCCGCGGACTGCTCGTCATCGAGCGCCGCGAAGAGCGGGTTGCGCCGCAGAACGTCGTCCACGAGTTCTCTCCTTGTCGACCTGCTCAGGGGATCTTGCTCCCCCTTGGTACCAGGGGACCGTGTTCCCCATTTTGCCGGACGGTCCAAACAGTGTGATCTGTCACAAGGATGCCGCACAGGTGTCCCGGGGTAAGCGGCAGGGGTCCAATTGGGGGCTGATCTTCAGGGTCCGGGGCGGATGTCAGTGCCGGGCTCTAGGCTGGCCGGGTGTCCAAATCGCCGGTGAGAGCACAGGCCGAGGGGGCTGGGCGGGTGGTTGTACGTCGAAATTCCGCCGTGGGCGAACAGGACCCTGCTGGCGGAAAGAAAACGGCAAAAGCGACAAAGAAAGTTGCGGTGAAAGCGGTGGCTCCGGCGAAGCGAGCGGTGGCTTCGGCCAGTCCGGTGAAGGCGAGTCCGGTGAAGAAGAGCGAGTCGCACACCGCTCTGGTCCGCCGAGCCCGCCGTATCAACCGCGAGCTCGCGGAGGTCTATCCGTACGCCCACCCCGAGCTGGACTTCGAGAACCCCTTCCAGCTGGTCGTCGCCACGGTCCTGTCCGCCCAGACCACCGACCTCAGGGTCAACCAGACGACGCCCGGCCTCTTCGCCAAGTACCCGACGCCGGAGGACCTGGCGGCGGCCAACCCGGAGGAGGTCGAGGAGATCCTGCGCCCGACCGGTTTCTTCCGGGCCAAGACCAAGTCGGTGATAGGGCTGTCCAAGGCCCTGGTGGAGCAGTTCGGCGGAGAGGTCCCCGGGCGGCTCGAGGACCTCGTCAAGCTGCCAGGAGTCGGCCGCAAGACCGCCTTCGTCGTCCTGGGCAACGCCTTCGGGCGGCCCGGCATCACCGTGGACACGCACTTCCAGCGGCTGGTGCGGCGCTGGCAGTGGACCGACCAGACCGAGCCCGACAAGATCGAGGCCGCCGTCGGCGCGCTCTTCCCCAAGAGCGAGTGGACGATGCTCTCGCACCACGTGATCTTCCACGGCCGCCGTATCTGCCACGCCCGCAAGCCCGCCTGCGGCGCCTGCCCCATCGCCCCGCTCTGCCCGGCGTACGGCGAGGGCGAGACGGATCCGGAGAAGGCGAAGAAGCTCCTCAAGTACGAGAAGGGCGGCTTCCCGGGCCAGCGCCTGAAGCCCCCGCAGGCATATCTGGACGCGGGTGGGAAACCCGCGCCGCCGCTGGGGGCGGGATGACACGCTTCTGCCTCTGGGCACGTTCCCAGGAACGATCTCGGGGCCGTCGGGCGTTGGATCCAGCAGGACGACGGGGGTGGCGATGACGCGGGCGAGCAACACGCGGGGCGGTTCGGTGACACTCACCAAGGAGGGCCTGCCCGCCTGGCTGGATCCGGTGGTGCACGCGGTGGAGACCGTCGAGCCGCTGCAGCTCAGCCGCTTCCTGCCGCCCAAGGACGGCGCTGGGCGGCAGTCCGCCGTCCTGGTCCTCTTCGGCGAGGGCGACGGCGAGCGCGGCCCCGAGCTGCTGCTCATGGAGCGGGCGAGCTCGCTGCGTTCCCACGCCGGCCAGCCCTCCTTCCCCGGCGGCGCGCTCGACCCGGAGGACGGCGACCCGAAGGGCGACGGCCCTCTGTGGGCGGCCCTGCGTGAGGCCGAGGAGGAGACCGGGCTCGACCCGGCCGGCGTCCAGCTCTTCGGCGTGCTGCCCAAGCTGTACATCCCGGTCAGCGGCTTCGTCGTGACGCCGGTGCTGGGCTGGTGGCGGGAGCCGAGCCCGGTGGGGGTGGTGGATCCGAACGAGACCGCGCGGGTCTTCACCGTCCCCGTGGCGGATCTCACGGACCCTGACAACCGCGCCACCACCGTTCACCCCAGTGGCCACCGAGGCCCGGCATTTCTGGTCGAATCGGCCCTCGTGTGGGGGTTCACGGCCGGAATCATCGACCGGCTGCTGCACTACTCGGGCTGGGAACGCCCCTGGGACCGCGAGAAGCAGGTCCCGCTCGACTGGCGCGCATGACAGGGTGTCTGCCGTGCTGTGCAAAGTGATGAGGCGAGGCGTGAGCCGGTGAACGTGCTGGACATCCTGTTGCTGCTCGCCGCCGTGTGGTTCGCGATCGTCGGCTACCGCCAGGGCTTCGTCGTCGGCATCCTGTCGGTGATCGGCTTCCTCGGCGGCGGTCTGGTGGCCGTGTACCTGCTGCCCGTCATCTGGGACGCGCTGACCGACAACGCGGAGGTCAGCACGACCGCCGCGGTCGTCGCGGTGGTCGTCGTGATCGTCTGCGCCTCCGTCGGCCAGGCCCTGACCACCCATCTCGGCAGCAAGCTGCGCCGGTACATCACCTGGTCCCCGGCCCGTGCTCTGGACGCGACCGGCGGCGCCCTGGTCAACGTCCTCGCGATGCTGCTGGTCGCCTGGCTGATCGGCTCCATGCTGGCGCAGACGACGATACCGACGGTGGGCAAAGAGGTCCGCGGTTCCAAGTTGCTGCTCGGGGTGTCGGAGGCGCTGCCCAGTCAGGCCGACACCTGGTTCAAGGACTTCACCTCGGTCCTCGCGCAGAACGGCTTCCCCCAGGTCTTCAGCCCGTTCGCCAACGAGCCGATCAAGGAGGTCCGGCCGCCCGATCCGGCCCTCGCCAACAGCGTGGTGGCCGCCCGTGCCCAGCGCTCCATCGTCAAGGTCATGGGCACCGCCCAGAGTTGCGGCAAGGTCCTGGAGGGCACCGGCTTCGTCTTCGGGCAGCGCCGCGTGATGACCAACGCGCATGTCGTCGGCGGCGTCGACGAGCCCACCGTCCAGATAGGCGGTGAGGGCAAGAAGTACGACGCGACGGTCGTCCTCTACGACTGGGAGCGCGACATCGCCGTACTCGACGTACCGGACCTGAGCGCACCCGCGCTGAAGTTCACGAGCGAGGACGCGAGCAGCGGGGACAGCGCGATCGTCGCCGGGTTCCCGGAGAACGGGGCGTACGACGTCCGCTCCGCGCGCGTGCGCGGGCGCCTCACGGCCAGCGGCGCGGACATCTACCACCGCGGCACCGTGCGTCGCGACATCTACTCGCTGTACGCGACCGTCCGCCAGGGCAACTCCGGCGGCCCGCTGCTCACCCCCGAAGGGAAGGTGTACGGCGTGGTCTTCGCGAAGTCCCTCGACGACGCCGACACCGGGTACGCGCTCACCGTGGACGAGATCCAGGAGGACATCGCCAAGGGGCGCACCGCGAACCAGCAGGTGGACAGCGACAGCTGCGCGCTCTGAGCCCGGGATGTCGGGAACGTTCGGGAACGCCCCCGGACCCGGGTGCAAAAAAAGGGGGGCGTCAGCCTCGCGGATGACGCAGGCGTACCGAGACCCAGCGGGCCCGGCGGCGCAGAATGCGCGGAATGCCCACCCTCAGGTCCGTCCCCGTCATGTGCGGGGAACCCCCTCGTTGATGGGAGCCCAGGCCGCTGCCCGAGCGTCGATTGCGTGCTGCGTCACTGTAGTCGTGCGTCCAGCCCATACCCGGACGTGTGCCCCTGCCCCAAGGTCGATAACCGCCCCCAGGCCCCCCAATTGGCCTATGCGCCGGGCAAGTGGCCGTTCGTAGGACACGTGTTCACGTCCGGATACCGGGCGCATCGGAACGGTCACCGATCGGGTTCGGGATCCTTCAGCCAGTTGATGAGTTCGGTGGAGAAGGCGACCGGGTCCTCCTCGTGCGGGAAGTGCCCCAGACCGTCGAACAGCCGCCAGCGGTACGGCGCTTCGACGTACTCGCCGGAGCCGGCCGCGCTGCGCGTCCGCATCACCGGGTCGAGGGAGCCGTGCAGGTGGAGGGTCGGCACGCGCACCGGACGCTTCATCCGCCGGTTGAACTGGATGCCGTCGGGACGCGCCATCGACCGGACCATCCAGCGGTACGGCTCGATCGAGCAGTGTGCGGTCGAGGGGATGCAGATCGCGCGGCGGTAGGCGTCCACCGCGTCGTCGTCCGGCAGGCGCGGACCCGACCAGTCCCGGATGAGACGGGCGACGAGCGCGCCGTCGTCGGCGGTGAGCTGCCGCTCCGGGATCCAGGGCCGCTGGAACCCCCAGATGTAGGAACCCGCGGTGGTCTGCTTGACGTCCGCGAGCATCGCCGAGCGCCAGCGCCGGGGGTGCGGCATCGACTCGACCGCGAGCCGCCGTACGAGCTTGGGGCGCATCGCGGCCGCCGTCCAGGCCAGATAGCCGCCCAGGTCGTGGCCGACCAGCGCGGCGTCCGGCTCCCCCAGGGAGCGGATCACGCCGGTGATGTCGAGGGCGAGGTTGGCCGGGTCGTAGCCGCGCGGGGTGCGGTCGCTGCCGCCGACGCCGCGCAGGTCCATGGCGACGGCCCGGAAGCCGGCGTCGGCGAGTGCGGGCAGCTGGTGCCGCCAGGTCCACCAGAACTGGGGGAAGCCGTGCAGCAGCAGCACCAGCGGCCCGTCACCCATCTCCGCGATGTGGAAGCGCGCGCCGTTGGCGGCGACCTCCCGGTGCGTCCAGGGGCCGTCCGGTCGTACGACCGAGGCCGGCTGGGACGAGGGTGTCGCGGGATCCGTCATGAGGACGAGCGTGCCACAGCCTCGATGGCCTTGGCGTCTGGGAGCCCGTCCTCCAGGGCCGCCGGGCGCGGGTGCGGCTTGGCGTTCTGCAGGACGCCCGCGGATTCCTTCATCGAGGCGGCGACCTTCTGCGGGCCCTTGCTCTTCTTCGCCTTCTTCGCGAAGACGACGCCGATCAGCGCGAGGACCAGCGCCACGAGGACGTTCGCCGCGAAGGACAGCAGGAAGCAGACCGCGAGGTTCCAGTCGCTCCAGGTGCGGATGCCGTACGCCAGCGCGAAGTTCAGCATCGGCAGTGAGAAGAGCAGGACCGCCCCGGCCACCGTGAACGCGCCGCCGCTCGTCGCGCCGCGCTTCACGTCCCGCTTCAGCTGCGCCTTCGCCAGCGCGATCTCGTCGTGCACCAGCGCGGACATCTCGGTCGTCGCCGAGGCGAACAACTGGCCGATGCTGCGTTCGGCGCCGACCGGGCTGCCGTCGGGTGCGCTCATCGCGTTCTCCCTTTTCTGATGTGTGCCTGACTGATGTGCCTGACTGGGAACAGTCCTTTTGTGCCGTCCCGTCAGATCATGCCGGACGACCGTCCTCATCGCCTGCCCCGCCCGTCACTTCGGCAAGCGCGTGGCGTTCGGCGGCCTTCGCTTCGGCGATCCGGCGGTGCTCGGCGGCCTTGCGGTCGTAGATGGCGGCCATCCGCAGGTGGTACTCCGGCTCGTCCTCCTCGTAGACGTCCGGGATCCCGTCGAGGTCCTCGTCGCGCTCCTCGGCCTCCCACAGGCGGCGGTACTTGGCGTTCCGTATCTTCAGCAGCACGGTCGCCAGCACGGCCGCGATGACGGACCCCGTGAGTACGGCGGCCTTGACCTCGTCCGTCAGTGTCGCGTCGCCGTCGAAGGCCAGCTCGCCGATGAGCAGCGACACGGTGAAGCCGATGCCGGCGAGAGTCGCGACCGCGAACACGTCGGCCCACTCGAGGTCGTCGCTGAGCGAGGCCCGGGTGAAGCGGGCCGTCAGCCAGGTCCCGCCGAAGATGCCGACCGCCTTGCCGACGACCAGACCGAGAACCACGCCGAGCGTCTCCGGCCTGGTGAACACGTCCCCCAGCGCGCCTCCGGAGATCGAGACACCCGCGCTGAACAGCGCGAACAGCGGCACGGCCAAACCCGCCGAGAGCGGACGTACGAGGTGTTCGATGTGCTCACCTGGGGAGTGCTGCTCGCCCTCGCGGGTCGTGCAGCGCAGCATCAGGCCCATCGCGACGCCCGCGATCGTGGCGTGGACGCCGCTGTTGTACATCAGCGCCCAGATGACGAGCGCGAGCGGAACGTACACGTACCAGCCGCGTACGCCCTTGCGCAGCAGCAGCCAGAAGACGGCGAGGCCGAGGACCGCGCCGCCGAGCGCGGCGAAGTCGATGCTGTCGGTGAAGAAGACCGCGATGATCAGGATCGCGAAGAGATCGTCGACCACGGCGAGGGTGAGCAGGAACGCGCGCATCGCGCTCGGCAGGGAGGTGCCGATCACCGCGAGTACGGCGAGCGCGAAGGCGATGTCGGTGGCGGTCGGGACGGCCCAGCCCTGGAGTGAGCCGCCGCCGGTGACGTTGGTGAGCGTGTAGACGAGTGCCGGTACGGCCATCCCGCACAGGGCGGCGACGACGGGGAGCGCGGCCGCCCTGGGGTCCTTGAGGTCACCGGCGACCAGTTCGCGCTTGAGCTCGATGCCGGCCACGAAGAAGAAGACCGCGAGGAGCCCGTCGGCGGCCCAGTGGGCGACCGACAGGTTCAGGCCGAGGGACGCGGGGCCGAGGTGGAAGTGGCTGACGCTCTCGTAGCTGTCGTGCACCGCGGGGACGTTCGCCCAGACAAGCGCGGTGACCGCGGCGACGAGGAGCAGGACACCACCGACCGTCTCGGTGCGCAGCGCGTCCGCGACGAAGGTCCGCTCGGGGAGGGAGAGCCGGCCGAAGGCCTTGCGGGGGGCGGTGGGGCGGGGCGCGGTCACGGGGACCTCCGGTCGGTGGGCAGCATGGAGCACTTGCCGACCAGACTTCCCGGCGCACCTATTTGGTTAGCCTACCTAAAATAAGCGGGAGAGGAATCCGGCGATTCCTGCGTTAGGTGCGAAAGGGGCACCCGGCGCACTGATCGCCGGGTGCCCCAGACGGCCGTACTCAGTCCTCGCTGGGAGCCCCCGGCAGGTTCGCCTGGATGAGGTCCATGACGGTCGAGTCCGTCAGGGTCGTCACGTCACCGAGCTGGCGGTTCTCGGCCACGTCCCGCAGCAGGCGGCGCATGATCTTGCCGGAGCGGGTCTTCGGCAGCTCGGCCACCGGCAGGATCCGCTTGGGCTTGGCGATCGGGCCGAGGGTGGTGCCGACGTGGTTGCGCAGGTCGGCGACGAGGCCTTCGTCCTCGGCGTTCGCCGTGCCGCGCAGGATCACGAAGGCCACGATCGCCTGTCCGGTGGTCTCGTCCGCCGCGCCGACGACGGCCGCCTCGGCGACCGACGGATGGGAGACGAGGGCCGACTCGACCTCGGTGGTGGAGATGTTGTGGCCCGACACCAGCATCACGTCGTCCACCCGGCCCAGCAGCCAGATGTCGCCGTCGTCGTCCTTCTTCGCGCCGTCGCCGGCGAAGTACTTGCTCTCGAAGCGCGCCCAGTACGTGTCGAGGAACCGCTGGTCGTCGCCCCAGATGGTGCGCAGCATCGACGGCCACGGCTCGGTGAGGACCAGGTAGCCGCCACCGCCGTTGGGCACCTCGTTCGCCTCGTCGTCGACGACGGTCGCGGAGATGCCGGGCAGCGGCGTCTGCGCGGAACCGGGCTTGGTCGCCGTGACACCGGGGAGCGGCGAGATCATCATGGCGCCGGTCTCGGTCTGCCACCAGGTGTCGACGATGGGTGTCCGGTCGGCCCCGATGTGCTTGCGATACCACATCCAGGCTTCGGGGTTGATGGGTTCACCCACGGAGCCGAGGATCCTCAGCGAGGACAGATCGAATTTCGCGGGGATGTCGTCGCCCCACTTCATGAACGTACGGATCGCCGTGGGCGCGGTGTACAGGAGGGTCACTCCGTACTTCTGCACGATCTCCCAGAACCGGCCCTGGTGCGGCGTGTCCGGCGTGCCCTCGTACATGACCTGCGTGGCGCCGTTCGCGAGCGGGCCGTAGACGATGTACGAGTGGCCGGTGACCCAGCCGACGTCGGCGGTGCACCAGTAGACGTCGGTCTCCGGCTTGAGGTCGAAGACGGCGTGGTGGGTGTACGCGGTCTGCGTCAGGTAGCCGCCGGAGGTGTGCAGGATGCCCTTCGGCTTGCCCGTCGTACCGGACGTGTACAGGATGAACAGCGGGTGCTCGGCGTTGAACGCCTCCGGCGTGTGCTCGGCGGACTGCCGATCGACGATCTCGTGCCACCAGACGTCGTGGCTGTCGTTCCAGGCGACCTCCTGGCCGGTACGGCGGACGACGAGGACGTGCTCGACGTTCTCCACGCGGGCGACCGCGTCGTCGACGGCCGGCTTGAGGGCCGACGGCTTGCCGCGCCGCCAGCCGCCGTCGGTGGTGATGACGACCTTGGCGTCCGCGTCCTGGATACGGGTCGCGAGCGCGTCCGCCGAGAAGCCGCCGAAGACGACGGAGTGCGCGGCGCCGATCCGGGCGCACGCGAGCATCGCGATCGCCGTCTCGGGAATCATCGGCATGTAGACGGCGACCCGGTCGCCCTTCTGAACTCCCAGCTCCAGCAGGGCGTTCGCGGCCTTGGAGACCTCGTCCTTGAGCTCGGCGTAGGTGATGGCGCGGCTGTCGCCGGGCTCGCCCTCGAAGTGGATGGCGACCCGGTCGCCGTTCCCTGCCTCCACATGCCGGTCCACGCAGTTGTACGCCACATTGAGCTCGCCGTCCTTGAACCACTTGGCGAACGGCGGGTTCGACCAGTCCAGCGTCTCGGTCGGCTCGGTGGCCCAGGTCAGCCGGCGGGCCTGCTCGGCCCAGAAGCCGAGCCTGTCAGCCTTGGCCTGCTCATACGCCTCCGCGGTGACGTTGGCGTTCGCGGCCAGGTCGGCGGGGGGTGCGAACCTGCGCTCCTCGCGCAGCAGGTTGGCCAGGCTTTCGTTGCTCACGACATCTCCCAATCCCAGGGTTGTCCGCTGTGTCCCAGGCCACAGCTCATCAGACCCGGCGGCCCGGTGACAAGGGGCGACGGAAAATTGGTTTAGACCTGTACGTGCGGCTGTGGACGTCCGTTTCGGCGGCCGGGGTCATCCGTACCCACGGACGGCGACCAGGCAGAGTTCAGCCGATGTAACGCCTTTCACACCGGGCTGGGTGTCCGGCCCTCTGCCCGAGGGCCGCACACCCGCAGCACGCCTCGGCATCACACCGAGATGTCGGCCGCCCGCACACGGTCGAAGACCTCGTCCCCGTCCACCCCGGTGAGCAGGTACGCCTGGGCCTCTCCCACGTGGAAGTACATTCCGTGCAGCTCCAGCGCCCCGTCCCGCAGGGCCCGGGACACCGAGTCGTGGGCGCGCAGGTGCTCCAACTGCTGGACCACGTTGGTCAGACAGAGCTGCTCGACCGCGTCGGCGGGTGCCCGTCCGGCGAGTCGGGCCCACGGCCGGCTGTCGTCGGCCATGGACTCAAGGCTCGGCAGACCGTGCCGCAGCCACCGCTTGAGCGGTGTCTGGGCGCCCCCGGGCTCGGAGTTGAGCAGCGCCTGCATGGCCCCGCACCCGGAGTGCCCGCACACCGTGATGGAGCGCACCTTCAGCACCTCCACCGCGTACTCGATCGCGGCCGCCACCGAGTCGTCCCCGCTCTCCTGGCCGAGCGGCGGAACGAGGTTGCCCACATTCCGCACCACGAACAGGTCGCCCGGACCACTGGAGGTGATCATCGAGGTGACGAGGCGCGAGTCGGCACAGGTGAGGAAGAGCTGGGACGGCCGCTGCCCCTCGCGCGCCAGCCGGGCCAGCTCACCCCGCACGAGCGGTGCGGTATGGCGCTGGAACGCGCTGATGCCACGCGCCAGTTCATGCCCGCTCGCCTCACCGGGCGCGCGGCCGGGTGCGCCCGGTGTGCCGGGTCCGCCGGTACGTCCGTCGTGGGGCGACGCGGCCTGCGGTCGGTCGCACTGGTGGTTGCGCCAGGCCGTCCAGGGGCGGCAGCGGCAGCCGGCGGTGTCGGTGGCCGACTCGCTGTCCCCGTCCCCGGGGTGGAGGTCGGCCGTGGTTCCGGGCTCACCGATCCGGACGCCGGCGCGGCGGCCGGTGAGTTCGGCGGTGCCGCCCCGTGCGGTGTGCGCCTTCTGCCAGTCCTGCAGTGTCTCGTACGCCGCGTGGTCCATGAACGACCCGTCCAACTCCACGACGGCGTGGGCGCCTTGGGGTACGAGATGCAGGGCTCGGCTGAGCCGGGGCACCGCGAGGAACGTCAGCTGTCCTCGTACGTGTACGTGATGGACTCCTTCCTGCTCTTCGTGCGTGATGCGGGTGTGGGCGAGGCGGTTGAGGGCGACGGCCACGGCGACGGCGATGCCGAGCGTCACGCCCTCCAGGACGCCGAGGAGGACCACGCCGAGTGTGGTGACGGCGTACACCAGCACTTCTCGGTGGCGCGTGACCGTGCGGATGTGGTGCAGGGACACCATCTGGATGCCGACGGCCATCACCAGGGCGGCGAGCGAGGCGAGCGGGATGAGCTCCAGGATCGGGACCATCAGCAGCGCGGCGACTACTACGAGAACGCCGTGCACCATCGTGGAGTTCCGGCTGACGGCACCGGCCTGGACATTCGCCGAACTGCGCACGGCGACGCCCGCTACGGGCAGGCCGCCGAGCGAGCCGGAGACGATGTTGGCGGCGCCCTGTCCGAGCAGTTCGCGGTCCAGGTCGGAGCGTGAGACGCGGGCGGGCAGGCCGGGGCGGCCGGCCACCAGCTTGTCCACGGCGACCGCGCCGAGCAGCGACTGCACGCTGCACACCAGCGTGGTGGTGAGCACGGCGGCGACCAGGCCGAGCACCGGGCCTTCGGGAAGTCCGGCCAGTGCGTGGCTGCGCCAGGACGGCAGGTCGACCTTGGGCAGGGTCAGCCCGGCGAGCGAGGCGGCGGCGGTGGCCCCGGCGACGGCGACGAGCGCGGCCGGGATCCGGCGCAGCAGGCGTCCGGCCCGACCGGGAATCCGCGGCCAGAGCAGCAGCAGGGCCAGGGCCAGCGCGCTCACCGACACGGCGGCCGGGTGCAGGTCCGCCAACTGGGCAGGCAGCGCAAGGACGTTGTCGAGGACGGAGCTCTGCGGAGTGCCGCCGAGGACGATGTGCAGCTGGGCGACGGCGATGGTGACGCCGATGCCGGCGAGCATTCCGTGCACGATCGCGGGGCTGACGGCGAGGGCACTGCGGGCCACGCGCAGGCAGCCGAGGCCGAGTTGGGCGAGGCCGGCCAGGACGGTGATGGCGCAGGTCGTCCGCCAGCCGTAGCGCTGGATGAGGTCGGCGGTGACCACGGTGAGTCCGGCGGCGGGGCCACTGACCTGGAGCGGGGCGCCGCCGAGCCGGCCGGCGACGAGGCCTCCGACGGCGGCGGCGACTAGTCCGGCCTGCAGTGGCGCACCGGTGGCGAGGGCGATGCCGAGGGACAGCGGCAGGGCGATCAGGAAGACCGCGATCGAGGCCGAGATGTCGGCGCCCGCGATGCGGAAACGGCGGGGCGGGGACGGCGGCGGGCTGTGGGGCGGGTGGATGCGCTTCGGCCGAGTCGAGTCGGCGGTGCGGGCGGGGACGCAGGCTGACATTTTTTTCCCGTCTCCTCCGGGGCGGCGCGGTCGCGGATCTGGTGGTCCCCCGTCGGCGGGGGGTCGGGTCGGCGGCCGTGGGTCACGGCGTGCAGCGGCGGGATGATTCAACGCTCAGTAAATGGATCGTAATGCAGAGTAAAGACCGAGCATAGACTTTCCGGGCAAATGGGTGAATCAGTCACTCGGAGTGATGAAGCACCTATTTGATCGGCTTGTCGTACTAATTCCTTCTCGGTCCCGTGCGAGCTTGGCGGCCACAACACGCCCTCACCGGCGTCGGCCGAGAGAAGGAAGAAGGTGGGCGGAACATGGCCGCCACCCAGAGGATCGCCGCGGGCGCCGTGATCGCCGCGGTCTGTGCCGCATCCCTGGCCGGTTGCGCGATCGGCAGCGACGGTTCGAAGGAAGGAGCGCCGGGGCCGCAGAAGGCGAAGCCCGCCCAGGCGCCGCCCAAGAGCGCGGTCCGCCTGATCGGCGACGGCTCCACCTCGTACACCGGAGCCCAGCCCCACCTGCCCAGACCCGAACGTCTCAAGCCGGGCCAGAAGCCCCCGCAGTTCGTGGTGTTCTCCTGGGACGGCGCCGGCGAAGACGGCCAGAAGCTGTTCTCCCACTTCCGCAAGGTCGCCAAGGCGAACAACGCGACGATGACGTACTTCCTCAGCGGTGTGTACATGCTGCCGGAGGACAAGCGCGACCTGTACCGGCCGCCGCAGCACTCCCCGGGCCGCTCCGACATCGGCTTCAACGACGAGGAGGGCATCGCCGAGACCGTGAAGCAGCTGCGCATGGCGTGGCTGGAGGGCAACGAGATCGGCACCCACTTCAACGGCCACTTCTGCGGCAGCGGCGGCGGGGTCGGCGAGTGGTCGGTGGAGGACTGGAAGGACGAGATCGCTCAGGCGAAGCACTTCGTGAAGTCCTGGAAGACCAACACCGGCATGAAGAAGGCCTCCCCGCTGCCCTTCGACTACGACAAGGAGCTCATCGGAGCCCGCACGCCTTGCCTGGAGGGCCGGAAGAACTTCATGAAGGCCGCCCGCGAGCTGGGCTTCCGCTACGACACCAGTGGTGTCAACGACCAGGTCTGGCCCAAGAAGAAGCAAGGCCTGTGGGACCTGTCGATGCAGCTCGTGCCGTTCCCCGGGCACTCCTACGAGCAGTTGACGATGGACTACAACTTCATGGTCAACCAGTCGGGCACCACGACCCAGGGTGACCCCAGGAAACACGACCTCTGGGGCGACCAGATGCGCGACGGCCTCCTCAAGGGCTTCCACCGGGCCCACGACGGCAACCGCGCCCCCCTGATCATCGGCAACCACTTCGAGTCCTGGAACGGCGGCACCTACATGCGGGCCGTCGAGGAGGTCATCGAGGGCGTCTGCAACAAGCCCGACGTGCGCTGCGTGTCCTTCCGGCAGCTCGCCGACTGGCTGGACGCCCAGGACCCGAAGACCCTTCAGAAGCTGCGCTCCCTGAAGGTCGGCGAGGCCCCGAAGCAGAGCTGGGCGTCCTTCCTGTCGGGCCGCCCGGCCCCGGCCCCGAAGGGCGTGCCCGGAGCGCCGGCGGCCAACCGGCAGTAGCCATCAGGCAGTTACCGCGACGCTCTCGCCGAGTACGAAGGAGGGGTCGACCTGCGCCGCCAGGTCGGCCCCGGTGCGCTCGTTGCCCCAGGACCGGGCGCTCTTCAGGTGGAAGTGCACCATCTGGCGTGTGTAGCGCTCCCAGTCGCGCAGTTCGTACGTCGCGTCGACGGCCGACTGCAACCGGCTCAGGGCGCGGCGGTTGGCGTCCTCCAGGAGCTCGAACCGGGGCGGCCGGCCCTTCTCCAGCGCGCGCACCCAGTTGGAGTGCCCCACCGTCATGAGCAGGTCGTCCCCGACTTCGGCGCGGAGGAAGTCGAGGTCGTCCTGCCCCTGCACCTTGTTGCCGACGACCTTCAGGGTGACGCCGAAGTCGCGGGCGTACTCCTTGTACTGGCGATAGACGGAGACTCCCTTCCGGGTCGGTTCGGCGACGAGGAACGTGATGTCGAAGCGGGTGAACATGCCGGAGGCGAAGGAGTCCGAGCCCGCCGTCATATCCACCACGACGTACTCGTCGGGGCCGTCGACGAGGTGGTTCAGGCACAGCTCCACCGCTCCGGTCTTGGAGTGGTAGCAGGCGACCCCCAGGTCGGCGTCCGTGAAGGGGCCGGTGACCATCAAACGGACGGCGCCGCCCTCCAGTTCCACCGGCCGGGCACAGACGTCGTACACCGGGTTGTCCTCGCGCACCCGCAGCAGCGGGGAGCCCTCGCCGGGCGGGGTGGTCTTGATCATCGTCTCGGTGGAGGCGATGCGGGGGTTGGAGCCGCGCAGGTAGTCCTTGATCAGCGGCAGGCGCTCGCCCATCGCGGGCAGCGCGGCCGCCTCCGCCTCGTCCAGGCCGAGGGCCGGGCCCAGGTGCTGGTTGATGTCGGCGTCGACGGCGACGACCGGCGTTCCCCGTGGTCGCGAGGTGGCGGATGAACAGGGAGGACAGGGTGGTCTTACCGCTGCCGCCCTTCCCGACGAAAGCAATTTTCATGTTCACCAAGCGTAGTTGCGGGATAACTACAGGTGGCGGGTGTGCGTGAAGAAGACCACTCCTTCGTGGGGTGCGCGCCCGGGCTGCGTAGGGTCGTACTTATGAGTACGACAGGCGCGACCGCCGATCCGCTCGGGGCCCTGGGTTCGCTGCCCGGGGTGGCCGAGTCCGTGGAGTCCGTGCGCAAGGCCGTGGACCGGGTCTACGGGCATCGGGTCATGCGGCGCCGCAGCAACGAGATCACCTCCGAGGCCGCCCTGCGCGGCGCGCGCGGCTCGGGGGCGCTGTCCGGAGCGGACTGGGCCCTGGAGGAGGTGCGCCGCCGCACCGACTTCAGTGGTGACGACGAGGCGCGTGTCATGGGCGCCGCCCTGCGGCTGACCGCCGAGGCGGGGCAACTGCTGTCGATCTGGCGGCAGTCGCCCCTGCGCGTGCTGGCCAGGCTGCACCTGGTCGCGGCCGCCACCACGGGCGACGAAGTCGGGCGTCCGCGCCAAGCGGGCGAGCCGGTCGAGGAGCCGCTGGTCGAGCTGCCGCTGCCGAGCGCGACGGAGGTCTCCGGCCGTCTGGAAGGGCTCTCCGAGCTGATCATCGCGGGCGGTTCGGCGCCCGCGCTGGTCACGGCAGCCGTCGTACACGGCGAACTGCTCGCCCTGCGTCCGTTCGTCTCGCACAACGGCCTGGTGGCGCGCGCCGCCGAACGCATCGTGCTGGTCGGCAGCGGCCTGGACCCGAAGTCCGTCTGTCCGGCGGAGGTCGGTCACGCCGAACTGGGCCGCGCGGCCTACCTGGCGGCGCTCGAGGGGTATGTCTCCGGCACCCCGGAGGGCATGGCCGCCTGGATCGCCCACTGCGGCCGGGCGGTCGGACTGGGGGCGCGCGAATCGACAGCGGTGTGCGAGGCGCTGCAGCGCGGGGCGGCGTAGGAGGCCCCGGAAAGACTCCGGGAAAGGGTTGCGGCGGTACGAGGATTCGTACCGCCGCTGGCATGTCCACCGGGGTACCAAGCGTCCTCGAATGGTGCCCATCAGGTCGGGAACTTTGCCCGTCCCTGGTGCGGCTGGCCCGTAATCGACGGGTCGACGTCGCGTGGGTGCCCGGTGTGCATGCTCGGTCCGTGGGGCCAAATGCGTTCTTAAGGTGATCCTTTCGGATGTCCTTGGTCTCGCGGGCCGTTAACCCCTTTGTACTCCAGGACCGGAGCAAGCGGAAGCCCAGGAAGCACTTCTTTACTTTTGGGTTCAAAAGACATTAAACGGGCGTCGCCCTGGTCAGGCCGGAGTTGAACGGCGCCGGCTCGCGTACCAGACGAGGCCCGCGGTGGCCGCCGCGGCGCCTATTGCCGCGACCGCGACGAGCGCCGGACGGGGCGGCACGGAGAAGGCGGGGAGCCGCTGCTTGAGCCGGACCGGCCGGTGGAAATCGAGAATCGGCCACCCGCGCGCGAGCGCCTCGCGGCGCAGTGTGCGGTCGGGATTCACCGCGTGGGGATGGCCGACGGATTCCAGCATTGGCAGATCGGTCGCCGAGTCGCTGTAGGCATAGCAGCGCGAGAGGTCGTAGCCCTCGGACTCGGCCAGCTCCTTGATCGCCTCGGCTTTCGTCGGCCCGTATGCGTAGTACTCCACCTCTCCGGTGAAGCAGCCGTCCTCGCCCACCACCATGCGGGTCGCCACCACGCGGTCCGCGCCGAGCATCTCGCCGATCGGCTCGACCACCTCGGCGCCCGACGTGGACACGATGACGACGTCGCGTCCGGCGGTGTGGTGCTCCTCGATGAGGGAGGCGGCCTCGTCGTAGATGATCGGGTCGATGAGCTCGTGGAGCGTCTCGGCGACGATCTCCTTGACCTGCTGGACGTTCCAGCCGCGCACGAGCGCGGACAGATACTCGCGGGTGCGCTCCATCTGGTCGTGGTCCATACCGCCCACGAGGAAGACGAACTGGGCATATGCGGTACGCAAGGCCGCCCTGCGGTTGATCAGCCCGCCTTGGTAGAAGGACTTGCTGAAGGTGAGCGTGCTCGACTTCGCAATGACCGTCTTGTCCAGGTCAAAGAAGGCCGCTGTGCGGGGCAAGGAGTGGTTTTCCACAACCATGAGCATAGGCGCTGCCCATTCGGCGTAAGGTTGGCGCGTTGGTTTGCCTGAGAGGCCTCTCGGGTACACCATGGAAGTCACGGATCGTTCGCGACCGTGCTAACCCGGTCCGACTCCTCCCCCCCGAGTCGGCCGTGGAGACGACCCCCGCTCTCCCCCCCGGCGGGGGTCGTCGCATGTCCGGGTGGGTTTTTCCTCTTCTGTACGCGGCCGCTTGGCCGTGCTGAGGCGGCTGCGGCCGCCTCTTTCGCATGCCCATGATCCGTCACTGTGTGTAGCCAACGCGCTGCTCTCCGGAAGTCGCACAGCGGGTGGTACAGGGGTCACCGGTTTGGGTGACGGCGATATTCACAGGCGCTGAGTTGTCCACAGTTTTCGTCCAAGATCCACAAGATTTCCGGGATCGCTGCACCGTGATTCCAACGCGCCCGGCTCGCACCGAGTTCATGGCTGGTTCCGGTTAGTCGGATGCGTTTGGCCGGTTGGTATCGGCCGTTCATATGGAGGCCGGTTGCCGGTTCTTCACACGTTCGGGAATCGCGGGGCCATGGGGGCGCCGCGGAAGGGGGATGGACACCGTGGCCGCAGCCGTCACACACGATCCACCCGCCGCCGGAGGGCGGCAGGGCAAGCCGTTGATCGTCACGGAAGACGCCGAACTGCTGGACGACCTGCTGCGCCTGTGCGCGGCCGCCGGCGCCACACCAGAGGTCCACCACGGACTGCCGGACAACAGAGGCAGCTGGGAGGCCGCACCGCTCGTGCTGGTCGGCGACGACGCCGCACGGCGCGTGCGCGGGGCCGCACGCAGGCGCGGAGTGGTCCTGGTCGGGCGCGACCAGGACGACTCGGGGGTCTGGCAGCGGGCCGTCGAGATCGGCGCCGACCACGTCCTGATGCTGCCTGACGGCGAGCAGTGGCTGGTCGACCGCATCGCCGACGTGGCCGAGGGCATCGGCCGGCCCGCCCTCACCGTCGGCGTCATCGGCGGCCGGGGCGGGGCCGGGGCGTCCACGCTCGCCTGCGCGCTCGCCGTCACCTCCGCGCGCGAGGGACTGCGCACGCTCCTGGTGGACGCCGATCCGCTGGGCGGCGGACTCGACGTACTCCTCGGCGGCGAGAGCGCCGAAGGACTGCGCTGGCCCGCGTTCGCCGCCTCGCGCGGGCGGGTCGGCGGCGGCGCCCTGGAGGAGTCGTTGCCGCGACTGCACTCGCTGCGGGTGCTGAGCTGGGACCGCAGCGACTGTGTCGCCGTCCCGCCGCAGGCCGTACGTGCGGTGCTCGCCGCGGCCCGGCGCCGGGGCGGCACGGTCGTCGTCGATCTGCCGCGCCGCATCGACGACGGGGTCGCCGAGATCCTCGCCCAGCTCGACGTGGGGCTTCTTGTGGTCCCCGCGGAGCTGCGTGCCGTGGCCGCGGCGGGCCGGGTGGCCTCCGCCGTCGGCATGGTCCTGCGCGACCTGCGGGTCGCCGTCCGCGGGCCCTACACACCCGGGCTCGACGACCGCGAAGTGGCCCGGCTGCTCGGACTGCCGCTGGCCGGCGAGGTGCCTGTGGAGTCCGCGCTGCTGCGCCAGCACGGGGGCGAGACGCCGCCCGGCGCGGCCGCACGGGGGCCACTCGCACGCTTCTGCAAGGAGTTCTGGGAGCGGGCGTTGATGGAGGCGGGTGCCGCGTGAGTACGTTCTCGGGGCTTGAGCGGGTTGGCGGGGCCGGCGTCGGTTCGGCGAGCGGGGCGGGCGAGCGACGGCTGTCCGGTGGCGTGGCGGCAGAGGGACGGCTGTCCGGTCGCGTGGGGTCCGAGCGGTGGCTGTCCAACGGCGCGGCGGTCGCTCTCGAGAGCGGTGCGGACGTGACGCCGGGGCTGCTCGACGGGGTGCGGCAGTGGCTGGTCGAGAGCGGGGCCGAACCGACGCCCGCGCGCGTGGCACAGGCGTTGCGGGAGCAGGGGCGGGTGCTCGGGGATGCGGAAGTCCTCGGCGCGGCCGAGCAATTGCGTTCCGAGCTGGTCGGCAGCGGCCCGCTGGAACCGCTGCTCGCCGACCCGTCGGTGACCGACGTACTGGTGTCGGCACCCGACCGGGTCTGGGTGGACCGGGGCGGCGGCCTGGAGCTGACCACCGTCTCCTTCCCGGACGCGGCCGCCGTACGACGGCTCGCGCAGCGCCTGGCCGCGGTGGCCGGCCGCCGGCTCGACGACGCACGCCCCTGGGTGGACGCCCGGCTGCCCGACGGGACCCGGTTGCACGCGGTGCTGCCCCCGGTCGCCGTCGGCTGCGCCTGCCTGTCCCTGCGGGTCGTACGGCCGCGCGCGTTCACGCTCGACGAACTCGTGGCGGCCGGCACGGTGCCGCCGGGCGGGGACCGGGTGCTGAGGGCGCTGCTTCGGGCGCGGCTGTCCTTCCTCATCAGCGGCGGCACCGGCACCGGCAAGACGACGTTGCTGAGCGCCCTGCTGGGACTCATCGGGCCCGACGAGCGGATCGTGCTCGCCGAGGACTCGGCGGAGCTCAGGCCGGACCATCCGCACGTCGTACGGCTGGAGAGCAGACCCGCCAACCAGGAGGGCGCGGGCCTCGTCACGCTCCAGGACCTGGTCCGGCAGGCGCTGCGGATGCGGCCGGACCGGCTGGTCGTGGGCGAGGTGCGCGGGCCCGAAGTGGTCCATCTGCTGGCCGCGCTGAACACCGGTCACGAGGGCGGCTGCGGGACCGTGCACGCGAACGCGGCTGCCGACGTGCCGGCCCGGCTGGAGGCGCTGGGTACGGCGGCCGGGCTCGACCGGGCCGCCCTGCACAGCCAGTTGGCGGCCGCCTTGTCGGTCGTACTGCACCTCGTCCGCGACCGGACCGGGCGGCGGCGGATCGCCGAGGTGCACGTGCTGGAACGGGACCCTTCGGGGCTGGTGCGGACGGTGCCGGCCCTGCGGTGGGGCGCGGAGGGATTTGCGTACGAACGGGGGTGGGGGCGGCTGCGGGGGCTGCTTCGGGAGGAGTGCGGCTCGTGCGAGGCGAGGGATGAGTGCGCCTCGTACGAGGCGGGAGCGGGGTGCGGGGAGCGCTTTGGGTGCTCCGGAGTGCGGATCGAGGAGGCGCGTGGTGGTGAACGGGATGGGTGAGATGTCGACGGGAGCGGCTGTGATGTGCGTGGGGGCTGCTCTCTGGCTGCTCGGTGGGCGGCACCCTGGCGCTCGGCGGGCCCAGTTGCTGCTCGCGGGTGGCGGAGTGGTGGGTGCCGGGCCGCCCGCTTGGCGGCAACTGGCCAAAGAGCTGCGGCGGATTCGCGGGCGGCTGCGCCCCGAGTGGTGGGCGGTGGCCGTCGGGCTGGTGCTGGCGGTGCTGGGTTCCTCCGTGCTGCCAGCCGTCGCGGGGGCGGCCGGGGTGCCGTTGCTGCGGCGGGTGCGGTTGGCGGGGGAGGCGCGGCGCGCCCGGGAGCGTCGAGGGGACGCGGTGATCGCGTTGTGCGGGGCGCTGGCCGGGGAGGTGCGGGCCGGCCGGCAGCCGGGGGAGGCGCTGCTGCGGGCGGTACGGGAGGCCGACGGCGCTCTTGGTGAGGAAGAGGCGGCGGCGCGGGACACCGAACGGCTTGGTGACGCGCTGGTGGCGGTGCGGGGCTTTGGAGGGCTGGGTGGAGCTCGGGCTGCGCGGGGCTTCGGAGGGGCTGGTGTCGCTTGGGCGGCGAGAGGCTTCGGTGGGTCTGGTGGGTCTGGTGGGTCTGGTGGGTTTGGTGGGTCTGGTAAGTCCGGTAGGTCCGGTGGTGCTCGAGTGGCGCAGGACGCTGGTCGGCTTGGTGAGGCTCAGGCGGCGGTGCTGGCGGCGGCGCGGTTTGGGGGTGACGTTCCGGCCGCGCTTGCTGTTGCCGCGCGACAGCCGGGTGCCGAGGGGCTGGTGGGGCTTGCGGCCTGCTGGCGGGTTGCCGTGGACCAGGGCGCGGGCCTCGCGGCCGGACTCGACCGACTCGAAGGGGCATTGCGCGCGGAGCGTGATCAGCGGGCGGACCTGCGCGCGCAGCTGGCGGGTGCCCGGTCGACAGCGGTGATGCTCGCGGGCCTGCCGGTCCTGGGCCTTGCCCTCGGTACGGCCTTGGGTGCCGATCCGCTGCATGTACTGCTGCACACCGGGGCGGGACTGGGATGTCTGCTGGTCGGCGGGCTGCTGGAGGCGCTGGGGATGTGGTGGGCGATGCGGATCGTGCGGGTGGCGGAGGCGATGTGAGGGATGGGGCCGAGGCGCGGGGCGGGTGGCGGAGGCGATGTGTGGGACGCGGTCGGCGGACGGACGTGGCGGAAGCGGGAGTAGGCAGTGGTCTGGGAAGGGAGGCGGCGACGTGAGTGCGGAAGTTGTCCACAGGCTGGGGGCGGTGGTGGGGGTGGTGCTCGTCCTCGGGTGGCTCGCGCGGTGGCTGGAGTCGGTACGGCGGGAGCGGAGAGTGCGGCGGCGGTTGGCCGAGCTGTTGGTGGCGGAGGGGGAGACGTCCGCGGGGTCGCGTATCGACCTCCGGGACGTCGCTCGGCGGTGGCTGCCGATGGTGGGGGTGGCGTGTGCCGGGTGGGTTCTGGTCGGTGGGTTCGCCGGTGCGGTGGTGGGTCTGGTGGCCGCCGCCGGGTTGTGGCGGTGGCGGCTTCGGCAGGCGGCCGCCGGGGCCGAGACGGAGTACGACGCCCAAGAGGCGGCTCGGCAACTACCCCTCGCGGCCGACCTCCTGGCGGCCTGCATCGCGGCGGGCGCCGGTCCGGTGATCGCGGCCCAGGCGGTGGGCGAAGCCCTTGGTGGCCCGGTCGGAGAAGGGCTGGCACGGGGCGCGGCGGAGGTGAGACTCGGCGGCGAACCGGGCGAGGCCTGGCGACGGCTCGCCTCCACGCCGGGCGCCGGCACGCTGGCGCGGCTCCTGGAACGGGCCGGCGTCTCCGGACTCCCCGCGTCCGCACCGGTCGCCAGGCTCGCCGCGGACGCCCGCGCCGACTGGACGCGCGAGGCGACGGCACGGGCACGGCGGGCGGCCGTCATGGTCAGCGCGCCGGTGGGGCTGTGCTTCCTGCCCGCGTTCATCGCAGTCGGCGTACTGCCCGTGGTGATCGGACTGGCGGGCGGGGCGCTGGGAGGGGGTGGTGGATGACGCAGGACGGGAGCGACGGCACGTAGGAGGCGTAGGAGGCGTAGGCCAAGTGGCCGACGCACGGCAAGAAGTCAGCTGGTCAACGGAACGGAACCTCACGGGGGTTGAGATGCACAAGACGGTACGGGCACGGCTGGTTGCCCTGGTGCGCAGGGCGCGGGCGGCGCGGAGGGACGCGGGGATGGTCACCTCCGAGTACGCCATGGGGATCGTCGCGGCGGTGGCGTTCGCGGTGGTTCTCTACAAGGTGGTGACGAGCGGTCAGGTCAACGCGGAGTTGCAGAACATCGTGAAGCAGGCCCTCGATGCGCAGATGTGAGCGGGAGACGGACCGGGGTTTCGTCACGGCGGAGTCGGCCATGGTGCTGCCCGTGCTGGTGATCTTCGCAATGGCGCTGGTGTGGGGGCTGCTCGTGGTGGCCGCGCAGATCCAGTGCGTGGACGCGGCGCGTACCGGCGCCCGCGCCGCGGCCCGCCAGGACGCCGCCGACGCGGTCGTCGAGATCACCCGGCAGACGGCACCGCGCGATGCGGAGGTCACCGTCAGCAGGGAGGGGGGCCAGGTGCGGGTGGCGGTCGTGGCGAAGCCGCCTGCGCTGCACGGTCTGCCCTTCGAAGTGCGGGAGGAGGCCGTGGCGTTGGTGGAGGAGACGGCGGGGGAGGGGAGATGAGCGGCGGTTTCTCGGCCCGCCTCCGTGCGGCCGTTCGGAGCAGGGACCGCGGCTCCGCCACCGTGTGGAGCGTAGGGGCGATCGCCGTGCTGTGCGTGGTGTTCGGTGTCGTCCTCGCCATGGGACAGGCCGTCGTGACCCGGCATCGAGCGGCCGGCGGTGCGGATCTCGCGGCGCTCGCGGCGGCGGACCACTGGGCGGACGGCGGCACGGCGGCCTGCGCCCGGGCGGACCGGGTGGCGCGAGCCCAGGGCACGCGGCTCGTGCGGTGCGCGATCGTGGGCGAGACCTCGGACGTGACGGCGGCGTCGGGGCGGGGTCCGTTCGCGGCGGAGGTCAGGGCGCGGGCGGGACCTGCGGGACCGCCGGATCCGGTGCCGCCCCCGATTCCTCCGGCGCCTCCGCACGAGGCCCCTGCGGAGCATCTCCCGCCGCCACCGGAGATCCCTGCGGAGCAACCCCCGCCCCCACAGCCTCCTCCCCGGGTGCCCCCTGCAACAGCACCGTGAGCAACCGCACCGCCCCCCTCTTGTGCAGCGGGTCGTTGCCGTTGCCGCACTTGGGGGACTGGATGCAGGACGGGCAGCCGGCGTCGCACTCGCAGGAGGCGATGGCCTGGCGGGTGGCGGTCAGCCACTCGCGGGCGGTGTGGAAGGCGCGCTCCGCGAAGCCCGCGCCGCCGGGATGGCCGTCGTAGACGAAGACGGTCGGCAGGAGGGTGTCGGGATGCAGGGGGATCGACACGCCGCCGATGTCCCAGCGGTCGCAGGTGGCGAAGAGGGGCAGCATGCCGATCGACGCGTGCTCGGCGGCGTGCAGGGCGCCGCCGAGGATCTCCGGGTTGATGCGGGCGGCGTCCAGCTGGTCCTCGGTGACCGTCCACCACACGGCACGCGTGCGCAGCGTACGAGGAGGGAGGTCGAGTTTCGTCTCGCCCAGTACCTCACCGGTGATGAGTCGTCGACGCAGGAAGGAGACCACTTGGTTGGTGACCTCGACGGAGCCGTAGCACAGGCGGCCCTCGCCCCACGGGATCTCTACGTCCGTCTCCAGGACGGAGATGGACGTGGTGTCGCGGGCGACCGTCGAATACGAAGGGCTGGCCTGCTCGACCAGGGCGACCGAGTCCTCCAGGTCCAGCGAGCGCACCAGATACGTACGGCCCTGGTGCAGGTGGACCGCGCCCTCGTGCACGGTCGAGTGAGCGGCGCCCTCGTCGACCGTGCCCAGCAGGCGGCCCGTGCCGGCCTCGACGACCTGGATCGGCCGGCCGCCCTCGCCGCGGATGTCGGTGAGGTCGGCGGCCCGCTCCCGGCGGGTCCAGTGCCAGGCCTTCGTACGGCGGCGCAGCAGCTTCGCGGCCTCCAGCTGCGGGAGCAGTTCCTCGGTCGCGGGGCCGAACAGCACCAAGTCCTCGTCCGTCAACGGCAGTTCCGCGGCCGCCGCGCACAGGTGCGGGGCGAGCACGTACGGGTTGTCGGGGTCGAGAACCGTGGACTCGACGGGCTGGTCGAACAGGGCCTCGGGGTGGTGAACGAGGAAGGTGTCCAGCGGGTCGTCCCGGGCGACCAGCACTGCCAGCGCCCCCTGCCCGGCGCGCCCTGCGCGGCCCGCCTGCTGCCACAGGGACGCGCGGGTGCCCGGGTAGCCGGCGATCAGGACGGCGTCGAGGCCGGAGACGTCGATGCCGAGTTCGAGCGCGGTCGTCGCGGCGAGGCCGAGGAGTTCGCCGGAGTGGAGGGCCTGTTCGAGGGCGCGGCGTTCCTCGGGGAGGTAACCGCCGCGGTACGCGGCGACGCGCCGGGCGAGGGAGCGGTCGACCTCGGCGAGGCGTTCCTGGGCGATCACCGAGATGAGCTCGGCGCCTCGCCGGGAGCGTACGAAGGCGACCGTGCGGACGCCTTGGACGGCGAGGTCGGTCAGCAGCTCGGCGGTCTCGGCGGTGGCGGTACGGCGGACCGGCGCGCCCTTCTCGCCCTGCATCTCGGTGAGCGGGGGCTCCCAGAGCGCGAACACCAGTTCGCCGCGTGGGGAGGCGTCGTCGGCGACCTCGACCACCGGGAGGCCGGTGAGGCGGCCGGCGGCCACCGAGGGCTGGGCGGCGGTCGCGGAGGCCAGCAGGAACACGGGGGAGGCGCCGTAGCGGGCACAGAGGCGGCGCAGGCGGCGCAGCACCTGGGCGACGTGGGAGCCGAACACGCCGCGGTAGGTGTGGCACTCGTCGATGACGACGTACTTCAGCGACTTCAGGAAGGAGGACCAGCGGGGGTGGGACGGGAGTATGCCCCGGTGCAGCATGTCGGGGTTGGTGAGGACGTAGTTGGCGTACTGGCGGACCCATTCGCGTTCTTCGACCGGCGTGTCGCCGTCGTACACCGCGGGGCGCACGGAATGGCCGAGCGGTTGTGAAAGTTCCTTCACGGAGCGGCACTGATCCGCCGCGAGGGCCTTCGTGGGGGCCAGGTAGAGGGCGGTCGAGCCACGGCCGTTCGGGGCCTCGGAGCCGTCCAGGAGCGTCGACAGGACCGGGACGAGGTACGCCAGGGACTTGCCGGAGGCCGTGCCGGTGGCGACGACCACGGACTCGCCGTCCAGGGCGTGCTCGGCCGCGCGGGCCTGGTGTGCCCAGGGATGTTCGATGCCGCAGGCCTGCACCGCGGCGATGACCTCCGAGCGGATCCGGTCCGGCCAGACGGCATGGCGGCCCTCACGTGGGGGCAAGTGCTCCGTATGAGTGATGCGCGAAGCCCGGCTCGGTCCCGCGGCGAGCCGGTCCAGGATCGTGCCCGGCGAGAGCCGGGAGACGGGCTGCGCCGAGTGTCGATCGGATCGGTGATTCTTGGCCATCGGCACCGAGTGTGTCACTGGCGTGACGGACAATGGGACCAAGGCGTCGTGCACGCCTGCCGGTAAGTGATTGAATGCCATCGCGGCTGGCGAACCGTCCTGGGGGCTTCAAGCCGAGGTGTCCCGAGGGGCGACCGCTCGATAGCAAGGTGCTGGAGGATCCGTGGACCTGTCTCTGTCGACCGAAACCATCGGCGATCGCACGATCGTCAGGGTCGGTGGCGAAATCGACGTATATACCGCGCCCAAGCTGCGCGAGCAGCTGGTCGAGCTGGTGAATGACGGCAGTTTCCACCTTGTCGTCGACATGGAGGGCGTGGACTTCCTCGACTCCACCGGGCTCGGCGTACTGGTCGGCGGACTGAAGCGGGTGCGTGCCCATGAGGGCTCGCTGCGCCTGGTCTGCAACCAGGAGCGCATCCTGAAGATTTTCCGTATCACCGGCCTCACCAAGGTGTTCCCGATCCATACCTCGGTCGAGGAAGCGGTGGCAGCAACCGACTGACCACCGATCCGGGTGCGGGCACCCGTCCGCACCCGGACGGCAGAAGTTGACAAGGGGTCCGGGCGCCGGCAGCCCGGTCCCCCGACAGCACGCGCCCGTAGTTCCG
Organism: Streptomyces sp. a15; assembly: GCF_059026085.1. Classification (NCBI taxonomy): domain Bacteria; kingdom Bacillati; phylum Actinomycetota; class Actinomycetes; order Kitasatosporales; family Streptomycetaceae; genus Streptomyces; species Streptomyces sp. A15. Next base: position 50,022 of record NZ_JBWLKM010000039.1, on the reverse strand, counting down.
AGGGGGATGCATGGCCACCGTTGAGCTCCGCTTCAGCGCGCTGCCCGAGCACGTCCGGACCGCCCGACTGGTGGCGGCAGCGGTGGCGCGCAGGGCCGGAGTGGACGAGGCCGTCCTCGACGAGGTCAGGCTTGCCGTGGGCGAGGCCTGTACCCGTGCCGTCGGACTGCACCAGAACGGTGGCATCACGGCACCGGTGAAGGTGGTGCTGACCGAGGAGGAGAAACAGTTCTCCATCGAGGTCGGCGACGAGGCGCCGCGCCACGCTCCCGGCGACCGGGCACCCGGTGCCGCCGGCGAGGAGCAGGATGCCGAGACCGAGGAGGACGAGATGGGCCTCGCGGTCATCAGTGGCCTCGTCGACGACGTGGAGGTCACCGCCGGGGAACACGGCGGATCGATTCGTATGACGTGGCCGACCACAACGTCGGTCACCGTGCTTCCCTGACGCCCCCGGCGTCGCCGACACACCCGTAACACTTCACCTCCGAGGGCCCTGCTGAGCAGGGCCCTCAGTGTTTTTTCAAGAGCATTTTGAATTCGTGAAGTAATTCACGATCAATTTCCGATCATTGGATCGAGTGAAAATGCTTTCGAGGCGTTACTCCGGGTGCAGCAGATTCCGGTTGCCGCATACTGTTTTGATCAGGAACAGATCTCTAGAATCCGTCCACATCTTGAGCTCAGCCCCAGCGTCAAGGAGGACGAATGGCGGGGCTTTCTTCCCCAGACCAGCTTGACCACTCCACAGCCCTCGCGGCAGCGGTACTGACCGACGGAAACCGGGTCCTGGTGTCGGTCATCGGCATCGTGGCCCTGGCCGCCCTCGTGGTGGCAGGTGTCCTGGTGCGCCAGGTACTCGCGGCGGGCGAGGGCACCGACAGCATGAAGAAGATCGCGACGGCGATCCAGGAGGGCGCGAACGCCTATCTGGCCCGGCAGTTGCGCACGCTCGGCGTATTCGCCGTGGTCGTGTTCTTCCTGCTCATGCTGCTGCCCGCGGACGACTGGAATCAGCGCGCAGGACGATCGGCGTTCTTCTTGATCGGCGCGGCGTTCTCGGCGACCACCGGCTATATCGGTATGTGGCTCGCCGTACGGAGCAATGTGCGCGTCGCCGCCGCCGCGCGCGAGGCGACACCGGCAGAAGGAGAGCCGGAAAAGGATCTCACCGCTGTCTCGCACAAAGCCATGAAGATCGCTTTCCGCACGGGCGGCGTCGTCGGCATGTTCACGGTGGGGCTCGGTCTGCTGGGCGCCTCCTGTGTGGTGCTGGTGTACGCGGCCGACGCGCCGAAGGTCCTTGAGGGCTTCGGTCTCGGCGCGGCGCTCATCGCGATGTTCATGCGTGTCGGCGGTGGCATCTTCACCAAGGCCGCCGACGTCGGCGCCGACCTGGTCGGCAAGGTCGAGAAGGGCATTCCGGAGGACGATCCGCGCAACGCCGCGACCATCGCCGACAACGTGGGCGACAACGTCGGCGACTGCGCGGGCATGGCGGCCGACCTCTTCGAGTCGTACGCCGTGACGCTGGTCGCCGCGCTGATCCTCGGCACGGCGGCCTTCGGCGACGCCGGACTCGCCTTCCCGCTGCTCGTCCCCGCGATCGGTGTCCTCACGGCGATGATCGGCATCTTCGCCGTGGCCCCGCGCCGCTCCGACCGCAGCGGCATGTCCGCGATCAACCGCGGCTTCTTCATCTCCGCGGTGATCTCGCTCGTGCTGGTGGCGATCGCCGTCTTCGTCTATCTCCCGGGAAGTTACGCCGACCTCGACGGCGTCACCGACCCGGCGATCCTGGGCAAGGGCGGCGACCCGCGGATCCTGGCCCTCGTCGCGGTGGCGATCGGCATCCTGCTCGCCGCCGTCATCCAGCAGCTGACCGGCTACTTCACCGAGACCAACCGCCGGCCGGTCAAGGACATCGGCAAGAGCTCGCTGACCGGCCCGGCCACCGTCGTCCTCGCCGGCATCTCGGTCGGGCTCGAATCGGCCGTCTACACCGCCCTGCTGATCGGCCTCGGCGTCTACGGGGCGTTCCTGCTCGGCGGTACGTCGATCATGCTGGCGCTGTTCGCGGTGGCCCTGGCGGGTACCGGCCTGCTCACCACGGTCGGCGTGATCGTCGCGATGGACACCTTCGGGCCCGTCTCGGACAACGCGCAGGGCATCGCCGAGATGTCCGGCGACGTCGAGGGCGCGGGCGCCCAGGTGCTCACCAACCTGGACGCGGTCGGCAACACCACCAAGGCCATCACCAAGGGCATCGCCATCGCCACCGCCGTCCTGGCGGCGTCGGCGCTCTTCGGGTCGTACCGTGACGCGATCATCACGGGCGCGCAGGACGTCGGGGAGAAACTCTCCGGTGAAGGCGCGCCGATGACCCTGATGATGGACATCTCCCAGCCCAACAACCTCGTCGGTCTCATCGCGGGCGCGGCGGTCGTCTTCCTCTTCTCGGGGCTCGCGATCAACGCCGTGTCGCGGTCGGCGGGTTCCGTGGTGTACGAGGTGCGGCGGCAGTTCCGCGAGCATCCCGGGATCATGGACTACAGCGAGAAACCGGAGTACGGCAAGGTCGTCGACATCTGCACCAGGGATGCCCTGCGCGAGCTCGCCACGCCCGGACTGCTCGCCGTGTTGGCGCCCGTCTTCATCGGGTTCACGCTCGGTGTCGGTGCCCTCGGCTCGTTCCTCGCCGGTGCCATCGGGACGGGCACGCTGATGGCGGTGTTCCTCGCCAACTCCGGTGGCGCGTGGGACAACGCCAAGAAGCTCGTCGAGGACGGCCACCACGGCGGCAAGGGCAGCGAGGCCCACGCCGCGACGGTGATCGGCGACACGGTCGGCGACCCCTTCAAGGACACCGCCGGCCCGGCGATCAACCCCCTGCTGAAGGTGATGAACCTGGTGGCGCTGCTCATCGCGCCCGCGGTCATCAAGTTCAGTTACGGCGACGACGAGAACCTCGGCGTACGGATCGCGATCGCGGTCCTGGCGTTCCTGGTGATCGCGGGCGCGGTCTACGTCTCCAAGCGGCGCGGGATCGCCGTGGGTGACGAAGACAACGCCGAGGAGCCCAAGTCGGTTGATCCTGCCGTGGTTTCGTAGCGGGGCTTGCCAGGGGCCCAGCTCACCGGGGCGGGCGGGAGGCGCGCGATGTCGCGCCGACCGCCCGCCCCGGTGCGTTCACGCCGTCATCGTGAGCCTTCTCTCTCAAGGCGTATAAGGCTTCAAAGTGTTACGAAATGGTCATCTGTCACACGGCTGACGCCCGCATGCCGTGTATGTTCCGGGGCCGAGAGCCATGGAAGGGACCAATCCGGTGAACAAGAAGCTCACGGCCGCACTGTCCGGCGGTGCGGTACTGGTACTGGCGCTGACGGGATGCAGCAGCGACGAAGGCAACAAGGAGCTGGACGCCTGGGCCAAGCGGATCTGCGACGCGGCGCCGGCGCAGAACGCGAAGATCGCGGCGGCCGACGCCGCGATCACGAAGGCGGCCAAGGACAGCCCGCCCAAGGAGCTCCAGAAGGTCGACGCCCAGGCCTTCCAGGACCTCTCCGAGGGCTTCAAGGCACGCGCGACTCTCCTGGAGGACGCCGGAGCGCCTCCGGGTGTCGACGACGGCGCTAAGAACCAGAAGGATGCCATCAAGAAGCTCACCGCCCTGTCCGCGACCTACGCCGACCTGAAGAAGCAGATGGACGGGCTGAACACGAAGGACCAGGGGAAGTTCGCGTCCGGGCTGAGCGAGGTCTCGGACGAGATGAAGGACGTGGTGAGCCAGCGCAAGAGCGCGCTCGACGCGCTGAAGAAGCTGGAAGCGAGCGGCGACACCAAGCAGGCACTGCTCGGCCAGGAGGGCTGCAAGCAGGCAACCGCGTCGGCCTCGGCCACCGACAGCTGAGTCGCCCTCGGCGGCCGGACGAGGGTCACAATGGGGGCGTGAGTAACGCCAGCCTGCACTCCCTGCCCTCCGTCGACCGCCCCGACGCCATCTCCCGGCTCCGGGACGCCCTGCTCGGGGCCTCCTTCACCGCCGACGGGTTGCTCGAGCTGCTCAGTGCGCCCGCGTACGCGGCGCTCGCCCGGAGCGAGATCGTGCCTGCACTCCGGGCGACACGCGGAGACACGCCGCTGGAGACGCTCGTACGGCTGTTCCTCTTGCAGCAGCCCGTGCCGCACGCGCGCGTGGAGGACGTTCTGCCCGTGGACGCCTGCCTGGAGAGCGGGTGGCTGCTTCGCGTCGACGGGGACCAGGTGGCCGCGGCCGTGGACGTACGGCCGTACGGCGGGCCCGATGGCGAGGACTGGTTCATCGTGTCCGACCTCGGGTGCGCGGTCGGCGGCGCCGGTGGCATCGGCAGCCGGGACGAGGGTGTCGTGCTCGGGGTGGGCGGCGCGTCCACGACGCTGGCCGGCATCACCGTCCGTACGCCCGTCTCCGCGGCCCTCGACCTCGGTACCGGCTCCGGGATCCAGGCGCTGCACGCCGCGCGGCACGCCATGCGCGTGACGGCCACCGACCTCAACCCGCGCGCCCTGCACATCACCGCGCTCACGCTGGCGCTGTCCGGCGCGCCCGCCGCCGACCGGCGCGAGGGCTCGCTGTTCGAGCCCATCCGGGACGACGAGACGTACGACCTGATCGTGTCGAACCCGCCGTTCGTGATCTCGCCGGGCGCCCGGCTGACGTACCGCGACGGCGGGATGGGCGGGGACGATCTGTGCCGCACGCTCGTTCAGCAGGCGGGGGAGCGGCTGAGCGAGGGCGGGTTCGCGCAGTTCCTCGCCAACTGGCAGCACGTGGAGGGGGAGGACTGGCAGGACAGGCTCAGGTCGTGGGTGCCACGCGGGTGCGACGCGTGGATCGTGCAGCGCGAGGTACAGGACGTCACGCAGTACGCCGAGCTGTGGCTCAGGGACGCCGGCGACCACCGGGGTGACGTGGCCGAGTACCAGGCGCGGTACGACGCGTGGCTGGACGAGTTCGAGGCGCGCAAGGTCAAGGCCGTCGGCTTCGGCTGGATCACGCTGCGCAGGACGGATGCCGCGGTGCCCTCGGTGACCGCGGAGGAGTGGCCGCACCCGGTCGAACAGCCGCTCGGCGACACGGTCCGGGCGCACTTCGAGCGCCTCGACTACCTGCGGGCGCACGACGACGCGGCCCTGCTCGCAGGGCACTTCAAGCTCGGCGCCGAGATCGTCCAGGAACAGGTCGGGCTGCCCGGTGCCGAGGACCCGGAGCACGTCGTGCTGCGCCAGAACCGCGGGATGCGGCGGGCCACGAAGGTGGACACGGTCGGCGCGGGCTTCGCGGGCGTCTGCGACGGCTCGCTGAGCGCGGGCCGCATCCTGGACGCGATCGCCCAACTGGTCGGCGAGGATCCGGTGTTGCTGCGCGACCGTACGCCCGCCCAGATCCGGCTGTTGGTGGAGCAGGGATTCCTCGACCCGGCCTGATCCCAGAGGGCCGGTCCCTCTACACGTCGTCACGTCTGAGGCATGCGTGCCCTCTTGAGTCGCGTGGGTCCGGTCTGGCGGGATTGCTCCGGAAAAGGGCTCCTGTCAGTGGTGGGTGCGAAGCTACCTTCGAGGGACAAACTTCGCGCGTTCTCGGGGGAGGCGCGCAGTCTCGGGGGAGGCGTGATGGCGGGGGAGACGCCGGATCAGGGCGAAGGAAGGGTCATCAACGGGCGGTACCGGCTGCTGCGGGCGCTCGGGGCGGGCGGCATGGGCCGCGTGTGGCTCGCGTACGACGAGGAGTTGGCCTGCGAAGTCGCGATGAAGGAGATCGCGCTTCCGGACGTGCCGATGGACTCGACCGAGCCCGTGATGGGGGTCCCCCCGCTCGAGCGAAGCCGAGAGTGGGGGAGCGTCGCGCGGGCCCGCAGCGAGGCCCGGCACGCGGCCCGGCTGCGCGGACACCCGCACGTGGCGACGGTGCACGACGTGGTGGTGCACGAGGGGCTGCCGTGGATCGTCATGGAGTACGTCCCGGACGCGATCGACCTCCAGGCGGTCGTACGGCGTTCGGGACCGCTCGAGCCCGCACAGGCGGCGCGCGTCGGACTCGCCGTCCTCGACGCGCTCACCGCGGGTCATCGCATCGGCATCCTCCACCGGGACGTGAAACCGGCCAACATCCTTCTGGCCCCGGACTCTTCGGGCGACCCGTACGCGCGCGTGCTGCTCACCGACTACGGCATCGCCCTCCAGCCCGAGTCCCAGGAGCCGCGGCTCACCGCCGCGGTCGGCATCCTCGGGACACCCGGCTATCTCGCCCCGGAGCGGGCCCGCGGTGAACCGCCCACGCCGGCCGCCGACATGTTCTCCCTGGGCGCCACGCTGTACGCCGCCGTCGAGGGCCGCGGCCCCTTCGACCGCCACGGCGACTACGCGACCCTCACGGCGCTGCTCGGCGAGGACCCGACCCCGCCGGTGCGGGCGGGCGAACTGACCCCGGTTCTGCTGGGTTTGCTCGTCAAGGATCCGGTGCGCAGGTTCTCGCCGGAGACGGTCGCGCGGGGACTGGAGCGGGTGGTGCAAGGGGGCGCGGGGCCTGGGGCGCCACCTGGTTGGGGTGCGGCGCCGGTCGCGGCGGCGGGCTTCGCCGCGCCGCCGGGAGGCTTCGGGCCGCCCCCCGAGGGGTTCGGCGCGACACCGGCGGGGGCGGGGTGGTCGCCGGAGGGCCAGGGTGCGGCCCTGGAGGGTCATGACGCGATGCCGCGGGGCCATGGCGGGGCATCGGGAGGCCAAGGTGCTTCGCCAGGGGGCCAAGGCGCTTCGCCGGGCGCCGGGGCGGTGGACGGCCCGCCGCCCGGGTACGTGGCGAGCACGCCGCCGGGCGGGTGGGGCGGCGGACCGGCGCAGGGGAGTCCGCAGCCGCCGGGTGCGCCACCGACGCCGAACACGCCGCAGACGCCGCACACCCAGGCGGGCACCGCCGGTGCGGGCGCTCTCGCGGGCCCCGGGGCCGGGGGCCCGGCCACTCCGGGATCCGGCGGTCCTGGCTTCGGCGGTGTCGGCTCGGGCGGTCCTGGCTCGGGAGGCCTGAGCGGTGGCGGGGCGGGATCCGGCGGTCCAGAATCCGGCGGCCCCGCGACACCCGGCGGAACGCCCGGCCCGTCGGCGTACGACCCGTGGCGGCAGCCCACGGCTCAGCCTCCGGAGGCCGGCAACCCTTATGCGCGGGCGTCCGGTTCGCCGTACGCGAGCGGCGGTGCCCAGCGGCCGTACGGTGGCAGTGCCCAATCGCCGTACGGCAGCGGCTCCCAGGCCTCGTACGGAGGCAGCGCCACGCAGTCGGCGTACCCCGGTGGCGTCCCCGCGCAGCCCGGATACGGCGGTTACGGCGGCCCGGGTGGGCCCGGCGTTCCCGGTGGGCAGGCTCCGCCCCCGCCGTCCCCCGCGAAGAAGCGGATCGCTCTCGTCGCCCTTGTCGTGGCCGCCGTGCTCGTCATCGCCGGTGGCGCGTGGGGGGTCGTTCTGGTGACCGGGGGCGACGACGGCAAGAAGGACGCCGCGACGAAGCGGTCGGCCTCGCCCAGTGCGAGCGGATCGCAGGGGTCGGCCTCGGCGCCGCCGGCGGGACCCGTGCTGCCGTACGGCGATGTCGTCGGGCTCGGAGAACCGCTGGAGCCCGGGGACTGTGTGCAGGCGGTGTGGTCGGGGACGCCGTTCAAGTCGGAGCCCAACCTGGGGCTGGTGGACTGCGCCGAGGACTGGCCGGACGGGCAGGTCGTCGCGATCGACACCGCCGCCGACCACGCAGACGCCCGCGCGCAGGGCGCGAAACGCTGCGAGAACCAGACCCGGACGCTCGTCGACGCGCTGCCGGACGCGGCCGGCTACGCCGTCGTACCGACGGAGGAGGGCTTCACCGCGGCGGCTGGCGGTACGGCGTGTCTCGTACTCGGCCGCCATGCCGCGATAGGCGGTGAGGTCGGCCGTTTCCGCGACGCGGGCACCGACTTGTGGGTCGGTCAGATGAGCGTCGGCGACTGCTGGGTCTACGAGGAACAGGAGGACAGTTACAACGCCCCGCTCACCGACTGCGCCAAACCCCACACCGACCAGGTCATCGGCAGCGTCCAGGCCCCGACCGGGATGACGTACAAGAAGGGCACCGACAACGCGACCAAGCTGTGCGGCAACAAGTTCGAGTCGACCTGGGCACCGGGGCAGGATCGGACCGTCTACGGCTGGGTGGCCGACCAGGACGACTGGGAAGAGGGCTTCAACAAGGTCGTGTGCACGGTGAGCCGGGCCGACAACAAGAAGACGACCGGAAAGATACCCGCGCCCGGCGCGGTCTGAGGCCGGCCGGCAGGCGCGGAGCGGAGGAGTCCACAGCCGCGTCGGTCCCGCGTTCACCTGGGGTTCGCCTGTCCGCCGCCCATGCGTGTCAGCCTCCACGGGCTGGGCACACGGGCTCGGGAGAAAAGGGGCAAGGGGAGCCATGGAGAGCGGACCGGCGATCTTCTCGGGAGTGGTGTTCGCCCTCTTCGGAAGTGGGCTGCTGGCGTGGACCGCAGCCCGCGTACGGCACCGGGAACCGGTCGCCCTCGGTGTGAGTCCTGTCGCATCGGCGACCGTCGCGAGCCTCGTCGCGCTGATCGCGCTGGCCCTTGGCATGTGGTGCTTCACGCGCGTGTAAGAACCGCGCGAGAGCTGCCTGAAGGCCGAGGCCCCGATAATTGGGAGGTCACCCTCCGGATAGGCGAGAAAAGGCCGGTGGGCACTCCGGGCGGCAGGAATGGCGGGAGTCGGGTTACCGTTCGAGTGGCCGTTGCGGGCTTTTCCCGTTTGACACGGGGGCGGGATGTACCGTCACACTCCGCAGCGTCACCATGACCCGACCCCGGGAGCAAGGCCTGGGGAGGCCCCAGCGTCGACCGGAGAGAAGAGCGAAGTTGTCCCCGACCAGCGAGACCGCGAAGGGCGGCCGCCGACTCGTCATCGTCGAGTCGCCTGCCAAGGCGAAGACGATCAAGGGCTATCTCGGCCCCGGATACGTTGTCGAGGCGAGCGTCGGGCACATCCGCGACCTCCCCAGCGGCGCCGCGGAGGTGCCCGAGAAGTACACCGGCGAGGTCCGCCGCCTCGGCGTGGACGTCGACCACGACTTCCAGCCCATCTACGTCGTCAACGCCGACAAGAAGGCCCAGGTCAAGAAGCTCAAGGACCTGCTGAAGGACTCCGACGAGCTCTACCTCGCCACCGATGAGGACCGCGAGGGCGAGGCGATCGCCTGGCACCTCCAGGAGGTTCTCAAGCCCAAGGTCCCGGTCAAGCGGATGGTCTTCCACGAGATCACCAAGGCCGCGATCCAGGCCGCCGTCGCCAACCCGCGCGAGCTGAACCAGAAGCTGGTCGACGCCCAGGAGACCCGCCGCATCCTCGACCGTCTCTACGGCTACGAGGTCTCGCCGGTCCTGTGGAAGAAGGTCATGCCGCGCCTGTCGGCCGGCCGTGTCCAGTCGGTCGCCACCCGGCTCGTGGTGGAGCGGGAACGCGAGCGCATCGCGTTTCGTTCTGCTGAGTACTGGGACCTGACGGGCACCTTCGCGACCGGCCGCGCGGGAGACGCGTCGGACCCGTCGTCGCTGGTCGCCCGCCTCCAGACCGTCGACGGCAGGCGGGTCGCGCAGGGCCGCGACTTCGACTCCCTGGGACAGATCAAGAGCGCGAACACCCTCCACCTCGACGAGGCCAACGCCCGCGCGCTGGCCGCCGCCCTGGAGAACACCCAGTTCTCGGTGCGGTCCGTCGAGTCGAAGCCGTACCGCCGCTCGCCGTACGCCCCGTTCCGTACGACGACGCTCCAGCAGGAGGCCTCGCGCAAGCTCGGCTTCGGCGCGAAGTCGACCATGCAGGTGGCCCAGAAGCTGTACGAGAACGGCTTCATCACCTACATGCGTACGGACTCCACGACCCTGTCGGACACGGCGATCAACGCCGCCCGCGCCCAGGTCACCCAGCTGTACGGCGCCGACTACCTCCCGGCCCAGCCGCGGACGTACGCCGGAAAGGTCAAGAACGCGCAGGAGGCGCACGAGGCGATCCGCCCCTCGGGCGATCGTTTCCGCACCCCCGCCGAGACCGGACTGACCGGCGACCAGTTCAGGCTGTACGAGCTGATCTGGAAGCGGACCGTCGCCTCCCAGATGAAGGACGCCACCGGCAACTCCGTCACCGTGAAGATCGGTGGCGCCGCCGCCGACGGCCGGGACGTCGAGTTCAGCGCGTCCGGCAAGACGATCACCTTCCACGGCTTCCTGAAGGCGTACGTCGAAGGTGCCGACGACCCGAACGCCGAGCTGGACGACCGCGAGCGCCGGCTGCCCCAGGTCAGCGAGGGCGACGCGCTGCGCGCCGAGGAGATCACGGTCGACGGGCACGCCACCAAGCCCCCGGCCCGCTACACCGAGGCCAGCCTGGTCAAGGAGCTCGAGGAGCGCGAGATCGGCCGCCCGTCGACGTACGCGTCGATCATCGGCACGATCCTCGACCGCGGCTATGTCTTCAAGAAGGGCACGGCCCTCGTGCCGTCCTTCCTGTCCTTCGCCGTGGTCAACCTCCTGGAGAAGCACTTCGGGCGGCTCGTCGACTACGACTTCACCGCCAGGATGGAGGACGACCTCGACCGCATCGCCCGCGGTGAGGCGCAGGCCGTGCCGTGGCTCAGGCGCTTCTACTTCGGCGAGGGCGCGGGCGGCGGCGGTGCCGCGGACGCCGGCAACGGCGACGGGGACCACCTCGGCGGCCTCAAGGAGCTGGTGACCGACCTGGGCGCCATCGACGCACGTGAGGTGTCGTCGTTCCCGGTGGGCGACGGCATCGTGCTGCGGGTCGGGCGCTACGGCCCCTACGTGGAGCGCGGCGAGAAGGACTCCGAGAACCACCAGCGGGCGGACGTGCCCGAGGACCTGGCCCCGGACGAGCTGTCCGTCGAGTTCGCGGAGGAACTGCTCGCCAAGCCGAGCGGCGACTTCGAGCTCGGTGCCGACCCGGAGACGGGCCGTCAGATCATCGCCAGGGACGGCCGCTACGGCCCGTACGTCACCGAGGTGCTCCCCGAGGGCACCCCGAAGACCGGCAAGAACGCCGTCAAGCCGCGTACGGCCTCGCTGTTCAAGTCGATGTCGCTCGACACGGTGACGCTGGCGGACGCCCTCAAGCTGATGTCGCTGCCGCGCGTCGTCGGCAAGGACGCCGAAGGCGTGGAGATCACCGCGCAGAACGGCCGCTACGGGCCGTACCTGAAGAAGGGCACGGACTCGCGCTCGCTGCAGACCGAGGACCAGCTCTTCACGATCACCCTCGAAGAGGCGCTGGAGATCTACTCCCAGCCCAAGCAGCGTGGCCGGGCCGCCGCCAAGCCGCCGCTGAAGGAACTGGGCGACGACCCGGTCAGCGGGAAGCCGGTCGTCGTCAAGGACGGCCGCTTCGGGCCGTACGTCACCGACGGGGAGACCAACGCGACCCTGCGCTCCGGCGACAGCGTCGAGGAGATCACCCCGGAGCGCGGCTTCGAGCTGCTCGCCGAGAAGCGGGCCAAGACGCCCGCCAAGAAGACGGCGAAGAAGGCGCCCGCCAAGAAGGCTCCGGCCAAAAAGGCTCCGGCCAAGAAGGCGACGGCGGCCAAGAAGACCGCCGCCAAGACGACCACCGCTGCGAAGAAGACGACCGCCAAGAAGACCACCGCGAAGAGGGCGACGGCTTCGAAGACGGCCGCCGACGAGTGACGGTCACCGTATTTCTGCACTGAGGGTTCGCAAAACGAACGCCCCGGCATCACTTTGGTGTCGGGGCGTGCGCACGTTCGGACGCGCGCCCCGGCCTGTCGGTGGGTCCCGATAGGCTGAAAGCATGACCCCAGCGGAGCAGCCAACGGCCCCTCACCCGGCCCCCGACGACGCCCTGGTCGCGGACTCCCGCGAGCGCGCCGTCCGCGCCCTGCTGCGCCGACCACAGCTGAAACGGCTGTGGAGCGCACAACTCGTGGGCGGAGTCGGTGACACCCTCGCGCTTCTGGTACTGGTCGTCCTCGCCCTCCAAGCGGCGATCGCCGAGGGCTCGTTCGGCGGCGGCTACCGGGGCGTGGCGTTCGCAGTGGCGACCGTTTTCGGGGTGCGCATCCTCGCGACGCTACTCTTCGGGGCCGTTCTCCTCGGCCCGCTGACCGCGCTCACCTCCCAGGACGGCCTGCTGGACCGCCGCTGGACGATGGTCGGCGCGGACGGGCTGCGGGCCGCGATGCTCATCGTGGCGCCCCTGTGGATCGACTGGACACCCGAGGACGCGCTGGCCGTCCTGTTGGTCACCGCCTTCGTGACCGGTGTCGCCGAGCGCTTCTGGACGGTGTGCCGCGAGAGCGCGGCGCCCGCACTGCTGCCCGCCCCACCCCCGGAGGGGGCGACGGTGCGACCGCTGCCGGACCACATGGACGCCCTGCGCCGCCTGACGCTGCGTACGACCTTCGTGGCGATCCCGCTCGCGGCCGCCGTGCTCGTCGTCGCGGGTCTGCTCAACAACCTGCTCGGCTCGGGAATCGCCTGGTTCGCCCAGCACCAGGCGGCCCTGGCCTCGTATGTCGCGGCCGGACTGTTCGCCGCGTCCCTGTCCGTGCTGACCTTCCTGGAGCTGCCCGGCACACGCACCCCGCGCGCGCGGTCGCCGCTGGAGGGGCTGCGCCGGCCCAAGACGGGCACCGGCGTCGACAAGGGCCGTACCGGCGCGATCCCGCTGCTGGTGCTCGCCTGCGCGGCGATCGCCGGGGCGGTGGCGGCCGCGGTCGCCGTGTCCGTGCTGCACGCCAAGGACCTGGGCGGCGGCCCGGTGATGTACGGGCTGCTGGTGAGCGCCCTGACCGGTGGCGTGGTCGTCGGCATCCGTACGGCGCCTTCGCTGCTGCCGACGCTGTCGCGGCGCCGCCTGCTGGCACTGGCGCTCGCCTTCACCGGCGTCGCGCTGCTGGCCGCCGGGCTCGTCCCGGACGTCACCAGCGTGGTGCTGATCCTCGCGCTGGCCGGCGTCGGCGCGGGCGTGGCCGCCAACACCGGGCACACGCTGCTCGACCTGGAGGCCGAGGAGTACCGCCGGGCGCGGACCACCGAGCATCTGCACGCGGTCGTACGGGTCTCCGTGGCCCTGGGCGCGCTGGTGGCGCCCCTGGTGGCGGCGGCGATCGGCCCGCACCGTCTGGAGAACGGCAAGTTCGTGTTCGCGCACGGCGGCGCGGCCTTCACCCTGATGCTGATCGGCGCGCTGCTGCTGCCGGTGGCCGCACTGGTGCTGGCCAAGGTCGACGACCGCTCCGGCGTGCCCCTGCGGCACGACCTGCGGGACGCGCTGCTCGGCGGCGACGACCCCGTGACGGCACCCGCCGGCACCGGTTTCTTCATCGCCCTGGAGGGCGGCGACGGGGCCGGGAAGTCCACCCAGGCCGAGGCGCTCGCCGAGTGGATCAGGGCGAAGGGGCACGAGGTCGTGGTGACGCGGGAACCGGGCGCCACCCCGGTGGGCAAGCGGCTGCGGTCGATCCTGCTGGACGTGTCCAGCGCCGGGCTGTCGCACCGGGCGGAGGCGCTGCTGTACGCGGCGGACCGCGCGGAGCACGTCGACACGGTCGTCCGGCCGGCCCTGGAGCGCGGCGCGGTGGTCGTCTCCGACCGCTACATCGACTCCTCGGTGGCCTACCAGGGCGCGGGCCGTGACCTGTCCCCGACCGAGATCGCCCGGATCAACCGCTGGGCGACGGACGGGCTCGTGCCCAACCTGACGGTGCTGCTGGATGTCTCTCCGGAGATCGCGCGTGAGCGGTTCACCGAGGCACCCGACCGGCTCGAGTCGGAGCCGGCCGAGTTCCACGCGCGCGTGCGGTCCGGTTTCCTGACGCTGGCCGCCGCCGACCCGGGGCGCTACCTGGTCGTGGACGCGGGCCAGGAGCCCGAGGCCGTCACGACCGTCGTACGGCATCGGCTCGACCAGATGCTGCCGCTGTCCGAGGCCGAGATCCAGGCCCAGGAGGAAGCCCGCCGGAAGGCCGAGGAAGAGGCCCGGCGCAAGGCGGAGGAAGAGGCCGCCCGCAAGGCCGAGGAGGAGCGCCTGGAGCGCGAGCGCCAGGAGCAGCTCGAACGGCTGCGCGCCGAGGAGGAGGAGCGCAAGCGGCGCGAGCTGGAGGAGGCGCAGCGGCGCGAGGCCGAACGGCAGGCGGAGGAGGCCCGGGTGCGGGCCGAGGAAGCGCGCCGCCGTGCCGAGGAGGAGCGGGCGCGGCTCCTCGCCGAGGAGAAGGTACGCGCCGAGGAAGAGGCCCGCCGCAAGGCCGCGGAGGACCGGCGCCGCAAGCAGGCCGAGGAGGAGGCGCGACTGCGTGCTGAGGCCGAGGCGCGGCGCCTGGAGAAGCAGCGGAAGGCCGAGGAGGCGCTGCTGCGCGCCGAGGAGGCCCGGCGGCTGGCCGAGCAGGCGGCGGCCGCGGCCCAGGCGGGGCCCAGGGCGCCGGGAAATCGGCCGGCTTCCGGCCCCGCGGCGGACGCGGCGACCGTGCCGACGCCCGTGGTGACGCCGACGAACGCGTCGGGCGGACCGGTGGACGAGACGGCCGTACTGCCGTCGGTGGCGCCGGGGGCCGCGGACGACGAGACCGCGGTGCTTCCCCCGGTGGCGCCGAGGGACACGGACGAGACCACGGTGCTGCGTCCCGTGCGGGACGAGCAGACGGACGGGCGGTCGTCCGGGGAGGCCGCCGGAGGGCCGGACGCCGAGGTGACGGCCGAGCTGCCGCAGCCGCCGGCTCCTGCGGGGGCGGCGGACGAGACGGCGGTGCTGCCGCCCGGTGCGGCGGACGAGACGGCCGTGCTGCCTCCCGTGCGGGACGAGACGCCCGGGGACCGGGTTCCGCCGGGGTACTTCCGGGACGATCCGGCCGGGGCCACCGGCGCCGGGGCGCAGCCGGACGGGACCGAGGACCGGACGCGCGAGATGCCGCAGGTCGACGAGTCCGGGGCACCGCGGCGACGCGGGCGGTCGGACTGGGCCGAGGAGACGCCGCTGGACGATCTGCCGACGTTGGCGGACGAACTGCTGGGGCCGCGCGGGGACGAGGAGTTCGACGAGGAGCAGGGGCGGCGCGGGCGCGGCCGGCGGGGTTGAGTTCGGCGGGGTTCAGTTCGCTGGGTCGGGGCCGACCCAGCGGCACACTGCCCGCAGGCCGCGTGGCCCGGACGTCCCCAGGCTGTACGTCTGCTCGCGGCCGGGGCGGCACGGTCCGCCCCGGCCGTTGTCAGTGCCACCCCACACAATGGAAGCCGCAACGCGAAACGTGACGAAAGGGCGGGGTGAGGGATGACCGTCTGGGACGACCTGGTCGGCCAGGAGAGGGTGTGCGAGCAGCTCGGTGCCGCTGCCCGGGACGCCGACGCCCTGGTCACCGCGGCCGCCGCCGACACACCGCCGCCCGAGGCGTCGAAGATGACCCACGCCTGGCTGTTCACGGGGCCGCCCGGTGCCGGGCGGAATCAGGCGGCGCGGGCCTTCGCCGCCGCCCTGCAGTGCGTCAGCCCGGACCGCGCACTCGGCGGGATCCCCGGCTGCGGGTTCTGCGAGGGGTGCCATACGGCGCTGATCGGCACCCATGCCGACGTCTCCACCGTCGCCGCCGTCGGGTCGCAGATCCTCGTCGACGACATGCGGGACACCGTCCGCAAGTCGTTCACCTCGCCGGCGAACGGCCGCTGGCAGGTCATCCTCGTCGAGGACACCGAGCGGCTGAACGAGAAGTCGGCCAACGCCGTCCTCAAGGCCGTGGAGGAACCCGCCCCCCGTACGGTCTGGATGCTGTGCGCCCCCTCCATCGAGGACGTGCTGCCGACCATCCGCTCCCGCTGCCGTCACCTGAACCTCTCGACGCCGGCGGTCGACGCCGTCGCCGACATGCTCGTACGCCGGGAGGGCGTCGAACCGGCCGCCGCGATGGCCGCCGCGCGCGCCACGCAGGGGCACGTCGAGCGGGCCCGCCGCCTCGCCACCGACCCCGCTGCTCGCGCGCGCCGGGCAGCCGTGCTGAAGCTGCCGCTGCGGGTCGACGACGTCGGCGCCTGTCTCAAGGCCGCCCAGGAACTGGTCGACGCGGCAGCGGACGACGCCAAGCAGCTCGCCGAGGACATGGACGGCAAGGAGACCGACGAACTCAAGACAGCGATGGGCGCCTCCCAGAGCGGCCGGATGCCGCGTGGCACCGCGGGCGTGATGAAGGACCTGGAGGACAAGCAGAAGCGACGCCGCACGCGTACGCAGCGCGACAGCCTCGACCTCGCCCTGACCGACCTCACCGGCTTCTACCGCGACGTCCTGGC
Source organism: Streptomyces sp. a15 (assembly GCF_059026085.1). NCBI lineage: Bacteria > Bacillati > Actinomycetota > Actinomycetes > Kitasatosporales > Streptomycetaceae > Streptomyces > Streptomyces sp. A15. Next base: position 33,661 of record NZ_JBWLKM010000039.1, on the reverse strand, counting down.
CCTCCAGCTCGGCTCCCGCGTGGCGATCTCCAACGCCGACGCGGAGGAGGCCCTGGAGCGACTCGCCCGCGCCGGCTCCCCGGAGTCCACGCTCCGCCGCATCGAGGCGATCGCCGCGTGCCGCGAGGCCCTCGACCGCAATGTGGCTCCGCTACTCGCGGTGGAAGCGATGACGATGGCGCTGAGAGCGGGCTGAGGCTGAGCTGAGGGGAGGGCAGGGGAGCGGAGGGGGACGGGCGGGGACAAGTTGACCATGTCACTCGTACGAGCCATGGCATGCACGGAGGGCATTCAAGTAGCTGCGCAGAGTTACGCTCGGTTGATGTACATCAGGCGCAGCTTCCGCCCCCTCACCACGGCAGGCCAGACCGATCCGCCCGTCCAGTGCTCCCGAACACGCAGAGCCCGCACCAGCGGTGTTCTCCTCGCCGCCGCCGCGCTGCTCGTCTCAGCCTGCTCCTCCGGGAGTACGACGAGCTCCGGCAGCGCGGCGGCTCAGGCGGCGCTTGTCGCGTTGCCGGAGGCCACGCCGGCCGCCCTCGCGTCGTACTACGGACAGAAGGCGAACTGGCGCAGCTGCGGCGTCCCCGGCTTCGAGTGCGCCACGCTGAAGGCGCCGCTCGACTACGCGAAGCCGGCCGACGGCGACGTCCGGCTCGCCGTGGCGCGCAAGAAGGCCACGGGTCCGGGCAAGCGTCTCGGGTCGCTGCTGGTGAACCCGGGCGGGCCGGGCGGCTCGGCGATCGGCTACCTCCAGGCGTACGCCGGGATCGGCTACCCGGCCGAGGTCCGCGCCCGCTACGACATGGTGGCGGTCGACCCACGTGGCGTCGCCCGCAGCGAGCCCGTCGAATGCCTCGACGGGCGGGACATGGACGCGTACACGCAGGCGGACATGACGCCCGACGACGAGCGGGAGACCACCGAACTCGTCGACGCGTACAAGGAGTTCGCGGAAGGCTGCGGCGCCGACTCGCCTCGGCTGCTGCGCCATGTGTCCACGGTCGAGGCGGCCCGGGACATGGACATCGTGCGGGCGGCGCTGGGCGACCCGAAGCTGAACTACGTGGGGGCGTCGTACGGGACGTTCCTCGGGGCGACGTACGCGGGCCTCTTCCCGGAGCGGGCCGGCCGCCTCGTCCTGGACGGCGCGATGGACCCCTCGCTGCCCGCGCGCCGGATGAACCTCGACCAGACGGCGGGCTTCGAGACGGCGTTCCAGTCGTTCGCGAAGGACTGCGTGCAGCAGCCGGACTGCCCGCTGGGCGGCAAGAGCACGACGCCCGCCCAGGTCGGCCGCAACCTCAAGGCATTCTTCGAGAAGCTCGACGCCCGCCCGATCCCCACCGGCGACGCGGACGGCCGTACGCTCGGCGAATCCCTCGCCACCACCGGCGTGATCGCGGCGATGTACGACGAGGGAGCCTGGGCGCAGCTGCGCGAGGCGCTGACCTCGGCGATGAAGGAGAACGACGGCGCGGGTCTGCTGGTCCTCTCCGACAGCTACTACGAGCGGGACGCCGACGGCCGCTACGCGAACCTGATGTTCGCCAACGCCGCCGTGAACTGCCTCGACCTCCCGGCCGCCTTCGACACCCCGGACGAGGTACGAAACGACCTCCCCGCCTTCGAGAAGGCGTCCCCCGTCTTCGGCGAGGGCCTCGCCTGGGCCTCCCTGAACTGCGCGTACTGGCCGGTGGGCGCGACGGGCGAGCCGCACCGCATCGAGGCGAAGGGCGCGGCCCCGATCGTCGTGGTCGGCACCACCCGCGACCCGGCCACCCCCTACCGCTGGGCCCGGGCTCTGTCCGCCCAGCTCTCCTCCGCCCGCCTCCTCACCTACGAGGGCGACGGCCACACCGCCTACGGCCGCGGCAGCGCGTGCATCGACTCCACGATCAACGCGTACCTGCTCCGCGGCACCCCTCCGGTGGACGGAAAGCGCTGTTCATAGCCCCTGCGACGGGCCCCGGGGACCCCGCCCCCGGGGCCCGTACGGAGCACCCCCGGAAACTGTGTAGACTTTCCCACGTTGCTGATCGCACCATGGTGCGGACGGCGTGCCGCCTTAGCTCAGATGGCCAGAGCAACGCACTCGTAATGCGTAGGTCTCGGGTTCGAATCCCGAAGGCGGCTCTTTCAAACCCCGGGACAGACACGTCTGACCTGGGGTTTTTGCTTGCCTGGATGACGCAGGGCCCTCCGTGGGTGATCACGGAGGGCCCCTCTGCGTGAGCGTGTTGGGACAGTGTTGGGACACTGAACTGATGCGGTGTCAGGCAGTACGCGATCCCCGCTCAGCCCGAGAGGAGCTTCCCGGCCTCGGCCGGGTCCATCAGGTTTGACCATGCCTGTTCGGCGGGGAGCAGGTCCCGGTCGGGGAGGCGTGATTCGGGGAACCAGCCCTCGCGCTCGCAGCCGGGGACGATGTCCAGCACGATGCGGACGAGGTCGCCGGGGACGGAGCCGGTGATTCGTACCGCGACGTACGCCTCGTGCCCTTCCTGGGCGCGGATCTGGACGCCCAGGGTGAAGGTGTCGTACGCGACGGTGTGCTCTGCGCCGTCGAGGAGTGAGTCGCGGGCGAGCTGGGGGATCACGCTCTCCAGGCGGCGTACGAACCGGGTGCCCTCCTCCAACCGGTAGCGCAGGTGGTCATCCCGATCCGGGAGCAGACCGCCGACGTATGTCTGCGTGGTCAGCGGACGGGAGTGCTGGGCGTTGTAGGCGCTGCGGGCGGCCTTCGCGTCAGTGGCCAGGGCCGCGTAGAAATCATCGGCCGAGCCGTCCTCGCGCATGCCGGCGGCCACCAGCCATGGACACGGTTCGGACCGCCAGACAGCGCCTCGCCATCGTTGCACTTTGACCTTGAAGAGGACCTGGTCGTCGATTGCGCGGATGCGCTCATGCTGCGGCTCACTGTTGCCGTCGAACTGTTCGTGCGCCTTGTTCAGTGCGGGGTGATCGACTTCGTCGAGCGGTGCCGTGATCGGGGGAACGGGTAAGCGCAGATCCTCCGTCAGGCAGCGCAGGGTCGGGCGGGTTCGGTCCACCGCGGCGCTACCTCTCCTCGTCGATCCCGCCGAGCCGGTCGATGTCCTCGGCGGAGATCCCTGTCAGCAGCGCGACGCGCGCCTTGGTAGTGCCGTCCAGGACCCGCATCGACTCGGCCATGCCCTGTCGGATCTCCTCGCGCCGATGCTCTATGTACATGCGCACCGCGTCCGCCACCAGATCCTTCTTCGTCACCCCCAGGAAATGTGCTCCCTGGGTGATGAGTTGGTCTGTCTCGAGATCCACCTTCAGCGGAGCCGCTCTCCGTGGCTTTGATTCCGCAGCATGCGCAGTCATGTTCGATCCACCTCCGGTACCCCAGGGTACTCCGATACTCATTACTCCGTAGCGCGTTTCCTATGTCCATCGGAGTTCGTCGCTTGCGCGTGGGCTGGCGCCATCTGCGAAAACGACCCGGCAGCACGCCGCTCAGGGCGCACTGCTTGTCGAGGCTTCATGGGGGAGCGCGGAAGAGGCGTACGCCCGAACGGCACCGTGCAGGCCCCGGTTCGCCACCCGGTTCGCCACCTGTGAGATCAGCTCCCCGCACCTCGCCGCTCATCCCCGATCACCGTCCCTCGGTCCGACGTTGGGACCACGTTGGGGCAGGCGACCCTCGTTGGGACAGCGTTGGGACGTACTGCCCGAGAGAGAACAACCCAGCGGGGGACGAGAAGGGACTTGCCGGGACCGCGTAACAGCAGGTCAGGGCGGTTCCAGCATCGGCGCAGCGGACTATAACCAGGTCGAAGCTTGATCAGGGATCTTGGCGCTGGATCGCTCGTAATGCGTAGGTCTCGGGTTCGAATCCCGAAGGCGGCTCTGTGGAAGCCCTAGGACTCACTCGCCGTGACCTGGGGCTTTTGCTTTTCTGTGATCTTCCTTGACGACTCCCTGGCCCGCCTCGCGGGCACCATGATCGCCCTCGGTGGACAACCGGTGGACAAGCGTGCAGCGGGCGTGCGGAGCGGTGGACGTCGGGCGCTCGGGCAGAGGGCGGTCGTGCCACCCGGCGATGGGTGGCAGATCATCGTTGTGCGAGCAGCCGGCAACGGTCGGCGTTGGAGGGTTTCCATAAAACGGGGGAGCGGCGGCGGCTGGTGGAGAAGCAGCCAGGGGCGAGAACGCCCCACGCAACTCACTCCCTCGGCAGGCAGGTCGTCGAGCCCGCCGAGGCGCTGGCCGACCAACTGGGGCTAACGGGATAAGCCGGGCGGCTTCGTGGGCACCGCCCGGCCACGCCCGCTGGCGGTATCAGCAGCGGCCAGGGGAAGTGCTGCTGGAGAGGATCTGCTCGACGATAGGCCGTCCGACGTCGAAGGCGTCGGCGACAGGCAGGACCCGGGCGTCGGGGTGTTCGATGAGCCAGTCCTTGGCGGCGTCGGCGCTGGCGAAGAAGTGGACCTGGTTGCAGAAGGAGGCGCGGACGGAGGTCGGCGCGTCGGGGGTGACCAGGGAGACGACGGCGGTGGCCGGTTCGACGCTGGTGACGCCGTCGGGTGTCACGGTCAGGCGGACCGGTTCGCCGGTGGCCCGGCACGGGGAGGTGATCTGGGCGGTGTGGCCGAGGACGGCGGGGAAAGCGAGGGTGTCCAGCGCGCACCACGTGTAGAAGGTGCGGCCCCCGGTCTCGTAGCGGTGCGGGGTGGGGTTGAACGTGAGGCCGAAGCCGATGATGCGGCCTTCGGCGTCGTACTCGGTGTCCGGCATCGCGGACAGCGCCTCGCGGACCTCCTGCTCGGTGCAGTGAGCCTGGGCGGCGAGAGCGGTGACGGTGGCCGGCTCACCGGTGGCCAGCAGCGTCTGCAGCGGGCGTACCAGCCACATCTGCAGACCGGGGGCGCTGGTGAGGGAGGCGACGAAGCGGGTGGCGAACTGCTGGGTGTCGGTGTCCACGGCGGTTCCCTCCAAGGACTGGATGGATGGGTCCGATGCCTGGACCGTAGGGTCTGACCCCGGGGTGAGGGTCAAGCCCGTACGCCGCATCCCCTCGGGTCGTCCGCCCAGCAGCGGCCGTCCCCGTCTTCGTCCCTGAGTTCGGCGCGGTGCGTGTTCTCGAACGCGTCGATCCTGGCGAGGGTCTGCTCGGCGGCGGTGATACGGGCCCTCACCCGCTCCCTGGCGGTCTGCAGCCGCTCCGCCAGTGCGGGACCGAAGGGCCGGCCGGTGCGCTCCAGGTACGCGATGGTCAGTTCGCGGATCTCGGCCACGGTCAGCCCGAGGCCGCGCAGTCGGCCGATCCACCCCACGCACCACAGGGCGTCCGCGTCGAACAGCCGGTAATTGGCCGGGCTGCGGCCCAGGGTGTAGATCAGCCCAAGGTCGGTGTACTCGCGCAACGTCTTGACCGGCACGCCGGTACGACGGGAGAGTTCTCCCACCGTCATCGGCCTCATGCGCTGTCCGCTCATCGTGAAGCCTCCGATCTCTCGGGCTCTCAGCCGGCGCAGCAGGACAGCTTGGCGACGTCCGAGGTGAAGGTCTGGGCGGCGAGCTTGAGTCCTTCGGCCATGGTCAGGTAGGGGGCCCAGGTGTGGGCGAGCTGGTCGACGGTCATCTGGGCGGTGATGGCGTAGGTGGCGGCGCTGATGATGTCGCCGGCGCCGTCGGCAAGCACGTGCGCGCCGAGCAGGCGGCCGGTGCGTGCGTCGGTGACGAGTTTGACCAGGCCGCGGGTATCGCGGTTGGCCAGGGCCCGGGGAACGTACTGAAGTGGCAGGGTGCGGCAGTCGCACAGGATGCCGGCCTCGGCAACCTGTGCGTCAGTCATCCCGACGGAGGCGATGGCGGGGGTGGTAAAGGTGACCCGGGGCAGAGCGGTGTAGTCCAGGGTGCGCTGCGCACCGTCGAGGGCGTTGTCGGCGACGACGGTGCCGTGGGCGGCGGCGACGTACACGAACTGCGGGTGTCCGGTGACATCTCCGGCCGCCCAGATGCGGGGATTGTCGGTGCCCAGGTGCTCGTCGACGACGACCTCGCCGCGCGATCCGGTCTTCACGCCGACCGCGTCCAGGTTCAGCCCGGCGGTGACCGGGCGGCGGCCGGTGGCGACCAGCAGCTGCCCTGCCCGCAGCTCGATGTCCGGCCCATTGCCGCTGGTGGCGGTGAGGGTGTAGCCGGTCTCATCGCAGCGTACGGCCGTCAGGGCAGTGGACGTGTGCAAGGTGATGTCCTCGTCGGCGAGGACCGCTTCGAGGGCGGCGGAGATCTCGGGCTCCTCGAACGGGGCGAGCCGGTCCAGGGCCTCGATCACCGTGACCTGGGTGCCGAGGCGGGCGAAGAGCTGGGCCTGCTCCAGGCCGACCGCGTTGCCGCCCACCACGACCATCGACTCCGGCAAGCTGTCCAGCTCCATCGCGGTGGTCGAGGTCAGGTACCCGGCCTGCTCCAGGCCATCGACGGACGGCGCCCACGGGGCGGAACCGGTGGCGATCAGATAATGCGCGGCCTTGATCCGTCGGCTTCCGCCTCCGTTCAGGGTCACCTCAAGCGCGGGGCCGTCGGTGAACGCAGCGGTGCCGTGGACGATCTCGAAGCCGTACTCGGTCGCCAGGTCGATGTACTTCTCCGCCCGCAGCTGGGCGACCAGTGCGTCCTTGCCGCCGATCAGGGCCGGGAAGCCGACCGGGCCCGCACTGGTGGCGATGCCGGGGAACCGGTCCGCGATCTGCGCGCCGTGGCGGGCCTCGGCGGCGGCCAGCAGCGCCTTCGATGGCACGCAGCCGACGTTCACACAGGTGCCGCCGGTGGTACCGCGCTCGACGAGCACCACGCCCTTGCCCTTGGCGGTCGCGGCGATGGCGGCGGCGAATGCCGCCGAACCCGAGCCGATCACGGCCAGATCGATTCTGGAACGCATACCGGTCATGGCGCTGCCTCCTCGTTGCGGGCCGGGCTGCCTGGCCCCGGGTTTTCTATGCGGCTTGCCGAATACCAGACTGCCACCATACTATGCGGAGAGGCGAATAGCAGCGTGTGGAAAGGCCCCTGCCCATGACATCCACGACCGCCCCCGCATCCACCGGCCCGGCCGCCGACACCGAGGTCGCGTGCACCCACCTGGACACCACCGCCCGGTTCTTCCGGGCTCTGGCGGATCCCACCCGGCTGAAGTTGCTTGAGTTCATCCTGCGCGGCGAGCGCACCAGTGCCGACTGCGTCGAGCACGCCGACATCTCCCAGCCGAGGGTCTCGGTGCACCTGTCCTGCCTCGTGGACTGCGGCTACGTCACCGCCCGCCGCGACGGCAAGAAGCTGCGCTACTCCGTGGGCGATCCCCGGGTCGCCGACCTGGTCGTGCTGGCCCGCTCGCTGGCCGCGGACAACGCCGCCGCGCTGGACTGCTGCCCGCGCATCGCCTCGGCCGACCGCGCCTGAACAGCAAGGAAAGACCGCCATGACCACGCCTCGTCCCCCGCACCAGCGCGATCCGGACCGCTCCGGCCCCCACATGGCCGTCGCCGGGATCGGCGCCGCCCTGCTGATGATCGTCTGCTGCGCCGCTCCCGCCCTGATCGCCGCCGGTGCCCTCGCCGGGATCGGCGCCTGGATCTCCAGCCCGTGGGTGATCGCCGCCGGCGTCCTCCTGGCCGCCGCGGCCGTCACCGTGATCGTGCGCCGCCGCACCCGTGGTGACGCCTGCTGCCCGCCAGAATCCGCCCCCACAACTCCGGCCGACCGGGACCGCCCTGTGGACCCGGCCTCCGAGGAACGCCCGCATCACCGATGACGCACCTGCGGGTGTCAGGCGAGCGCGGCAGTCCCGCCTGACGGATCCTCGGGCAGGCGCAGCGTGATCACGTCGCCGGGCGGGCCGGGCGTGGTGCGGGGCCGCCGCCCACAGCGCAGGCAAGAGGCACACCGGGAGGATTCGGCAGAACAGTCCTGGCCACCGGCGGACTCCATCCCAGAGCGCCGAAGCGGATCGTGGCATCCAGCGTGTGCCCGAACCGGTCGGCCGGACAACCGTCTTGGGAATGAATCCCTGGACCGGCACGCCCGGCGCGAGGCACGCCGGCGCCCGTAGGAACTGCAGACACGGCGGTGAGGGGCGATGTACGCCGCTTCAGCCTGCATGGCGTAGGACCGCGCCGTGTCCGGCGATTCAGTCGAGGTCGAACAGCGGCCCGGTCAGGGTCAGGCCGAGGCCGCCGCCCGCGTGGGCGATCAGGGCGAGCAGCATGAGCGCGGCGCCCGCGAGCGCCATGTCCTTCTGGAAGTGAACCATCTCCATCTGCCGCGCCTGTGGCTCGGTCTCCTTCCAGAAGGCGTGCATCAGCATGGCGGTCGGCACGAGGAAGACGACCAGCAGCAGCGCCCCAAGGTCCGCCCAGACCCCGAGCAGCAGGCTCAGCCCGCCCGCGAGCAGCAGCACACCGCTGCCGAGCACGGCCGGAACCGGTGCCGGAACACCCCGCGACGAGGCGTAGCCGGCCATGGCCTTGGTCTTGGTCATGTGACCGACCGCGCTGCTGAGGAAGAGGGCTGAGAAGAGGATGCGTCCGATCAGCACCAGGACGTCCATGGCGGCCTCCAGCACGAGGTTGATTGAAGGTCCAACCACCTGCTTCGAGGTTACCTCCGGCGGCACGTCCCCGCGCGTACCGCGATACCGGCGCCAGACTGTAAGCGGGATCACCGTCGGGGCCCGGGGCGGCGGTTTAGCGTCGCACCATGGACGTCCAGCACGTGCCCGGAGGTGGAAGATCATGATGCGCGCTGTGTGGCATGGCGCGGTGCTGGCGGAGGCGGAGCGCACCGTGGTGGTCGAGGGCCATCACTACTTCCCGCCCGAGTCGCTGCACCGTCAGTACTTCACCGGGAGCCGGGCGAAGTCGCTGTGCTTCTGGAAGGGGCTGGCCCGCTACTACACGGTCACGGTCGGCGGGCAGGTGAATGCGAACGCCGCCTGGTACTACCCGCACCCCACCCCGCTGGCGAAGAAGATCAAGAACCATGTCGCCTTCTGGAACGGCGTCACGGTCGAAGCGCCGCCGGAGACCCGCCGGTGAGCGCCCGACGGCTTGCGCGCCTCGCGGCGTGGGCCGCCGGCGCCGCGGGTGCGGTGACCGCTGCCTATCTCGGGCTGGTGAGTGGCGCGCTGCCCGTCGATGTGGGCATCGGCCGGCGCACGCGCGCGCTGGGCCCGCAGACCGTCGGCATCGCCGCGCCCAGGGACGTGGTCTTCGATGTGATCGCCCAGCCGTACCTCGGGCGGGCCACCCGGGCGATGCGGGAGAAGGTGAACGTGCTGGAGCGGGGCAGCGACATAGTGCTTGCCGCGCACCACACCCCCATAGCAGGTGGGCGGCTGACCGCGACCACGGTGGAGACCGTGCGGTTCACCCGGCCCGAGCGCATCGACTTCCGCCTGGTCCGCGGCCCGGTGCCGCACGTCGTCGAGGCGTTCGTCCTCACCGACTACGCGTCGGGCACGCGGCTGACGTACGAAGGGGTGCTGGGCACCGACCTGTGGGGGCTGGGGCAACGCTGGGGGCAACTGGTCGCCGGCCGCTGGGAGGAGACGGTCGCGGCATCGCTGGCATCGGTCAAGGAGGAAGCGGAGCGCAGGGCCCGCCGGTGACGGCATGCCGCGTCATGTCATGTCGCGGCCCGGCCGCCGATCGCTTCGATGGCAGCGTGCACCGTCTTGCTGAGCTCCTGTGCGTCGGCGCCCGCGCGGGAGCGCAGATTCACCCCGTGTGCGAGAAGGGCTAGCACGTCGGCCGCCGTACCCGGATCGGCGCCGGGACCCAGCTGGCCCTGCGCCCGGGCGGCAACGAGTGCCGCATGCAGGGCGTCCCGTAGGCGCTGATGCTGCCGGTCGAGGATGGCGCGTACGCCGGGGTCTGCGTTCTCGGTCCCGGCGTGCGCGTTGGAGATCATGCAGCCCCATTGGGCGTAGGCGCCCGAACAGCGGGTGTCGATCAGCCCGTTGAAGAACTCGGTGATGGCGGGAAGGCCCCGGGCGTCCTCTGCGAGGCGGCCGAGGCTGGGCCGGGAGCGGTCCTGGGCGTACCGCTCCAGGGCGGCCTTGTAGAGCTCCTGCTTGCCGCCGAAGGTCGCGTACAGGCTGGAGCGGTTGAGCCCGGTCGCGGTCACGATGTCCTGGACCCCCGTCGAGGCCACACCCTGGCGCCAGAACAGCCGTACCACCGTGTCCAGGGTCGCGTCCGGATCGAAGTGCTTGATGTCCGGCATGGTTCACCCCGCCATCTTGAAATGAGAATTCCAAGATACCGCGTACACCGCTGGCTTCGAGTGCACGCGAGTCCTATCTTGAAACAGTCGTTCCAGGATCGATCTATGTGTCATGGAGGAACCATTCCGATGAGCCTCAACGCCGAACTTCGCGCGTTCTACGACAGCCGTCAGCAGCAGATTCCCGCCGACATCCGGGCGGTCATGAACCGGGCCGGCCGGGAGCTGGCCGACTCCGGCCAGGCCGACCGCGCGCTGTCCGTGGGCGCCACCGCCCCCGGCTTCAGCCTGCCCTCGGCGAGCGGGAAGACCGTCGCCCTGCGCGAGCTGCTGGCCGACGGCCCGGTCGTGCTGACCTTCTACCGCGGCTCCTGGTGCCCCTACTGCAACATCGCCCTGCGCTCCCTCCAGCAGCACCACGACGCCATCACCGACCGCGGCGCCAGCCTGGTGGCCATCTCCCCGCAGATCCCCGACGAGTCCCTGTCACTAGCCGAGAAGCACGACCTCGCCTTCGACGTCCTCAGCGACATCGGCTCCGACACCGCCAAGCAGTACGGCCTCGCCTTCGACCTGCCCGACGACCTGGCCGCCGTGTACGACAAGCTCGGCTTCGACCTCCATCGTGTCAACGCCGGCCACCCGCGCACCCTGCCGCTGCCCGCCACCTACGTCATCGACCGCGACGGCACCATCCGCTGGGCCTTCGTCGCCGCCGACTACACCACCCGCGCCGAACCGGCCGGCATCCTCGCCGCCCTCGACACCCTCGGCTGACCCCCGCTCCCGCTCCCGCGCCTGCGCGCCCGTACGCCGTCAGCGGCGCAGCAGATGCCGCACGGCGACGATCCCCTGCATCGCGGCAGCCGGGCGCAGCAACGCGGGGCGGGGCCGCTCCGGCATCGTGCCGCGGCTAACGGCGAGGGCGGTGACCGCGGCGACCGGCAGCGCCCACGCGGCGATCGCCGAGGCCCGTACCACACGGCTGGGGTCGTGCCGCAGGACGAGCCAGGTCCAGAACGCGGCGTCGGCGAAGGAGTCGGCGTAATCGCCGAACGGGGACACGGTGGCCTGGCGGCGGGCCAGGTGGCCGTCGGCCAGGTCCGAGGCGATCGCCAGCACCCCCGAGACACGACTCGACCCCACGATCGTGGCGGGGAGGTTGCCCCGCAGCAGGGTGAGCGCATCGGCCGGCGAGAGCCGGTCGCGGTGCTCCAGCAGGCCCAGATGGAGGGCCCCCAGAGTCCAGCTGGTCGCCACCCATCTTTGCCCCTCCCGGGTTCGGGTGAGGGCGAGCAGCAGGCCGTGCAGGGCGGTGATCTGCGCGAGGGCCCGGGGACGGCGGGCCGCCTGCCGAACCGACCGGTCCGCGGCCTGCCACAGGAACCGGGCGACGGCGTGAGGTCTCCAGCGGTCCTGTTTCAGCGGCCCCAGCAGGGCGTTGGTCGCGGCGCGGCTGTCGGTGACGTCGGATACCGGCACGACGGCCCGCCTTTCTCTCTTCGGGGTGCGCGGGATGCGTTGCGCTCACGGTAGGCGGTCGACCCATGGCCGGAACGTGAGCGCGCGCACGTAAGACCAGTGCCGTTCCGCAGCGCCATATCCTGGAAGCAGGAGGCCCGCCATGTCGTCACTGCGCATTGGACACGCCGAGCGGGAACAAGCCCTCGAACGCCTCAAGACGGCCTTCGCCGAGGGCCGGTTGGACGAGCCGGAATTCGAGGAGCGCGCCGGGCGGGCCATGCGGGCTCGCTCGCAGGACGAGCTGAGCCCACTGCTGGACGATCTGCCCGCGGACCCGACCGAGCCCTCCGGTGCCGGCCCCGCCTCGCTGCGCGAGCGCGTAGGCGACCGGCTGGTCCGGGCACTGCGGTGTGCGGTGTTCTGCTGGCTGCCCCCACCCCGCGCACGCGATTGATCCCCGGAGTGTCCCCGGCACCTATCGCTTCGGACGGTCGCTGCCCCGGTGGGCGATGGGTGATTCCCCGGCCGGGACGGTGGCGGGGGTCGTGCCCAGCCGGGACGCACCCCACACCAGCGTGCCGATCAGCAGCACCAGCGTGAGCGGATAGAACACCGGGCGCAGCGGGATCAGCACCGGCAGGAGTGCCGCGGCGGTGCCGGCGCCGAGGACGAGCAGGAGCGTCGGTACGCAGCAGGCGAAGCCGAGCAGGAACGCCGGGAGGACGCCGAGCAGCCGCGCGTATCTGGTGCGTCGACAGGAGGCCGCCTGCCGTGCCGCCAGTCCGGCGACCGCGATGTTGCAGCCGACGAGCGCGGCGACGACTGTGCCGAGCAGCAGGTTGACCGGACTGAGGAACACCGCCACATGCGCGGTCGGATGGAGCGCGAGCACCGGCTCGAACAGGTACGGCGCCCGCGCGTGGAAGAGCTTCCCGGGGGCGGACTGGAACACGGGGACGCCGGTGAACCGGCCGGAGGCCGACACCGCGAGATCACCGATGGAGAACAGGTACCCCACCAGCACCAGCGCCGCAGCTGCCAGTGCGACCCGCCGGTGACGGCGCACGGCGAGAGCGGCGCGCACCCGGCGAGGAGTGGCCGTGGTGGCGGCGAGGGCGGTGTCCCATGCATCGCCTGCCCTGGCGAGCGCGGTCACGAGCCTGCTCATTGCCGGACCTGGGTGTTCGGGTAGAAGGCGTACCAAGCGAACCACATGGAGTCGAGGAAGTCGGCGGGCTCCCACTTGTCGCCGACGCGCTGGAAAACTCGGGCGGTGTCGAGCCGGTCGTCCCAGCGCGCGAAGACCTGCGTGCCCGCAACTTCGGCGTGCACCGTCTGGGCCTTGCGGACGAGTTCCTTGTGGATCGCCAGTCGCTCGGTGCCGGCCCGTACGCCGATCACGACGTCCTTGTCGGGGAAGCGGTCGCTCGAGGCGAGCACGGGAAAGAACGGGCGGCCCTTGACGTAGTAGCCACTGCGGTCCGGATAGGAGCCGTAGGGATCGCTGCCGTAACTGCGCAGGGCGCCGGTGTCGGTGGACAACACCTGGGTGTCCGGATGCGTGGCCCGCCAGTCCTTCCAGGTGGTCCACACCAGGGGGACGGTGTCCAGCTTCGTGCCTTTGAGCGGGCCGCTGATCGCGGTGCCGAGCAGCTGGGGCCACTGCGAGCCGGTCTGCCGGTCGTACATCAGCAGGTTGGAGTTGACGAGCTTGCCGGTGGTGCCGAACGTCAGCTCCGGCGTGCCGGGCGGCGCGCGGAATCCGATCACCGTGCCGGTGAGCGGGCAGTAGGTGACCGCCAGCGGCTCACCGGCCACGGTGTTGTTGACGATCTCGTGCCACACCAGCACCTGCTGCGGATAGGCCCGTACCTCGCCGCCGTACTCAAGGCCGAACACCGGCTCGTCGTCCGCGAGGAAGCCCGCATCGCGCGCCGCAGCGAACCGGGGCCGGTCGACGGAGGGGATCCCGTCCTTGCCCGGTCCGCCGGAGACCGCCGCACCGGCCAATGTCTCCAGCGACGGATCCTGGCCCGGCTGCACTGCTGGCACCGTCTCGGACGGGCGGTCGGAGATGGCCTGCCAGCCCAGGACGCCTCCGCCCAGGAGCAGAGCGGCAAGCCCCCCGATCACCCCGGCGCCCTTGATCACCTGCCGGCGATCCGGCTTGGGCTTTGGCTGAGCGTTCACCGGGCATCACCCCTGACTACGCGGGATCCGCGTGATACGCACTCGTCGAAGGCGGGTCCCGTGCTGCTGATGGTCTCGCGCATGGGGTGTCTGTTCGGTGAGCGCGCTTACAGTTCTCGGCTTCCAGCGCGACATACGTTCGGAGCATGGTGCTGCGGATCGTGCTGGGTGCGGTGTATACGGCGATGGCGGTCGGCCAGCTCGCCTCTTTCGGTCACATGCCCGGGATTTTGGCCGCCTACGGGCTTGTCGACGGCGTCGCCGTGACCGCGCTGGCCGTGGCACTGATCGCGGGCGAGCTGGTGTGCGGGGTCTGGTTCCTGGCCCGCCCGCGATCGAAGGTGCTTCCTCCGGTGTGGGTGTTCACGGCCGTCTCGCTGGTGTGGTCGCTCCTTGCCGTGCAGGCGTATGCACGCGGGCTCACCGTGTCCAACTGCGGCTGCTTCGGCCTCTACCTGTCCCAGCGGCTGAGCTGGTTCGTGCTCGCCCAGGACGCTTTGACGCTGCTCTACGCGGGGCTGCTGCTGCGCGGGGCCCGTAGCGCTCCCGCAGCGCCCGCGGAATCCCCGCCCGCGATGGAGGAGGCCGATCCTGATGTCCGCATCCCGTGAACGCTCCGACCTGCGCGGCATGCTGTCCGCGATCGGTGCCGGGCTGCTGCTCGTGCTGTCCTGTGCGGGCCCGCTGCTCGTGGCCGGCGGCGCGGCTGTCACCGTCGGCGGTGCGCGAGGCAGCCCCTTGCTGATCACCGTCGGTGCGGTGATGGTGCTCACCGCTCTCACATCGCTGTCGTCCATGCCCTGCGACGCCGGGCCCACCGCGGCCGTGGTGCAGCGCGGTGACCATCGGCCCGGGTTCACGGCCCGGGCCCCTTTCGAGTGGAGGAGCCGAGATGACCCAAGCCCCCGCGCCGCGGCGCAAGGTGGAACGCGACGAGGTGTTCGTCGAGTTCACCAAGTCGATCTGCCCGTTGTGCAAAGTGCCGGTCGACGCCCAGGTCAACATCCGCGAGAACAAGGTCTATCTGCGTAAACGATGCCGCGAGCATGGCGAGTTCGAGGCGCTGGTGTACGGGGACGCCGAGGAATACGTAGCGTCGGCCCGGTTCAACAAACCCGGCACCATCCCCCTGGCCTTTCAGACCGAGGTGCGGGACGGCTGCCCGAGCGACTGTGGGCTCTGCCCCGAGCACAAGCAGCACGCCTGCCTCGGCATCATCGAGGTCAACACCGGCTGCAACCTGGACTGTCCGATCTGCTTCGCGGACTCCGGTCACCAGATGGATGGTTACTCCATCACCCACGAGCAGTGCGAGCGGATGCTCGACGTCTTCGTGGAGTCCGAGGGCGAGGCGGAGGTGGTGATGTTCTCCGGCGGCGAGCCGACCATCCACAAACACATCCTGGACTTCATCGACCTCGCCCAGGCCCGCCCCATCCGCAACGTCAACCTCAACACCAACGGCATCCGGCTCGCCTCCGACACACGGTTCGTCGCCGAGCTCGGCAAACGCAACCAGGTGCCGGGCAAGTCGGTGAACATCTACCTCCAGTTCGACGGTTTCGACGAGCGCACCCACCGGGAGATCCGGGGCCGGGACCTGCGGACGTTCAAGCAGCGGGCGCTGGACAACTGCGCCGAGGCCGGGCTGACCGTCACCCTGGTCGCGGCGGTCGAGCGCGGCCTGAACGAGCACGAACTCGGAGACATCGTCGAGTTCGGCATCGACCACCCGGCGGTGCGGTCGGTGGCCTTCCAGCCGGTCACCCATTCCGGCCGACATGTCGAGTTCGATCCCCTGAACCGGCTCACCAACCCCGACGTAATCAAACTGATCAACGCCCAGCGACCCCAGTGGTTTCAGAAGGGCGACTTCTTCCCCGTCCCCTGCTGCTTCCCCACCTGCCGCTCCATCACCTACCTGCTCGTCGACGGCGAACCCGGAAACCGCACCGTCATCCCCATTCCCCGGCTCCTCCAGATCGAGGACTACCTCGACTACGTCACCAACCGCGTGATGCCCGACGCCGGGATCCGCGAGGCGCTGGAGAAACTCTGGTCGGCATCCGCGTTCATGGGAACGGAAACCACCCAGGAGCAGCTGCGGACCACCGCCGAAGCCCTGGACTGCGCGGACGCCTGCGGCATCGACCTGCCCCAGGCCGTCAAGGACCTGAACGACAAGGCGTTCATGATCGTGGTGCAGGACTTCCAGGACCCCTACACCCTCAACGTCAAACAGCTGATGAAGTGCTGCGTCGAGGAGATCACCCCCGACGGGCGGCTGATCCCGTTCTGCGCGTACAACTCCGTCGGCTACCGCGAACAGGTCCGCGCCCAGATGTCCGGCGTGCCCGTCGCCCCGGTGGTGCCCAACGCCCTGCCGCTCGCCGGACGGCTCACCGACACCCCTTACGGCTCCAAGACCGCCCGCAGCACGAAGCCCCGGCCCGCCGCCGAGGAGGACACACGATGACTGACCAGAACGCCCGCCCACCCGCGATGGGCGATGGGCTCAAAGCCTGCTGTGCTGCCGCGTACTCCTCCGACGTCGTCGCTCTGCTGCTTGGCGACTCCTACCATCCCGGCGGCACCGCCCTGACCCGCCGTCTCGCCGACACTCTCAGACTCCCCGAGAACGGCCGCGTCCTGGACGTGGCCTCGGGCCGGGGCACCACCGCGCTCCTCCTCGCCGACATCTACGGGGTGCGGGTGGACGGCGTGGACTACGCACCCGGCAACACCGCCCTCGCTCAGGGAGCGGCGCAGGCCGCAGGGCTTGCGGACCGGGCCGGGTTCGTCACCGGCGACGCGGAACAACTGCCCTACCCGGACGGCATGTTCGACGCGGTGGTGTGCGAGTGCGCCCTGTGCACCTTCCCCGACAAATCCCAGGCCGCAGCCGAGTTCGCCCGTGTCCTGCGGCCCGGCGGACGGGTCGGCATCACCGACGTCACCGCCACCCCCGACCGGCTCCCGCCCGAACTGACCGGCCTGGCCGCGCGGATCGCCTGCATCGCCGACGCCCGCCCGCTCGACGAGTACGCCGAGATCCTGGCCGCCGCCGGGCTGCGTACCCTCCGCTCCGAACGCCACGATGCGGCCATGACCCGCATGATCGACCAGATCGAGGCCCGGCTGAACCTGCTGCGCCTGACCGCCCCGGCCAAGCTCGCCGACGCCGGCGTGGACCTGGAGGCGGCCCCGGCCGTCCTCGCCGCTGCCCGCGCCGCCGTCGCGGACGGCACCCTTGGCTACGCCCTGCTGATCGCCGAGAAATCCCCCTGACGATGGCACGATCTACCGGCCCGTACGTAAGCACGCTCACATACCTGTATCCGTCACTGGTCCTAGCGTCGGCGTTGAAGCGAACATCCCGCGCAGGAGAGGACTTGACGATCATGACAGCCACTCTGCAGGTATCCCCGAGAACCGCTGTCATCCCGGTCTACGCGGCCTACGGCGCCGCGGCCGGTGTGGTCGGCGGGATCGGGTTCGGCATCTGGATGTCGGTCTCCAGGCCGATGATGGACACCGCGGTGATCACCATGGTCGCCGGTCTTCTCGGATCGACCAACGCCTTCGTCGGGTGGCTGGTCCACCTGGGCATCGCAATCTTCGCCGGCATCGGCTTCGGCGTGCTCCTGGGGCCGTTCGCCCAGAAACTGGCGCCCGCCCTCGTGCTCGGTTTGGCCTACGGCGCCGTGTGGTGGTTCATCGGCGCCCTGTGGATCATGCCCGCCAACATGGGCATGCCGGTCTTCGAATGGAACGACGTCACCAGCTCCAGCCTCGGCGGCCACCTGGTCTTCGGGCTGCTCGCCGGCCTGACCTTCTCGTGCATCGCGCAGGTGATGGGCAAGCGGACGGGCCCGGCCGCCAGATGAGCCGGATACCGCCCGCGTCAGCCAATGACCCGGGCACTGCGCCGCCGGGGGCTGCACTGCGCGGCAGCACCCCAGGCGGCGCCGCGATGCCCTACTGTCTGGCCGAGGGCGCCGCCGGGCTGGCCAGCCCGGCATGGGGAGCCGCGCCCCCACCCTGGGCACCAGGACGACGCGAGGAGACACACCACATGATCGACCCCGGTCCGGACGCCGAGAAGACCTGGTGCCTGGCCGAGGTCGACATCTTCTGCGACCTGTCCGAACAGGAAATGGAGGCCATCGCCGCCGCGGCGCCGATGAAGACCTACACGGCCGGGGAAATCCTCTACTCCCCGACCCAGCCCTGCGAAGTGCTGTTCATCCTCAAAAAGGGCCGGGTACGGATCTTCCGGGTCTCCGCCGACGGCCGGGCGCTGACCACCGCGATCATCACCCCGGGCACCATCTTCGGCGAGATGGTCCTCCTCGGGCAGCGCATGTACGACAACTACGCCGAAGCCCTCGACGACGCCGTCGTGTGCGTGATGAGCCGCGCCGATGTGCACAAGTTCCTGCTGGCCGACGCCCGGATCTCCGCCCGCATCACCGCGATGCTCGGCCGCCGCCTGGCCGACCTCGAACAGCGCCTGTCCGACAGCGTCTTCAAATCCGTCGCGCAGCGCATCGCCACCACCCTGACCACCCTCACCACCGCCCAGCCCCCGGCCGGGCCGTTGCGGCCCGGCGCCCGCCACCCGCAGATCGCCCTCACCCACGAACAACTCGCCGCGCTGGCCGGCACCTCCCGCGAGACCTGCACCAAGGTGCTGCGCGAGTTCGCCGACCGCGGCCTGCTCCGGCTGGCCCGGGGCCGCATCACCGTCCTGGACCCGGCGCGCCTGCAGGACGAAGCCGGATAGCCGCACGCGTAGGAGAGGGGGCTTCTCGCGAGCTGGACTCGCTGACTTACGACAGACCCCCGGCCTGGCGCGGGCCCGCCCCGGTGGCACGGGGGAAGCCACCGGGGCGGGATGCCCAGCATCGTAGGGCGCGCTGGCCCTGCTGGATACCTACTCGGGCTTCTTGACCATGGTCTTGCCGCAGCAGCACGTCGGGCTCTGCTGGCCGGTGCAGGTCGGCGGGGCCGCCTTGGTCACGGTCAGCTCGCACCCGCAGGCCGCATCGGGGCAGCGGTAGACCTCGCCCTCGCGGAACGGCATGGTCATCACCTCTCTCGTCGCGTTCCCATCCGTACATCCGTGACGCTAGAACCCGGCCCCAGGGGCAAGGTCAAGAATGGAGGGGAGGAGGAGGCACGAACATGGTGCTACCGGGACTGACCATCGGACAGGCCGCCCAGGCTGCGGGGCTGACCCGCAAGGCGATGCGGGTCTACGAGGCCAAGGGCCTGCTGCCCGCCGCCGAGCGAACCACGTCCGGCTACCGGCTCTACAGCCCGGCCGACGTGGAGCTGCTGGTCTTCATTCGCCGGGCCCGCACCCTCGGCCTGCACCTGGACGACATCCGCGACGTGCTTGCCACCCGCGACGGCGGCATCCCCCCGTGCGCCACCGTCCGCGACCTGCTCGATGCACGCATCGCCGAGATCGACGCCATCGTCGCCGAACTGCTCGCCCTGCGCACAGACCTGGTGAACACTCGCGGCAGAGCCGACCACTCCACCGACAAGCAGCCGGTCACCGTCTGCGCGATCATCGAGGACGCGTATAGCGTCAGCGGCGGCTCGTCGTCCCCGGAGTAGGCAGAAGGAACTGATCAGCATCGCCGCCGCGCTGCTGACGGTGGTCGACAAGCCCGTCTGAGGACGGAGTGGCCCGGCGAGTGTTCGGGCGGTCGGGACGACACCGACGGCACACATGCCGGGACAAGCCCGTCTGAGGACGGAGTGGCCCGGCGAGTGTTCGGGCGGTCGGGACGGC
>NZ_JBWLKM010000039.1:0-13847 GCF_059026085.1 Streptomyces sp. a15 | reverse complement strand
GGACAAGCCCGTCTGAGGACGGAGTGGCCCGGCGAGTGTTCGGGCGGTCGGGACGGCACCGACGGCACACATGCCGGAGCCCCGGTCAGATTGCCGCTGACCGGGGCTCCTCTCTCTTGCTCACTCAGGCAGAGCGTTCCTCGGTCGACTTCTTGGCCTTCCGAGGCGGGGTCATCCTCGGGCGGGCAGGGGCGGCCTCGGCGTCCTTGACCACTGTGAGGGGCTTACGAGCCCGAGGCACGAGTTGCACGACCTTCTCTGCGGCGTCGCGGGCGAGGTCGTCCAAGACGGCCTGGTAGATATCGCGGGTGACCCGGGTGTCCGAGTGGCCGAGGGTCTCGGAGACGACCTTGATGTCGACTCCGGCCGCGAGCATGAGCGTGGCGGCGACGTGGCGAAGGTCGTGCAGCCGGATGGGCGGCAGCCCGGCGGCCTCCACCAGACGCTCGAAGAGGTCGGACACCTTGCCCGGGTGAAGGATCGAGCCGTCCTCCTGGGTGAAGATGCGGCCTGTATCGACCCACCCGTCACCCCATTCGAGCCGCTCCTGCTGCTGGCGGGCCTTGTGGGTGAGCAACAGCTGATCGGTCTCGTCGTCGAGGGCGATCAGGCGAATACCGGAGTCGGTCTTGGGCGCACCCTCGTGGATCTCCCAGCCGTCCTGCACGAGCTGGGTGGCGATGGCGAGGGATTTCGCGGCGGCCGAATGGTCCACCCAGCGGACACCGCACGACTCGCCGCGACGGGTGCCACGGAAGGCGATCAGCCGCCAGAACGGGTACAGGCGGTCCTCGGCGACATAGTCGAGGAAGGTACCGGTCTGCTCGGGGGTCCAGACCATGACCGGCGAAGGCTTCTCGCCGGTCTCCTCCCACCGGGCGATTCGCTCGTCCGTCCAGATGAGCGCCTTCGGCTTGGTGCCCGGCAGCAGCTCGACGTGTGCCGCAGGGTTGAAGGCCGGCATCACCTGCTGGGCGAGGCGACGTTCAGCGCAGCCCGCAGGGTGTCGCGGATGTGCGGCTGCGTGTTGAGACCGGTAATCCGCCTGAAGGGCGGCATCGCGTCGAGCTGGGCCTGCAGCCACTTGCGGCGGGCCCGGTTCTCGGCCCCCTTGTTCAGCGTCGCCTTGAGGTCGTCACGCACCACCCGCCGCTGGGCGTTCTGCTCCTGGATCTCGATGTTGCGCTCGTTGATCGCGTCGAACATCGTGTTGATGTGATGCACCCGCAGCTTGTCCAGCCGCAGGTGGCCGAGGTGCGGCCTGAGGTGAACGCGGATATCACACTCGTAGCGAGCCGCGCCTCCCCGACGCAGGCGCTTACGCCCGGCAAGCCAGGTGTCTAGCCACTCGCCCACGGTGGTCTTGGAGTTGAGCGTCTGCCCGGACTGGAACCGGCGGCGAGTCTCGTCGTAGTCCGGAAGCGGGTCCTTCTCTTTGAGGCAGCTCTCGATGAGGTCGCTGATCTGGGTCTTGCCCCAGGCGTCGTCCTCCTCGGGAATGGCCATGAGGGCTCGGACCTTGTCCAGCTCCTCCTGGGCCTTGCTGGAGGACTCGAAGCCGCCGCGGCGGAAGCGTCGGCGGCGGCCGTCCTGAGCCGGGTCCAGTACCTGGAACACGCTCCAGACCCCGTGCCGCCGCGACTTGAGCTTGGGGCACGAGGCCCCGAAGTCCTTGCCGGTCGCCGGGTCCGTGCACCGGCACCGCCGGGTGATGGTGCCGTTCTTCACTCGCTGTCCTCCGGGTGGGTCGGTATTTCAGGCGGGTGGGTCGGTATTTCAGGCTGGTCGACGAAGGCCAGCTCGTCGGGCAGGGCCGGAGGTACGAGACCGCGCTCGCGCATCCGGCCTCGGAACGCACGCAGTTCTTGGCAGTCCTCGAAGGCGTGCTCCTCGTACCCCTCGGCGCGCTGCAGGAGGTTGGCTCTGCGGGCCCGGTCCAGGGTGGTGCTCGCCGTGCGTCGCCGATCCCTGGCCAAGGCGTTGGAGGACGTCGCGGCGGCCACCAGGTCGCCGTGATGGCGGAAGACGTCGAGGACTTCCTGGGCTGTGCCTTCGGCGGCGGGCCGGTCCAAGGGGGTCTCGCCGGTGAACCAAGCGAGCGCGTCCCACGTGGACACTTCCTGGCCCGGGAGGACCTCCACGGTGGCGGAGGCACCGAGCGGGAAGAGGAGGGTCACGGGCGGGACGCCCAGGACGTCAGCCAGCACGACGAAGTCCGCGACGGTGATGCTCGCCTTGCGCCCGGATTCCAGGTTCTTCATGGAGTGCTCGGTGAACTCCGTCAAGCCCCGGTCGGCGCAGCCTTGGGCGACTTCGCCCATGGTGAAGCCGGCGGCCTTGCGTGCCTCCCGCATCCCCTGGGCGATCCGAGCGGTGAACGCTGCTGGCCATTGATCAGGTGTCATGGCGACACTTTAGATCGAGAAAAGGCGCTGCTACAACTACGTGATACATCTATGGCGGCACCACGACACCGAGCGCCACCAGGAGGGCGTCATGACGGCATCCGGGTCTTCCCGTGAGGCGCGAGGGCTGACGAGCGACGAGCTGCTTGCTCTCCCGGCGGTTATCGACCTCGACACCTCGAACCGGGCGCTGATGATCGGCCGATCCACCGGGTACGGACTCGCCAAGCAGGGGGAGTACCCGGTCAAGGTGCTGCGGCTCGGGAACGCCTACCGGGTTGTCACCGCCGACCTACTGAAGCTGCTCGGACTGGAACACCTGCAGGCCCGCGAGCTTGCGGCCGGCCTCGGCGAAGCCGCGTAAGTCTCGGACTTTGCGGATGCGGGGCAGGACACATTGTTGAGTCCTCCCGCTGATGAGGGCTGGGGCGAGGGTTGTTACGAGGTGCCTTGGACAGTGGCGGGTTGAACGGTGGGGACTTTGCGGAGGGAACGCACCGGCGAGCACCACAGGACAAGGAACGGAGTGGTGAGCAGGCAGGTGATTACGGTGAGGGTGGGGCGCAGGCCGATCAGGGTGCCCAGCGCGCCAGCCAGGAGGGCTGCGAAGGGGCGTAGTCCGAAGGCGAGCCACGCCCCGGTGGACTGGGCCCGGCCCTGGAGGTGATCGGGGCAGAGCTCCTGTCGCACGCTTCGTTGCAGTCCGCCGTGCGCCACCGCGGCGCAGGTCTGGATGACCATGCCTGTACCGATTGCGAGCTGCCCGCCGAGGCCCGGTCCAACGAGGACGAGTGGGATCTGGGCGACCGGGTTCAGCGCGAGGGCGGTGAGCATCACGGGCCCGGCTCCCCACCGCCGCTCCAGCGGACGCCATGCAAGCGCGCCGGCGAATCCTCCGATACCGCCCGCGCCCATGACGATACCGAGTCCGGTCGCACTCCAGGACAAGTCGCGCAGCAGGTTTGTGTCAGCAGACACCGTGTCCCCCACAGGTCGTGTCGCTTTACACGAGGCCGGAGCCCTGCGTGCGTCTCGCGTTGTAGCGATCCATCGTGTCCCTTTTCCTGGACGGCTGCGTGACTGAGATCACGCCTGTGTGGTGGGTGCGTCAGCTGGAACGACAGGGTGAACGTACGGCTTCAGGCACAGGGGTCCGGGCGGTGGGAGGGCCAATGATGCGGAGAATCCCCGGCTTCCCTAAACGGGGATCTTCGGGTATTCAGCCGCCCACGACCTACCAGCCACGCGGCCCATGAGGAAGATCGCCTTATGGCCACGGTGGTGCCGCTGGCCGCAGGCACCAGCCGGGTAACACCCGAAACCTTTGAGAGGGCATGCATCACCGCCCGAACGGACTGATAGCCGTGCGACAACAGCGGAGACGTGCGAGCGTCAAATCATCCATCCAGAAACTAGGCAACCGGAGGGAAGATGAACGCCGAAGGAATCGGGGCAGAACAGATCGCGAGGGCCGCCGCCGGGGGCGTCGCAATCGCACTTGCTGCCCGAAAACCCGGTGACCACGTGTCCAGCCGGCCCATCGTGGCCGGATTCTTCCCGGAGGCGCTCTTCGAAGTGACGCTGGCGCAGGATACGACGTCAGGAGGTTTCAGGGTGAAGGATATCCGACCGCACCAGTCCGAAGGGTAGCCTTCATGTCCCATGATGAGCCGGACAGGCGCGGAGGAGAAGAACTACTCTGTCCCAGCGCACCTCCGCACCTCACCGAGTCGGTTCTCATCGGAGTCGTGTCCGGCACAGCGGATGAACCGCGAGTCCTGCCGACCAAGCATGCGATGCCGGTGACTCGAGAGATCATCGACTTGGCGCAGCCGGTGTCACCAAGCGAGGTGTTTCGTTTCGCAGCCACGTGCCGCGCCTCGGGCTGCATTCACTTCAAGAAGGCAGCCTGCCAAATTGCCGCGCGCAGCACCGTCTTGTTGGACGAGGTGACCGTCCGCCTGCCGAAGTGTCCGATCCGTGCGCAGTGTCGTTGGTTCTATCAGGAGGGCCCCGCCATCTGCCGACGCTGTCCACAGATCGTGACGATGCAGCACATGCCTTCTACTGAGATGTTGCGGATCGTGGACGAAACCGATCCCCCCACGGCGGCATGCGAGGCATCCTGAATTACTGCACCTCGAAGTGGGGGTATGCCAGTAGCCATCGGTGTCCCGTCCCGCCCTCCGAGGGCAGGACGGGACACCCGCGCCAGTGCGCGTCCTCGGGGCACCACTTGGCGGAGAGCACCAGGTGGGTGGTGTGGTCGTCGATGGCCTCGGGGAAGAGAGAATCAGTGCGTTGACGGTGGCGGCGGTGTTGTGCTCGTCGTACCGGGTGACGGCTATACCGCCCTCTTTCGGCGGGTGAGCCGGGAAACAGCCACCGTGCGGCGAATATCCTATGGAATGTCATTACTGGCAACAGGAAGAAGATATTAGCTACCACAGATGCAACTAACGCCCACATTCGCCGAATCGTCGTGTTGGAAGTGAGGAAACTGCCCACCGGAGTGAAATGATGCAACGGAGAGGTAGTTCATCGCCTGTTCAACCTGAACAACATTCGCTACTCACAGTCCATACGGGAGAATCCAATGAACAAGCACACACCTGGTTCAAACGTGGTCCAGCTCGCTGGCCCGGGAGTGGCGGGCAGGGAAGGTGACCCACCGCTCTTCCACTTCGATCTCCCGACTGAGGACGCTGGGGCGCTGATCGCCGACCCGCTCAAGTACCTTGCCGGTATCGGGATCACTCCTGAGCAAGGCATCGCGCCGGATGGCACTTTGAACGTCACCTTCACAGATTCCAGCCGCGCGTGGGACGGCAGTCAGTGGATCTCAACTCTTGCTCCCGGATCGAGCGTTACTGCGACGTGCTGCTATGTCTCTGGCAGTCAATCAATTTGCCACCAACACGCGCAGTAAAGGCGGATAGACGCCTCACCGAGCGCAACCAGCGCGAGGACGAGGGTCAGCTGGTCGGCGCATCCAGCCGAAGGGTGCCGCGCAGCCAGAAGGAGCGCGACTACGGTACGTAACGCATGCCGCGGCCGCAGCTCAGGTCTCAATTAAACACTGAAATCTTTCATGCGGCAGATGTGGCCCAGCCTCTGCGCAAGAGATCTCAGTCCGCAGGTCATTGAGCTGCGGACTGAGATCCCTGCCGCGTCCCGACATTAGATGTAGGTGAAGGTGCCGCCGAGTGCTACTGCGGCGCTCCGCGATGCTGATAGTGCGGTCTTCGGTGCACCGTTAAGGGCCATACGGGAGTGGAGCGGACCGGAGGCCATTCCGGGTCCGGCTCGCCCGGTGACCGGCAGCGCTCTCGTGCATGCACTCGAAAGGACCAGAATGAACACCTCCTCGCTTCAGGAGCTGAAGGACCACTACCGCGAGAGCGGGGCGCGGACCGGGATCAAGCTCGACGACTACGAGATGCAGCAGGCCATCTCACTCCTCCCGCTCGAAGGCACCGTCGTCGCGACACCCCCCGCCGAACTCCGGTACATCGAGGGCCTTCTGCGGCTTCCCATCGGTACCGTCAGAGAGTTCTCGGCCATCCCGGCCTCAGGCCAATCACAGTGCCGGTGCGGACGGACGACCAACGCGCTGGACATCGTGGCCCACGCCGTCAACCACAGACTGCACGACGAAAGCCGAGCTCGTCGCCTGGATCAGAGGCCACTGGGGCATCAAAAACCTCCTGCACCATGTCCGCGACCACACCTTCCGCGAGGACGACTCCAAGGTCCGCACCGACCACCTGCCCCGCACCATGGCCAGCCTGCGCAACCTCGACATCAGCACCTTCCGCCAGAACAGCGAGCCCAACATCGCCGCCGCTCTCCGGAACACCGGCCGCGACTACCGCCGACCGTTGTCCATCCTCGGCCTCACGTGATCAACCCAGACAGACCCCGCAGGTGGTGATGCGCAGGAGGAGCGGGTGCAGCGCGGAGCGGTAAAACGCCCCGCAGTAAATTGAGCCCGAGGAAGGTAAAGCCACGCCGCAGTTATGCCTTTCGGTCGGCCATGTGCTCCAGCACACGCTCCAAGTCTTCATACGCATAGGCCCAGTTGTGACACTTGAAACTGCGGAGATCCGTAATGGGCGAATCGCAACGGACGCAGAGCACATCCGGGATAGCCTGCGGCGCTTCCACGTTGACGAATTTCTGGTCGCCGAGGATGACGCGCGCAATCATCGCCCGGTCGTGCACCTTGTGGAGCGCCGATGAAACGATGTCGAGCCAGCTCACCTGCCGGCCGCAGGAGGCGCACTCCCTGGTGTCTCCGCTGACCCACAATGGTGCGTGAATGGTGTTCGAGGGCATGCCGAGGAGTTCCTCGAGCTCACGCACATCCTCGTCAGGGGTCACCCAGCGGTGGCGTCCGGGCAGGGACGCCGGCGAGTCGTAGACGGCCTGAAAGAGACCGTTGTCGACCGGAATGGTGTCGCGACGACCGGTCATCGCGTTCCTCCCCAGGAACCGTCGGACGGCCACTGCTCCCCGGTCATGACGCTTTGCCGTCCTCGGGCTCGTGTTTGTAGAGCCAGAGGTAGGCTCGTCGCTCGTTCGGAACGACCATCGCGACGATGCAGATGGGACTGGCCCGCAGGCCCACCTGGTGGTTCGCGACCGTTGTCGTCACCGTCCAGTCAGGACCGACTTCCGCGATCTCTTCCGCGAGCACGCCGACCGGGTCGTGCAGGAATTCCTCGAACGGGTCGCTACCGGTCTTCCATTCCCGCCAGTACATGCTCCACGGCTCGTCTCGGATCTCCTGCGACACATCGTCGATCTTCGTCCAGAGCTTGGTGTCACGAACGCGCGTGGTCATTGAGGGGCCTCCTTAAGTGTGGGACTCGTAATGACGAGCAAACACGGGCCGTCCCCGGCCCACAACCCGGCCTGAGCCAATCGGCTCAGCGGCGGCCCCGCGCAGGGCGCGCACCTCAGCTCCCCGGTTGCGGTCGGGTGATTGTGAATAGATCCTGAACAGGCACTCCGTAACAGGCACAAGCGAGGAGTCGGCCATGGAAAGAGACACATCGTCACCCGAGGCGGCGGCCGGGGCCGCCCTCGCGGAGGATCCGCCCTATTCCGAGGGATCGGTGTGGTCGGTGCAATTCATGCAGGCCAAGCCGGGACGGACGATCTCCTACCTGGCGTACTTGCGTTCCGAATGGAAGCCTCTTATGGAGGCAGCGAAGGAACAGGGCCTCATCCTCAGCTACCGGACCCTGATCGCACCCCTCGCTCACGCGGGCGACTGGGATGTGATGCTCCTGATCGAACTGCCAAACATGGCCGCACTGGACGGCTACAACGAAAGAATTCGCGAACTGGGCGGTGGCCTGGCATCCAGAAGGAACCAGGACGGTTCTCAGCTCCATGAACTCATGGGGATGAAGCTCCTTCGCGAAGCGATTCTCGGCTAGGGGAGAATGACATGGGTACGACCGAAGAACCACGCATGGTGAATAAGCTGGACCTGAAACGGGAGGTTGTCGGAGATCTGACCGACCAGTTGCTGACGACGCAGGGGCACAGCCTGTGGACCTGCGACGAGACCGAAACCATGCACGAGGAAGACGGCGATGGACCTGATTCCCGTCCCGCGCGTCTCGTACGGTGATTTCCGGCCACCACGCCGGGGCGGCGAGCCAAGGATCGTCATCGACAGCCCTTCGGGACGGGTGGCGCCCCTGCTCTGGGATTCCGCGTATCTGAAGGCGGTGATCGGCGAACACGACGTGCCGGTCCGGGAGACCCACGGTCCCCCGAGCAACATCTTCCAGAATCTCGCCCGCGGCGGTTTCATCCCGTTCACCCGATACATGGACTGGGTCGTCGAGACAGCGGGAACACTGCGCGACATCACCGAAGGACACTCCACCGCCCGCGACATCACCCGCGCGATCCATGAGCTCCGCCTCGATCACTTCTATTACATGGACGCGAAGTTGGAGCAACTTCCGCGAGCCCTGCGGGAAGGCACACCCGTCCCGGACTGGTACCGGGCGGCGCCGGTCGACATCAACTTCTGGTGCGGTGCGCTGGGAACATCCTGCGGGCTGCACTGCGACGTGACTCCGAACTGCAATACGCAGATCATTGGCCGTAAGGAATTCGTGCTCTTTCCTCCGTCGCAGTCACAGCTCGTCTACCGTATCCCCGGCCATACCCACTGCCGGTTCGACCCCAACATCCCGGATTTCGAGCGATTCCCCTTGGCCCGACGCGCCACCGGGTGGCACTGCACTCTCCGCCCTGGTGAGTCGCTGTACATCCCGGTCGGCTGGTTCCACCAGGTCACCGTGGTCTCGGGCTGGGCGGTGAACGTGAACTTCTTCTGGCCCCGCCCCTTCCCCCAGGGACTCGCGCTGCCCGGCCTGTGGCGCTTCCTGCTGCGCCGTGGGCGGGCCAGGCTGCGTACCGCCCTGCGTCCGGCCCCGGGCGGTTCGACTCCGGCCGCTTCCCGTTGACGAGTGGTGGGCCATGCGACGAGCGCCATCGATCTGCGCCCCGGCGGACTTCTTCGTTCTCCGTACGCCCTACCTTCCCCTCGACGCGCTGCTCTCCCTGGGAAACGGACTGGAGGCGGCGGACTGTAGGGACCCTGCTCTCCTCGACGCGGCACTGCTGCGCGACCGCGTCCGCGTGCGTGACCGCTTGCGCCGCCTCTGCGAGCGCCCTGACGTACAGGAGGCGCTGGCTGTCGCTTCGCCGTCCCTCTCGGAGAGCCTGGACCGGTGGAAACACGATGCGGACTCGAGGCGCGGGCAGAAGGTGGAACGGAGCTTGCTTCGTTACCTCTCGCGCATGGCTGGCCGTCCCACCCCGTTCGGTCTGTTCGCCGGCTGTTCGATCGGGTCGAGCGGAGGGGCGAGTGAACGCACCATTCTGCGGCTGGCTCCGGCGGAGCAGTACCGCCGCCACACCCGCCTCGACGCCCGCTACGTCGCCGCTCTGTGTGACGCTCTGCAGCGCGACCCGACGGTACGGCGGTACCTGAAGTACGTACCCAACTCAAGTCTGTACAGGGCGGGGAACGGCTTCCGCTACGCCGAGGCCCGCATGACGGACGGAGGCAAGACCTACGCATTGGCGGCGGTGGCATCCCAGGAGTCGCTGGAGAGGGCTCTCGAACGGGCCGCTTGCGGCGCGCGGCCGATAGAACTGGCCGCAGCGGTCCGTGCGGGTGCCCCAGGCGCAACGCCAGGGGAAGCGCTCACATACATCGCGGAATTGATTGACCATCAGGTACTGGTGCCCACTCTCCAGCCATCGGTGAGTGGTCCCGAACCGATGCAGGACGTGCTCTCGTCGCTGGCGGAGCTCCACGACTGCCTCCCGGCCAGCCGTGCCGCCGCCGCGTTGGCCCTGGTCGCGGACGAGCTCCACGCGCTCGACCTCCAGCCGCCTGGAACGGATTCTTCCGCATACCGCCGGGTCATCGAGGCTCTTGGCGGACTTCCGGCTGAGGGCGAGCGCACCGGCCTGTTTCAGGTCAACCTGATGAAGCCAACCGTGTCGGCCACCCTGGGCAACGAGGTGCTGGATGAGATCAGCCGGGGCGTGCAGCTCCTTCAACGGGTTTCTGGAAGGAGGCCGTCGAGCTCTCTCGACCTGTTCCGGGAAGCGTTCCGGCAACGCTACGGGCGCCGTGAGGTGCCACTGTGCGAAGCCCTGGACCCGGAGGCGGGCATCGGCTTCGCGGCCCCGAGCGCACGCGCCGCCACCGGCGCGGCGGCGGAGCCGCTCCTGGAGGGTCTTCCCTTCCCTACCGAGCAACGCGCGTCCGAGCCGTCGTTCGGGCGCCGCGACGCGCTCCTACTGCGGTGGCTCAGCTCGGCGCTGCGAACCGGGGCCGACGAGATCGCGCTCGGAGCCGAGGAGCTGAGAGCTCTGGCCGAAGCGGAGGATTCGCCACCACCCCTGCCCGACGCGTTCAGCGTGGTGGCTACAGTGCTCGCCGGCAGCGAGGCAGCGGTGGCACAGGGCAGGTTCCGTGTGTTCCTCTCCAGTGCCGGCGGGCCGTCGGGAGCCAATCTGCTGGGCCGTTTCTGCCACGGCGAGGAGATGCTGCGGAAGCACGTGCTGGCTCATCTGCGGGCCGAGGAGGCGCTGCGGCCGGACGCGGTCTTCGCCGAGGTCGTTCACCTTCCCGAGGGCCGCATCGGCAATGTGCTGGCCCGGCCGCGGCTGCGCGACTACGAGATCCCCTACTTGGGCCGGTCCACCGCGCCCCCCGGCCGACGGATTCCGGTGACCGATCTGCTCGTCTCCCTGGCCGGCAATCGTGTTGTGCTGCGCTCGGCACGGCTGGGCCGTGAAGTCATTCCCCGAATGACGACGGCGCACGATCATCGCGGCGGCGGGAATCTGGGCCTGTACCGGTTCCTCTGCGCTGTTCAGACCCAGGGCCGGGCGGGTGGACTATCCTTCTCCTTCGGAAGCCTGGCGAACGCGCCTTTCCTCCCGAGGGTCACGGCCGGTCGCCTCGTCCTCTCTCGGTCTCGGTGGAACGTACCTGCGCAACAACTGGGTCACCTGGGCGAATCGCATGACGGGCGCCTCTACACCGCAGTGCGGATCCTGCGTGAGTCTCTGGGCCTGCCTCGCTGGATCGCTGTCGCGGATGGTGACAACCTCCTGCCCGTCGATCTGGAGAATGTGGTGTCCGTGGAGATGTTCGCGTCTCTGTTGAAGCACCGGACCCGTGTGACGCTGGTGGAGTTGTTCCACGGCCTGGACGATGTGTTCGTCTCTGGGCCCGAAGGACGGTTCGTGCATGAGCTGGTGCTCCCGTTCCTGCGATCGGAGATCCCCGCACACACCCCATCGCCTCAACCACCACCGCCGACGCCGCCGCCCGTACTGCTTGTCCGCCCTGTACGCCGATGCTTCCATCCCGGCTCCGAATGGCTCAACGCCAAGCTGTACACCGGTGCTGCCACGGCGGACACGGTGCTGCGGCGGATGGTCCGGCCGCTGCTGCGCTGTTGCCTGGCCAACGGAGCCGTGGACGACTGGTTCTTCGTCCGCTATGCCGATCCCGACTGGCACATCCGGCTGCGCGTCCACGGAGAACCAACCCGTCTGCTGAACGAGGTGCTCCCCGCGCTGCATGACGCCATCACCCAGCCGCAGGCCGATGGCATCGTCCGGCGCCTGCAGATCGACAGCTATGACCGTGAAATCGAGCGCTACGGCGGCGCCACGGGCATCGTTCTCACGGAGCGGCTGTTCCGTGCGGACAGCGATGCCGCCCTCCACCTCGTGGAGGCCGTGCCGCACAGTGACCGGTGGCGCGTGGCCCTGCTTGGATTCGACCGACTGTTGACCGATTTCGGCTTGGACCTGGCGGGCAAACGCGCCGTGGTGGGCGCCGCCCGCGCACGCCTGAGTGAGGAATTCAGGCTGGACGCCGGGCTGCGGCGCCGACTCGACGCTCGTTACAGGGACGAACGCGGCGGCTTGGCGGCGTTGCTGTTCTCAGGACGATCGCCGGCAGCCGAAGACTCCGCGTTCGCCGCTCGCTCCGCCGCCTTTAGCCCTGTTGTCGCCGAACTGCGCGCCGAAGCGCGAGCCGGACGACTGACCCAGCCCCTCCCCGTGCTGGCCGGGACGCTCATGCACATGCACGCGAACCGTGTCCTTCGCGCGGCCGCCCGTTCTCAGGAGCTGGTTCTCCACGATTTCCTGTGCCGGCTCTACGACTCTGCGCCTTTCCTCAGCCGTGGCGGAGGATCACGCCATCCATCCCCTGCCGGTAGACAGGCGTGAATCCCGCTCGCACGAACAGGTCCTCGAAACGGGGATGTGCATAGACGACATGGAACGGTCGCGGCGTACGCCTGAGCGACTCGAGAATGCGGTCGATCGCGACGCGCATGATGTCGGGCCCGAACGGGTTGAAGAAGAAGCCTACGGTGATGTCGTCAGGGACCTGGAAGTCAACGACGTCCGCATGGTGCATGTCGACGGCAAGACCGGGCCGACGTCGGCGCCACCGGGCGATGTTCCCCTCCGCGATCGAGCAGAGCTCGGCAGACTTCTCGACCCCCACCACTACTGTGAAACCGTGCTGTGCCGCCAGGAACAGGGCCCGTCCCTTACCGGCGCCGAAATCCAGGAAACCGCCCTGGGTGACCTCCTGACCGAGGTGCGACAGGAGCTCCGTAAAAATGAGGGGATTCGTTCCTTCATGGCGAGTCGGCTCCACGCCCGTCACGGTCCGGTTCCTCAGGTCGAACCAGAGCTCACTCAGGCCGAGTCTCAGCCCACGGGAAATGCCTCTCCTCCGGCATGTTGCAGGAAGCGATCTGCCGATGAGAATCAGTTGGCCCAGTGACTCGCGGTACATTACGACCGATCAGTACCACGGGGCGGCATGAGGTATTCCAACCCGCCGCGGAATCCGTCGTCCCGATGCTTGTGCAGCTGTTTCATGGCACGCCCCGGTTCGATCGCGCCTTCGGCCGGTACGGATTCGTCTGCGGCGGTCTTGCCCGGTGCCCGCGCCGCCGGGAGCGCGCGGTTGACCGTTTGCTGAGTCGGCGGCAACCCGCGGCCGGGCGGGCGTCTGACTGGTGTCGTCACCCACGGACCGGCGCCCATGTAGGCGCGGTCGGCGAGGATCGGGACGGCCTGGCACTCGCAGATCCGGTGGGTGCGGGCCGCGGTCAGGTCGTGCGCGCGGCCGGGCCTTACCAGGGCCCCGGCGTGTGCCCGGGTCGTCCGGTTTGATCATGTGATGCCGCAGAGGTCGAGGACGCAGGGGCGTTCGGTGTGGGCTCGGCGTCCGGCGGCGGTGTTGACGTATCCGGCGACCTTGAGTGCGCTGCGGATCAGGTCACGGACGGCGGCGAGTACGGCGGGCGGGTTGTGGGTCCTGACCTAGGATTTGTCCTCGCCGAAGACCACATCGCGGACCCAGTGGACGGTGTTTTCCACGGTCCAGTGCCCGCGAGCCCATGAGGTGATCTCGGCTGCGCTCGCTTCCTCTGCGGGCAGGTCGTGATGGCGTAGACGGTCTCGCTGGACCACTTCTTCGCGCGGTAGAGGCGGCGTCGGCGCTGGATGCGCAGGACCTGGGCTGCGTGCGGGAAGAGCAGTCCGTTGACGGTGACGACCTGGACCAGGCGTTGTTCGTGGCGTGCAGGTCGAGTGCGGCAGGATATGGAACCAACGAGGCTCCTGCGCCGGTAAGTTGAGACGCCGAACACCTCCCTCAACGGCACAGGAGCCTCGTGCGTTGCGGACATCGACGCCTTCACCCGATCATCGGTGGCCTCCTGCATGAACTTGCACTGGCGTCTCCCGTGTCCTCACCGAGGATGACACCGCCCAGTGTCCCTCCCCTCGTAGCGTGGAGTCCGTGATTGCAGGGGAAGTTGGGGTTCATGGGGTCCAAGCAACGGACGTACA
>NZ_JBWLKM010000038.1:0-79635 GCF_059026085.1 Streptomyces sp. a15 | reverse complement strand
CGCGCTTCAGCCACGTCTGATCGCTGCTGACCGTTGCGGTGAACCGGATGTCGTCGTCGAAGCGAAGTTCCTGCATAACTCCCCCAGAGGGACGTGTCGATCACCCGATTCTGCCGGGCGGGACGCCCCTCCACCGCCGCTTTTCCAACCGACCGTAAGTTGCGGCCGCGGGCGAAGGGCCCCATCCGCGATTCACGGACGGGCCGGTTGGTCCTGAGGGGTCCACAGAATCGTGCGGCGCACGAGGATGAGCTCCCCTGCCACGACCGGGTCCGTGCTCAGCGCTCTTCAGGTACCGCACCGCTGACCGGACTGGGGCCTCACGGCCCCGGTCGGCGAGCCATGATCGTAAACGCCCCGGCAGTGCGATCCGCTGCCGCCTCTCAGGACGGTCGCCCCCGAAGCAGCAAACCGCCCCTGCACTCCATCAGCTCCCTGACCTGCGCTAACGCCGCCAAATCCATAGGGGTTCCCGAGGTATCCGCGATATTCCAGCTCGACCACGTATCAGCAGCTCACAGACTCATATACCTCTGCCCAGAGATTGACTATTCGCAGTTCAAGCTGGTCAAATCCGCGCGCCAACTCCTCATGAAAATCCAGATCTGTGCCGACTTCTCAGCTCAACTCGCTTTGATGCACCGCACAGAGCCGAGAACTCACAGTGGGCGGACAAGCGGCGCACCGAGACCCTGGCGCTCCTGCTGGGGGCCAAGGGCCCCGAGCAGGAGTCGGCCGCCGACGTCGCTGCCAGCTTCCCCAAGAGCCGTCTCGCGAACGTGCTGTTCGCTCAGGTCGCCGCCGCTTTCGAGGACAACATCCGCGAACCCAAGAAGTTCGACACGGCCAGGATGACCCAGGTCTTCCTGTGGGAGTCCCTGGACCGGCTCCAGGCCTCCTACCTGCTGCTTCTGGAGTCGCTCGGTCAGGCCGACAACGGCAGCTACCAGCTGTCCGAGGTCGAGGACCAGGCGGTCGCCCGCCACCGGCCCGACGCCGCCGCCTGACCGAACCTCCCCGCAAGCCCCGGCCGGGCACGCCCGTGCCCGGCCGGTCCCACCACCCCCGCGTCACAGAGAGGCGAACCAGCATGACCGTCACCATGGACGAGGTCCTCGACTTCATCGGCCAACTGCCGGACGCAATCAAGGTCTCGAAAGTCCAGGAGGCCTCCGCGCGGCGGCTCCGCGCGATCGACAAGGAAGCGTTCGCCGGACTCGTGGCCGGACGCAAGGCCCGCATCAACGAGTCGCTGCGCCCGGCCCTCCTGCGCGGTCTCACCGGCACCGTGCAGGAGCGCAACCGCACCGGCACCCGGGCGGGCTTCCTGCTGGACGAGGAGTCCACGCGCATCCTGCGCCGCGACCCGCGCAACGGCGAGCCGGGCAAGCCCAAGTACCGCATCCCCGAGGACATGACGCGCTTCCGGCTCCCGGGCAGCGGCATCCCCGTCGCCTGCCTGGAGGAGATCGAGGACGACTGACCGGACCTGACGGCACCGCCCCGGCAACGGGGCGGTGCCCGCCACCCGCTGATCAACCGGCCGGCCCTCCCAGCCCGGCCCGCACGTGAAAGGCGCCGTCATGACCGACCAGCCGCAGGCCCCGTCCCCCGACCCGGACGGCGAGGCCCCCGACCGCCCCCTGACCCTCGCCGTGCTGCGCCGCCTGGTCCGCAAGGACTGGAAGGACTTGCCCGGAGACACGCTCGTCGTGCTGTCCCGGGACTCCGAGGGCAACCTCTTCTCTCCGTTCTCCAGCTACAGCCACTCGCGGTACGCGCCGACCCTCAGCGAGCTCGTCGGCGACATCTTCCCGCTGCCGGAGGAGCTCAAGGCGGACCAGTCCTTGCGCGAGCTGTACGGGGACCGCATCCCCGACACCGCCCTCCCAGCGCTGGTGCTCTACCCGCTCGGCTGAGCGAACGCCTGCGAGCGGGGCGGCCCCGTCGGCCGCCCCGCCCGCGGGCCGTCAACTCCCCCTTTCCCGAGGCCTCTTCCTGGCCACGGTCCTCACGAAAGCGACGTGTCACCGCCATGTCCGCCCCACCACAAGCCCCCCGGGAAGGACCGCAGGCCCCGGTGCTGGTGATCAGCGACAGCACCGACGACGATCCGGTCGGCCTGCGGACGAGCCCGGTCCCCCGCCTGCACATGCCATCGCCGTTGTTCAGCGCCGAGGAGTACCAGCGCGCTCCGCTCGTGCTCCTGGACGACCGCAGCTACACCGATTTCACGCTCCGCCACGTGCCGCACCGCCAGGGACTGATTGTCGTCCTGGTCGACCCCGACGACGGCACCATCTACCCCCGGGCCGCCGCCATCGGCGCGGAGGCTGTCATCCGGGCCGGAGACAACCTCAACTGGCTGCACCTGCGCCTGCACGACGCGACCGGCTGCCGCTACGCCCGCTGGGAAGCGCTCCTGGCCGGCGGCCCCGCCGACCCTCCCCCACCGGCCAGCAGCTGACATCCGGCAGACGAGCCCCGTGGCACGCCCCCGCGATCCGAAGGAACTCACCCCATGCACGCGATCCCCCAACGCTGTGCCCACCGGCCGCTGTCGGGCGGGCTGGTGGTGCCGTACGTGACCCTGATCCACGACGGCCACGCCGCCTTCGGCGTCCTCGACGCCGACAAGACCCTCAACGCCTTCCGGCGGCGCCTGTGCCAGATCTGCGAACACCCGCTGGACGAACGCTGCTTCCTACTCGTCCGCCCCGCCGACGTCGTCAAGGGCTGCTCCCGGAACCGGCGCTGCACCCCGAGTGCCTGCCGTACACCGCCGACCACTGCCCGATGCTGATCCCCCGTCAGTTCGCGATTTCTGAAGCATTGATCCGCCGGAACCCGTGTGTCGAGGTGTGTAACGGCCAGCCTAGAGCGTCGGGTTCACGAATCCCAGGTTGCTCCCCCTCGAGCAGGTCATGAGTCCCCGCGTTCCAGCCATTCACCGCCCGCGGGCTCGGAGGCGGGCCGCCCTGGCCGGAGGAACCATCTGTGGTCAGGTGCGGCGGGCAGCCCAGACGGTGCGCTCGGTGCGTACCGTCAGGTCATCACGGCGCAGGATGCTGTGCGGGCTGCTGGTGTCGAGGAGCTGGTCGAGCGCGGTGAGGTCCTCGGGGGAGAGCCTGTCTGCGATGACGCTGCGGATGCGCTGCAGGACGCCGGTGGCGTAGCGGCCGATGGCTTCGCTGCGCGAGCCTTCGAGGTTCACGGTGATGGTGCGTTCGCCCTCGACGGTGAATCCGGCGGCGGTCAGCATCGGGCCCCAGTCGGCGCCGCGGTGGGGCATGTGTTCGGCTTGGCGGCGGTCGGCTGCGGCGTGGACGCGCTCTTCCAGGCCGGGCCGGTCCGCGGGGGCGTTTTCGGGCAGGAAGCGGGGGTGGCCGGCCAGTTCGACGACGGCGAACAGGCCGCCGGGCGCGAGCGCGCTGTGGACGTTGCGCAGTGCGCGGTCGGGGTGGGCCATGTGGTGCATCGAGGCCGACGCCCAGACCAGGTCCGGTGAGCCGAGGTCGGGCCAGGCCGCTTCATCGAGGTCGGCCTGCACCGTGTGGACGCGCTCTTGGACGCTGCGGGTGCACGCCTTGGTGCGCAGGCGCTGCAGGTGTTCGGCGGAGGCGTCGACGGCGGTGACGTGCGCGTCGGGGAAGCGGTTGAGGAGGGCGAAAGTGCCCGCGCCCGTGCCACAGCCCAGGTCGACGATGTGGTGCGGGGCGGTCTGCAGCGGCAGCCACGCGGTGATGGTGGCGGTGTGTTCGGCGAGGACCTCGGCGTCCAGGTCGAGGATCTCCGCCTGGCCGTCCATTGCGTGCTCGTGGTGGTGACTGTGCGAAGCGCCGTCGTGGGGAGTGTGGGTGCGTGCGTGGTTCATGCTCTTCACGTTAAGACGGATATGCGCCTGCAGCACGAAGTGTCCCTGTTTACGCAAGGTGATGGTGGAGGGTGCTGCCCGACGCGCAAGAGGTCACCGCCAGGGACGGCCGTCGCGCGGCCTCACTGTCACTCGGGAGCGCCCTGGGGGTCGTCGCCGCTGTCGCGCTGGTGCCCGCGGCGGGCGTCGCGGTCGAAGATGCCCAGGATCTCGCTGGGTCCGCGTTCGGCGCCGATCGCGTGCGGCATCATCGTGGGGAACTCGGCGGCCTGGTTGGCCTCAAGGCGGAAGCGGCGGTGGCCGAGCATGAGGATCGCCGTGCCGGACAGGACGACGAGCCATTCGCGCCCCGGGTGGGCGCGCATGCGGGCCGGGTTCTCGGGGGGCGGTTCGGTCATGCGCTGGCGCACCACGCTCATCCCGGGGTCCGCCTTGATGGTCCAGCGTATCCGGCCGTGGGTGCTGTCGATCGTCGGGCTGGTGACGACGTCGTCGGTGGCGGTCTCCACGAGCTGATCGAGCGTGGTGTCCAGGGCGCGGGCGAGGGTGACCAGCTGATCCAGTGCGAGGCGGCGCTGGCCGTTCTCGATGCGGCTCAGTGAGGACTGGCTGAGGTGGGCACGGGAAGCCAGTTCCTCCAGGGACCAGCCCTGCGCGACCCGCAAGGCGCGGAGGCGTTTGCGTACGAGGCTGTCCAGATCTCCATCTTCTTGCGTCACGAGCAACAGTGTATGCCTTCACGGCAAGACCGGCTTTAACGTCGTGTGCAGATGGTCCGCAACGTCTGGGACCGGTGCACGAGGAAAGGCAGGAGGCCATGGCTGTGACAACTTCTCCGTACGCGAGCGACGCACTGCCCGGTGGGACGGTCGACGTGGTGGTGATCGGCGGGGGCGCCGCGGGGCTGAACGGTGCGCTGATGCTCGCCCGCTCTCGTCGCTCGGTCGTCGTGATCGACAGCGGCTCCCCGCGCAACGCGCCCGCCGAGGCCATGCACGGCTTCATCGTCCTGGACGGCACCCCGCCGCCCGAGATCCTTCAGCGAGGCCGGGAGCAAGTGCGCCAGTACGGAGGGCGCGTCGCCTTCGGTGAGGTGACCTCGGCCGAGCCCGCCGCCCCGTCGGCTGACGGGGATCTGCGGTTCACCGTCACCCTGGCCGACGGACGGAGCGTGAGTGCGCGCCGGGTCCTGGTGGCCACGGGCCTGAAGGATGTGCTGCCCGAGGTCCCCGGCCTCGCCGAGCACTGGGGCCACGGTGTGGTGCACTGCCCGTACTGCCACGGCTGGGAGGTGCGCGATGAGCCCATCGGTATCCTCGGCACCGGCCCGGCCTCCATCGGCCATGCGTTCCTGTTCCGGCAGCTGACCGGGGATCTGACCTTCTTCGCGCAGGGCACTGACCTGGATGAGGCCACCCGCGCCCGGTTCGCCGCCCGCGGCATCCGCATCGTCGACACTCCGGTGGAGGAGGTCGTCAACAACGAGGACGGCAGCCTCGCCGGGGTGCGCCTGGCCGACGGGCAGGTCGTGGCCCGCCGCGTCCTCGCGGTCGCCACCCGGATGGAGGCCCGTACCGAGGGCCTGGACGGTCTGAAGCTGCCGGTGCAGGACCTGCCCGACAACATGGGCCGCGGCTTGGCCTCCGGCATGGCGGGCAGCACCGAGGTGCCGGGCGTGTGGGTGGCGGGCAACGCCACCGACCTTGCCGCCCAGGTCGGCGCCTCCGCAGCGGCCGGCGCCCTGGCCGGCGCCCACATCAACAGCGTGCTGGCCACCGCGGACACCGACGCGGCCCTCGCCGCAGCCCAGGGCGAACCTTCGGCCCTCTGACATCCCGGCGCGGCACCGGCCGCTGCATGCCCTCGATGCGTGCGGCGGCCCGGGGCCCGCCCACCCCCTTCACCCGGCGACCGGTCCTGCTCCGGCGCTGACTTGGCATGCCCTTTTGAGAGGAATCCATGAGTACGAACCAGCCCGTACCGGCCGTGCAGTCCAGTGGCCGGGGTGCCCCCGATGCGCGTCAGCTGCGCATGATCTTGATCACCGTCTCCATCGCCCTGATGGCGGTCATCGCCTCGGTGACCGGGCTGAACGTCGCGCAGACCCACATGGCCGTGGAATTCGGCGCCTCCCAGAGCACGGTCCTGTGGATCATCAACATCTACACCCTCGCCCTGGCCGCGCTGCTGCTGCCGCTCGGCGCCCTGGGCGACCGCCTGGGCCGCAAGCCCATGCTCATCGCCGGACTGAGCATCTTCGGCATCGCCACCGTGGTCGCGGGCCTG
Source organism: Streptomyces sp. a15 (assembly GCF_059026085.1). NCBI lineage: Bacteria > Bacillati > Actinomycetota > Actinomycetes > Kitasatosporales > Streptomycetaceae > Streptomyces > Streptomyces sp. A15. The sequence goes on along the minus strand of NZ_JBWLKM010000038.1, from coordinate 73,475 downwards.
GCCCCGACGGCCGAAGTGATGCTCGCCGCCCGCGTGGCCAGCGGCATCGGCGCCGCCATGATCATGCCCATCACGCTCGCCGTCATCACCTCCACCTTCCCCGAAGAGCAGCGCGGCAAGGCGATCGGCGTGTGGACCGGTATCGCCGGAGGCGGCGGCATCCTGGGCATGTTCCTCTCCGCGCTCCTCGTCGACGTCGCCGACTGGCGCTGGCTGTTCGTCCTGCCGGCGGTCCTGGTCCTCGTGGCCCTTGCCATGACGCTGAAGTCGGTTCCCAACTCCCGCGAGACCTCGGCCCACCGATTCGACACCGTCGGCGCCCTGCTCTCCGCGATCGCCGTGACCGGCCTCATCTTCGTCCTGCAGGAAGGCCCCGAACGCGGCTGGACCGCCCCCGCGACGCTGATCAGCCTGACCGTCGGCCTTATCGCCACGGTCGGGTTCATAGCCTGGGAACTGCACCGCCGCGACGCCTCCCTGCTGGACGTGCGGCTGTTCCGGGAGCGCGGACTGTCGGGCGGATCGGTCACGCTGCTGGTGGTCTTCGGCGTTCAGGCGGGCATCGGCGTGGTCCTCTTCCCGTTCTTCCAGGCCGTACTCGGCTGGTCGGGCCTGCTGTCCACGGTCGCGATGATGCCCATGGCCGTCGCAATGATGATGGCCTCCGGCCTGGCCCCCAAGCTGGCCGCAGGGATCGGCGCACGCTCGACCATGGTGGTGGGCATCGCACTGGCCGGCGTCGGCATGGCGCTCATGGCGCTGTTCGTCTCCGTCGGCGGCGGCTACCTGTCCGTCCTGCCCGGCCTGCTCGCCATGGGCGTCGGCATGGGCCTGTCGATGACCCCGTCCACGGAGGTCATCACCGCCTCCCTGCCGCGCGAGAAGCAGGGTGTCGCCTCCGCCCTCAACGACGTCACCCGCGAATTCGGCACCGCACTCGGCGTCGCCCTGCTCGGCGCGCTCGTGTCCGCCGGCTACCGCAACGCCATCGACGACAAGCTGCACGGCGTTCCCCAAGGCGCCGCGGACACCGCCCGGGAAGGCGTCGCCAACGCCGTTGAGGTGGCGGGCAGCACCGGACGGCACGCACCAGAGGTGCTCCGCGCAGCGCAGCAGTCCTTCGTCGACGGCTGGCAGCAGGCCATGTGGGCAGGCTCCGTCATCATGGGCGTCCTGTTCGTCTACATTGCCCTCCGCGGCCCCAAGAACACACCCTCCGCGGTCGCGGACGAGACAGACCCCGCTGAGGCTGTCTCCGTCGGCTGACCGCACAAGAGCCGGGCCACAGCAAGCAGACCACTCCGCGAACACCGCGTTCACCCCCGACCAGGAAGCCGCTGAAGTCGAGCTGCCTCTGTCCGGGACCGGAAGCGTCGGAAGGCACGGTTGCTGTGACTCCCCGGTGGCGCTCCAGATACGCGCGCCCTCCGGCGGTTGCTGACTGCAATAGCAACCTCCGGCACGAGCGAGGCTGCGACCGGAACCAGAGGCCGGTCCTGGCCTCGCTCGTGCTGCCTGCTGGGAAGGCCCTTGGCCCCTGCCGCGTCCCGAAGCCGAAGAAGGCCAGCTGACGAAGTAGCCCTGGGGTCGGCTGCCGGTCGGCCCAGGGCGCGAACTCGAAATCGGGAGGTAAGCGGTGGGTTCACGAGTCGGTGGACTGTCCTTGTCGTCGTTGGTGTTCGGCGAAGCTGACATGGTCGACAGTGGCCGTGTAGCGCTGAGCGGCATTGACCGTGAGGCCGAAGAGATCCGCAAGGCGACGGGCGTCGCCATCGCTGGCGTGCGCTTCGTCGAGGATGCGGTCTTCGCGCAGGGTCTGGGCTGGGACGCCGAGTACGGTGTTGATCCACTTGCCGGTCACGGGCGTCAGGCGCCCGGCCGTTGCAAGGTTGATGAACAGGTGTGGGTTGCCGCTGTTGGGCCACTGCCGCTCCCGGTGAGAACTGTGCATCGTGAAGTTGCTGGTCACGGGTCTGGTGTGCGCGGGGTTCGGGATGCTCGTGCTGGTCGTGGGTGGATGACTTCGGTGAAGATCGTCGGTCACCGGGACACTTCGCGGTTCGTGAGGACGAGCAGGGCCCTGCCAGGGCGGTCGCCCAGGTCGGGTCGGTGCGGACTTTGCCGAGCACGCGCCAGTTTTTGAGATGGGCGAAGCCGTGCTCCACCGGTGCCCGGACCGCTGCCAGTGCGGTGTTCGACAGCTTCTGTCCTCGTGTCAGGGGCCGGTTCCGGGCGGCCTTGTAACCGGTGATCACTGCGGGGCCGGTGTCGGGGTCGCTGTCGTCGAGCCCGACGAAGCCCAGGTCGGCGATCGCCCCGAGACCGGCCGCCCGCAGCTTGGCGGTGAGCTGGTCGTGTCGACAGGCGGTGATCTCCGAGGTCCGTCCGGGCCGGGCCGCCGAGACCCAGAGCAGCCGGCCGCGATCGTCGGTGAGCGCGATCACGAGCAGGCCATGGCATTTGCTCTTGCCGGAGTAGTTCTTCGGTTCTCTTTGCCGGAGCGCCGGCGGGTGCGGATCAGCGTGCCGTCCAGCAGCACCATCCCGCCACCCTTGCGGGCGACCTCTTTGAGGGCGCGGTCCAGGCGCGGGGCGCGGGCGGCCAGCAGGCCGACGACTTCCCTGACCCACCGGGTCACAGTGGTGCGGTGTATCCCGTTGCCACCGGCCAGATCACCCGGCCGCTGGTCACAGCGCAGTACGGCCAGCACGAGGGCGGAGATCCGTCCCGGAGGCAGGGCCCGCCACCGTGACCTGATCTTCTTCAGGTGGCCGCGGATCAGGCCGGCGAGCCAGTTCAGGGTGGCACTCGACAGCGGCAGGCGGGCAGTGTAGACAAGGCCGTCAGGGCCCTCGACGGGATGGTTGTTCTTCTTCACACCAAACTCAACTGCCGCCGGGGGCCCGCCAGTTACGCCCCGTCGGCGCCCGCCTCCCTACGCCTGGGAGCGTGCGGCGAACCTGCCGTCAGGACGCTTGTGCAGCCAGCCCGGTCGGCGGGCTTGGTCATCTTCGCCCGCAACGGTTCCAGCTTCCCGCGCACCGTCACCTCAAGGCCCAGCTCCTCGCCGACGGCCCTGACCTGCACCGGGCCGTCGGCAGCCCGCACGATCGCCAGGATCTTGCGGTAGTCAGCGGGCAGCGCGGCCTCATCGCCCGTCCCGCCGCGGTGGCGGGATCAGCAAAACAGCCCGTCCCGCCACCCGGGCCGCCGTCGGGGCGACGGCCCGGGTGGCCTCCGCCACAGCCCGGTCCTGTTCGGCCAGCCGGTGCAGGACCCGCTCGGCGATCACCAACTCCTCCCGCTCGGCCTGGACCTCCGCCAGCTGCTTGGCCAACTCCTCGGCAAGCGTGTCCAGTTCATTCCGGCGAGCCGTGATCCGCTCCAGCTCCAGCATCCCCACGCCCTCCCCGCGCTCTCCCGGCACCGGCCCGGTCAGGGATCGTAGGAGGGGCACGGCGGTCGGCGCAGCAGAACCCGACAACGGCCCTGGCGACAGGTCAGACGATCTTCGCCATGGACACCCGCCGACGACCAGCGCGAGTACCCCGCACGCCAGGCCCGTGACCTGCGTACTTCATGTTGCACAGTCTCATTGGGAATGCGGCACTCTTCGCCCGGATGCCGACCCGCGGCGTGCGTGGTGGTACGTCTTCGATCAGCGGTCGATGGCGGCCATGTTGTCCGCGTCGTAGCGCTCGCCGGAGGCCCGGGGCAGGTCGTTCAGGCGGGCGACGTGGCTGGCAGTGAGCTCGATGTGGTCGGCGGCGGCGTTCTCCTCCAGCCGGGCGACTCGCTTGGTGCCGGGGATGGGCGCGATGTCGTCACCCTGGGCGAGCAGCCAGGCCAAGGAGACCTGCGCGGGCGTGGTGTCGATCTCGGCGGCTACGGCCCGGACCTCGTCGACGATTCGCAGGTTGCGTTCCAGGTTGCCGTCGGCGAAGCGGTGGTTGGTGCGGCGCCAGTCGTCGGTGTCAAGATCGTTCAGGGAGCGGATGTTGCCGGTCAGGAAGCCGCGGCCAAGCGGGGAGTACGGCACGAAGCCGATACCCAGTTCGCGCAGGACGGGCAGGATCTCGGCCTCCGGGTCGCGGGTCCACAGGGAGTATTCGGACTGGACCGCGGTGACCGGATGCACGGCGTGAGCGCGGCGGATCGTGGCGGGGCCGGCCTCCGACAGGCCGATGTGGCGGATCTTGCCTTCGGCCACCAGTTCGGCCAGCGCGCCAACGGTCTCTTCGATGGGCGTGCCGGGGTCCACCCGGTGCTGGTAGTAGAGGTCGATGTAGTCGGTACCCAGGCGCTTCAGTGATCCCTCCACGGCCAGGCGGATGTTGGCCGGGGTGCTGTCCGGAGCCGTGCCACCAGTGTGGGAGATCAGTCCGAACTTGGTCGCCAGCACGACCTCGTCTCGGCGCCCCTGCACGGCCCGGCCGACCAGCCCCTCGTTGATGAAGGGGCCGTACCCCTCAGCGGTGTCGATATGGGTGACCCCGAGGTCCAGAGCGCGGTGGATCGTGCGGATCGACTCGTCGTCGAACTGGCCGGCGCCGGTGTAGAACGCCGACATTCCCATGGCTCCGAGACCGATGCGCGAGACCTTGAGGCTGCCGAGCGAAACGGTTTTCATGGCGCGGACTTCCCTTCCCATCAATTAAGTACCGGTCGGTGCAGAACCTAGCACATCAAGACCGACCGGTACTGAACTGCGTTCGCCACCTGGGTGGGATGAAACTGCTGGTCAGCGTAGATCTGTACCGAGAGGTACGCTTGTGGCATGAGTAACTCCCGCAGGGCCGTCATGGGTCGGCCTCGAGGATTCGACATCGACCAGGCGCTGGAACGCGCGATGCGGGTGTTCTGGGCGCGAGGGTACGAAGGTGCAAGCCTCGCTGAACTGACCGGTGCCATGGGGATCACCAAGACGAGCATGTACGCGGCCTTCGGCAACAAGGAGCAGTTGTTCCGCAAGGCCCTCCAGCGCTACGGCGCGGGGCCGGCCGCCTATGCCACGCGCGCCCTGGAGGAGCCCACCGCACGGGCTGTGGCCTTGGCGTTCCTCCGCGGAGCGGTCTGCACCACGACCCCTCCCGGCGGCCCCTCCGGATGCCTGACCGTGCAGGGTGCGCTGGCGTCGAGCGACGAGAGCCGGGCCGTCCACGACCTGCTTGTCGACTGGCGCAACGGCGCGGGGGTCCGCCTTGAGGAGCGCTTCCTGCGTGCCGTCCACGAGGGTGATCTTCCGCGCAACGCCGACCCTCGGCGTCTTGCCCGGTTCATCATGACGATGGGTTTCGGCATCGCAGTGCAGGCCGCCAACGGCCTCGGTCCTGCTGAGCTCGACGAGATCGTCGACACGGCGTTGCTCGGCTGGCCTGCATAGCGGCTGCACCCCTTCGCTCGCCCTGGTGAGACCTTCTCCGCGCATGAGGGCCGTGACGGTGCGGCAAAACTTCGGTACCGTCCGGGACGGAAGTTTCGAGCAGTGGTTCCTCCCCCTGCCGACGATCACCGTGACGAAACCGTCAAGAGCCGTCGCGAAACACCGAGCATGACCTCCGCTCCGGGGGCCGAAGAAGGAGATCATGTCCGACACCGACCTGCGCGAGTTCTACCTGCGCTACATCGGGGCGCTCAACGCCCACGAGATCTACCGCATGGACGAGTTCATCAACGACGAGACCACCCTGAACGGCGAGCCGGGCACTCGGGACCAGGTCATCGCTGTGCTGAACGGCGACATCGACGCGGTCCCGGACTTCCACTGGGAGCCCCGGGAGACCGCGGTCGATGGTGATCGCCTGGCCGCCCGTCTGACCAACACGGGCACGCCCGCCAAGGAGTGGCTCGGCGTGGCTCCCACCGGCGCCTCGTTCGAGATCGTCGAGTACGCCATCTACCAGGTTCGTGACGGGCGGTTCGTGCACATGACGGCCCTGCACGACGCCGAGACCCTGAGGCGGCAGCTCGGTGCCTGACCCCCGTAAGCCGATCGGCGTCGGCATCGTCGGCCTGAGCGCCACGGGAGGCTGGGCGGCCGGGGCTCACCTGCCCGCGCTGAGCGCCGTCGACGGGATCGAGCTTCGCGCGCTGGCGGCGAGCTCCGAAGCCTCGGCCCAGGCCGCAGGAGCGGCGTATGGCGTACCCGCGTACACATCGGTCGGGCAGCTCGCCAGCGACGAGAACGTCGACCTCGTTGTTGTCGCCGTCAAAGTGCCCCAGCATCGCGAACTCGTGTTGCCCGTGCTGAAGGCGGGAGTGCCGGTGCTCTCCGAGTGGCCGCTCGCCGTCGACCTGCGCGAGGCCGAGGAGATGGAGCATACCGCCGGGACGACGCGCACCTTCGTCGGTCTTCAGGGACGCTCCTCGCCTACCTTCCGCTGGCTGGCCGACCTCGTGTCCGAAGGATTCGTGGGGGAAGTGCTCTCCGCCACCGTCGTGGCGTCTTCGACCGAATGGGGCACTCCGGTGTCTCCGAACATGGTCTACACGCTCGACCGCAAGCTCGGGGCCACGATGCTGACCATCGCGTTCGGACACGCCATCGACCTGGTGTCGATGGTCGTCGGCGAGCTTCAGGAAGTGGTCGCTACGACCGCGACCCGGCGCCGCCAGGTTCCCCTCGGGCGCACCGGGCAGGTCGTTCCGATGACCGCCGAGGACCAGATCGCGATCTCGGGCACCGTGGCGGGCGGGGCGATCCTGTCCGTCCACCACCGTGGAGGCGCCCCATCGGGTGCAGGGTTCTCTCTGATCATCGACGGCACGGAGGGGAGACTTGAGATTACCGCCGCCGAGTTCCCGCACATCGGTCCGGTCACGGTGCGTGGCACACGCGGCGGCGGTCGGCCTACGAAGGTCACGCTGCCCAGCGGCTACGACGACTATCCCGGCCTGGCCGGAACAGTGATCCACACGCTGGTGCACGCCTACGCCGCGATTCGGGACGACCTCGTCCACGGAACGGCTGTCGTCCCGGACTTCACCCACGCCGTCAAGCGCCACCGACTCCTTGACGCGATCGTACGGTCCGCCGCCACAGGCCAACGAAAAGCCCTCCATCCTTAGGCGCGCAGCCAGTCGATTTCGACACTGTCCGACATCACTTCGCCACATCGGCCCCTGCCATGTGTGCCGGCATACTCGGCCGCACGCTGACCGATCGAGAGCGGACACGAGCGAGCGTGGCGTTCGGCGCAGCAGAACCCGACAACGGCCCTGGCGACAGGTCAGACGATCTTCACCATGGACACCCGCCGACGACCAGCGCGAGTACCCCGCCCGCCCCGCACACCAGACCCGTGACCTGCGTACTTCATGTTGCACAGGTCTCGGTGGGCGAGGTAGCGGTTGAGGGCGGCTCGTGCTTGCGGGGCGAGGAGGATCTTCCTGCCCTCGATGTGGAGCCGGCCGTCGACGATGTCAGTGACGTGCAGGGTTCGGAGTTGGTGGGGCCGCAGGCCATGGAAGATCAGGAGGTATCCGCAGGCGGCTCGGGTTGGATTCGGGGTGTCGATGAGGCTCCGCAGCACTGGGACGTCCATCGACACCGGCGTGCGGGTTTCGGGCATGCCGACCTTCATCCGCGTGGTCGGGTTGGTGAACACGAGTCTGCGGCCGTGAAGGACTTGGAAGATCGATCGCAGGCCGGAGAGCATCTCGTTGCGGGCGGTCCCGCCGGTGGGCAGAACGGCAAGCACATCGTCGCGGGTGACTTCGCGAAGCGAGTCCCGGGTCCGCGCCCAGGAGTTGAGCGCGGGCAATGCGGCGTAGAGGTGGTTGCGGATCGTACGGTGGGAACGCGGGTGGCGCCGTGGCGTGATGGTGCTGCCGCGCAGCATGATCTCGGCCCATGTGCAGATCTCGCTGCGTATCTTCGCGGGCAGGTGAGCGGTCTTCCGTTCCACCCAAGTGATGACGACCGGGGTACGGTTGTCCGTCACGAAGTCGGCGTGGTCCAGGACGTCGATGGTCGGTTGGACCGGGAGCGCGAGCTCGCGGAGCATGGCCACGGTGCTGGCTTCGATCGGTGCTCCCGGGGTGTCCTGGGTGGCGAGTAGGAGCTTGAGTGCGCGGTTGACTGCGCCGGTTGCGTCGCGGGTCCAGCCACGTTGTTCGCCGAGTTGCAGGCAGCTGGCTTCGAGGGACTCCAGCAGTTCGGGCAGTACGGGTTCGGGAACCGTCAGGGTGCGCATGCGCGCGTAGTCGCGGCGGGCGTCGAACAGGACGAGTTGTCGGTGGGCGGCAGCGGTAATCGGTCGCAGGACGGGCCGCCGGCGCGAGCGGGTGCGGCGGGTGCGGAAGCGCCGGGGCGGCGGGCGGCGGTGGGGCGGCACCATCAGCGCCAAGCGGTGTTCCATGCCATTGAAGAAGAGCTGGTGACCGCCGTTGACGGCTTCGAGACGGTCGGGGTCGGACGGGTCACGTGCCCAGGACCGGCTCCGGCGCCAGCACAGGCGGCACTCGCCTTCCGCGTTGAGCGACCTGATACGTGTGCAGGAAGTGCACTCGGCTTCGCCGGGGTGACGTCGGGCCCAGTCCTGGCAGGCGGCACAGATGCCGCCGGTGGGCTTGAACAGGCCCCAGGCATCGCACCGTTGGCACGAGTCGGGCAGTGGGGGTGCACCTTTGTGACAGCGGCGGCACAGCCCGGCTGTGTAGTAGTCCGGCGAGCCGCAGCGGCGGCACGGTGGTGGCGTGTGCGAGCCACGCGTACGGCAGTTGTAGCAGTACTTGGCCTTGCTGTGAGCGACCGGGCGCAACCCGCACGTCGGGCACATTCGTGGAGCGGTCACGCCGGTGGCAGTGTGCGGTTGCGTCCGAGCCGGGGTGTGACCGTGCCTGCCCCGCCGGCCTCGGCCTCGGTCGGCTTGGCCGGGCGTCGGGCCGCCGCGGCCTCGGGCTCGTGGATCAGCAGGTCGCCGGTGGTGCAGCCCAGGACGGCGCAGATGATGTCCAGGTCGTCCAGGCGCACGGTGGTCGGGGTGCCGGTCCACAGCGCGGACATCTTCCCCGCACTGATCTCCAGCCCGGCCTTCGCCAGGCGGCGGCGCATCTCGGTGGACTTCCAGATACCTTGCTCCGCGGCCTTCATCCGCAGGTTCCAGCGCACCGTGTCACTTCCCGTCGCTCGCCCCGAGCCGGGCGGCGACCCGTTCATTCGCCGCAGCCCAGGTGTGTTCGATGTGGTCGTCATGAACGTGGACATAACGGGTCGTAGTGGACAGCCACTCGTGTCCGAGGAGCTCTTGGATCGCCTTCAGGTCCAGCCCCTGGGCGTAGTACTCGGACGCGCAGAAGTGTCGCAGCCCGTGCGGCGTGAGGCGGCCGGACCAGGACGGCAGGTACAGCCCGACGGCTTTGGCCAGCCCGGAGCGAAGAGCGTCGTCGCCCACGCGGAGGCACCAGCCGGTGTGCGGGTCACGGCGCTCGCTGGGCAGCAGCGGAGCGTCGGGGTCCATGTAGTCGTCGCCGAACTGGTGGCGTACGTCGGTGAGCCACCAGTTCAGCAGGGCATCAACCGAGTTGATCGCCGGGGCGAGCCGGGCTTTGGGGCCTCGGCCACGGCTGCCCTTGCCGTGCCGGACGTGCAGCTTGCCGTACTCACCCAGGTCGGGCCGCCAGTCGCGGATGTCGAGCATCCTGGTCTCGCCGATCCGCAGCCCTGCGCGCCGCCACAGCGACGCGGCGAAGTAATCCCGGGCGGCCGGCAGGTACTTGCGCGCCGACAGCAGCGACGTCCGCCAGGCCGAGAACAGGTCGCCGACCTCCGAGGAAGACGGCGGAATGCGCGGCGAACCGTAGTCGGCCTTGGCCGGGCGGTTGAACTCGTCGATCGGCTGGACCAGCACGTGTCCGGTCAGCGCATGCACATCGCCCTGGTAGCGAGCGATGAGGAAGTCGAAGAACTGGGCAATCGAGCCCGCCTTCTTGTGCACGGTGCCCTTCGCCAGGCCCCGGACCTTGCGCTGGTGGACAAGGAAACGGTCGGCGTCGTCTGGCTGCACGGTCCACACCGGCCGGCCCACGAACCGGATCAGCTCGAAGAGGACCGCCCGGTCGCCCGCGATCGTGACGTCCTCGACCCCGGCTCCGACGGACGCCAGCAGGTACTGGTCCACGAGCTCTTGCTCGTAGTCCTCGTACTCCTGCTCCGTGCGCAGGCTTCGCGGCGAACCCAGCGAGCGCACCGTCGCTAACGCCACAGAGTCCTCACTCACTTCACCAGGAGCGACAGTGCGCCGAAGATATCAGCGAACCTTCAGCAATCTCGACCGAATGTCAGAATCTCCCATCAGTCCCACGAACCCGTCGCGGCCTTGCCTGTGCGGCCACCAGCGGCAAGAACGCTCCAAGGAACCCGCGGGAGTTCGCGTAAACGGCACCGTCATGCACTACCGCCGCAGCCCGGTCCTGGTCAGCCACCCGGCCGGACGGCCCTGCACCGATCCGTCCTGCCTCTGCCTGTCCCGCACGACGGACGAGGGGCACGCCGCCCGAAGCGGCAGCCCCGCCGACCGGTACGAGGCCTGGATGATCCACACCCGGAACTACCGGCTGGTCTCGCTGCCCGAGCGGCCCGATGTGCCCTCCGGCATCAGCCTCGACGCCCCCGTCCTGCGTAAACGCGTACTGCGCACCGCGACCCTCAGCCCGGATGCGCAACACCTGATGGACCTCTGGAACGCCCTGATGGGCGGGGCCTGACCGCCCCGTTCCGCACGGAAGGAATCCGCCATGCCGATCACACCGGACCCGGCCACGCCCACAGGCGGGGCCATCATCGATCTGGCCGACCTGATGGACGGCCTCCAGGAGCGCACCGGCGAATGGCCGGGTGCGGACACCGTCAGCATCCTCGAAGGGTGGCTGAGCCGCTTCAGCTTCGCGGTCGAGGAGAACCTCACCCCGCAAGTGACAGGCCGCGCGTGGGTGCTGCGCCAGTGGGACCGGCACAGTGACGATGTCACGCTCTGGTCTGACGAAACCTCGGCGCTTGCGTCGCTGGCGCGGGACGTGCGCAGTTCCTGGGACGACGTGGCGGGCGAGGACGGCGTCCCGTTCCGTCCGCCCGCCGACGACCGCAGGGCCGTGGAGCTCTTCTACGGGTCGAGGGAGGACATCGAGGGCTACACGCTGTACGACGCGGATATCTCCCGCTGCGTGCTCGCGCCCCGTAATCCCAGCCTCTCGGACGCCGAGGAGTGCGCGGAGGCGAACAGTACGGCGGTGTTCCACGCGATGCGGGGGCCTGACGATGAGGGCCTGCCCTGCATGGAGATCGCGGGCATCCTCGTGTTCGCCTACCTCGACGCCGACCGCGGGGCCGTACGGGTCTCCGTTCATCTGGACACCACCGACGAGCAGTTGGTCCGGGCCGACAGCACGGTGCCGCTGCTGGTGGAGATCGGGGACGCCACGGTGTTCGACAACCTCACCCCGCCGCCGGCCCCGGCGCAGCCGACCGGGTGGAAGGCACGCTTCCGGCGTCTCACCCGCCGTACCGCACCCTCCGGCGGCGGGAAGTGCCGACAGGGGGGTTGACCATCACCCAAGAAACACTATTATTTTAAATAGGAGGTGTTCGCATGGCCCCGTCCGTCACGCACGTGACCGGCACCGTCGCCGGTGGCGTGGAAGTCCGCTTCACCCAAGACGGCATCGCCGTCTGCCGGTTCCGCCTCACCGAGACCCCCACGCAGTGGGATGCCACCGCGCAGAAGTGGCGTGACCTGGAGCCGATCCCCTACATCTGCACCGCCTGGCGCGACCTGGCCAGCAACGCCGCCGAATCGCTCGTCGACGGGGTCAACGTCCTGGTCAAAGGACGCATCACCGGGGTCAAGGACGACTCCATCTACCTGAGCATCGACGACCTCGGCATCAGCCTGCGCAGGCGCATCGCCTACACCGAGACCAGCCTGCCCAGCCCGATCGCCGCCCGCCCGGTCACCGCTCCACCGGTCACCGCTCCCCCGGCGCCTCAGCCCGCCACCGCGTCCCGACCAGCCACCGGACCGGGCGGCCCACCCGCCTGGTGGGAGCAAAAGCGGTCCGCCAACTGGTCCTAGCCCGGCCACTCCACCGCAGCCGCCGACGGCCCTCCCCTTCCCGTCGGCAGCTGATCACTTCCCCCTTCGCCCGCCCCAGCGCGGCACCGGTTCGCCTGCCGGTGCCGCGCCCTGCCCGAAAGGCCGGCCGCCCATGCCCGCACACGCCCTGTCCGAACGAGCCGCCCGCGCCGCGCTCGCCGCCCACTTCACTCCAGGCCAACTCGCCGCCGACCTCACCGAGTACACCCCGGCCGAGGTGTGGGACCGGCGCGTCCGCAGCGACGGCAGCGGACTCCTTGCCTCCTACCGGCCATCCGAGGAACTCGCCCAAGCAGAGCTGACCTGCCCGTTCGTCATCCCCTCGGACGAGGAGTGGCCCACCGCCCTCGCCGACATGGGCCCCGCCTGCCCGCTGGGCCTGTGGGTCAGCGGCCGCGAGCGACTTGCGCGGCTGACCGACAGCGCCGTCGCCGTGACCGGCAACCGGGTCCCCACCGAGCAGGCCGTCACCCGCGCGCACGACTTCGCCACCGCCCTCGCCGAGGCCGGCCACACCGTCACCGCCACGCTCGCCTACGGCGTCGACTCCACCGCCCACCAGGCCGCCGCCGAGACGGGCCGGGCGACCCTCGCCGTCCTGCCCCGCGGCCTCGACGGTGCCCACCCCCACGCACACGCCCCGCTGCTGCGCTCCATCCTCAACAGCGGCGGCGCGGCCGTCAGTCTCTCCCGGCCCGGCACCGAAGCCAGCGGCGCGACGCTGAAGGCCAGCGCCGCCCTGCTGGCCGCGCTCGCCCGGGCGGTGATCCTCGTCGAGGCCCTGGACCACGTCGTGGCGATGCACGCGGCCGAGACTGCGGTCGACCTTCACCGGCCCCTGCTCGCCGCGCCCGCCACCGGCGACGTCCGCTCCAGCGGCAACGCCCGCCTCATCGACAAACAGCTCGCCGTGAACAGCCCGGACCCCCATCTCGCGCTCGCCCTGCCGCACGCGCGCGTGGCCCGCGCCGGCGACGTCGCGGACGGCGACCTGCTCCTGGCCGCGGTCGGGAAGGACGGCGCCGACTACTTCAACACCCCCTACATCGCCCACCCCGAGCCCTTCGACCCGTCGTGCAAATGCGGCGTGTGCTGCCTCATCACGAAGCCCGGCGAGGTGGTGGTGCTGTCCCAAGGCGATCCCTGGGAGTCCTGCGACCCGTGGCCCGCCGACGACCGCCTGCTCATCGTCTCCGCCCAGCGGCTGACCGACCGGCCCCTCGAGGAGTGAGAGCCGCCATGTCCCGTACGACGTACACGCCGTCACTGCCCGGCCTCAGCGCCGCCGACGACGACCTGGACACCATCATCAACTGGGGCGCCGGCGCTGACTCCTCGGCCTACATCGCCAAGATGCTCACCGCCCCGGACGCGCACGGCATCGACCTCGACCGCACCGCCGTCCTCTACATGGCCACCGGCAGCGAGTGGCCCGAAACCCGGCTCCTGGCCGACGAGTTCATGATCCCGCTGCTGCGCGAGAACGGCGTGCGCTTCGTCCAGCTGGCACGCAACGGGCACCTCCAGGCCGACGGGTTCACGATCCTGGACGACTCCCGCCACCCCGAGCGGCTCATCGCGCGCGGGCCGTGGACGCTGTGGGACGACCAGGAGTCCGTCGGCACGGTGCCCCAGGTGGCCGGCACCCGCAAATGCAGCCTGTGGGCGAAGGGAGACGTCGGCGACTGGTGGCTCAAGCAGGTCTTCGGCGGCCGCCCGTTCCGCCAGATCATGGGCTTCAACGCCGACGAGGAAGGCCGCCGCCTCGGCGACCAGGTCACCTCGAAGATGCCCGGGCGTACCGGGGAGTTCCCGCTCATCGACTGGGGCTGGAACCGGCAGCGGTGCGAGGCCTACCTGCTGGAGCGGTTCGGCGTGCACTGGCCGAAGTCGTACTGCACGTTCTGCTTTATGTGGAATCGGAAGAGATCATCTTGCCGTCCACGGGCAGCTCAGACCTCAGGCCGTTTCGTGTCGATTGGCCGCGCGCTCCAGCCATCAGGAGCAGCAGCCATGCCGACGTCGCTACAACGAAGATCGCGATGAGTGGCGACAGGCTGCCTCGCTTGAGGAAGAAGATGAACGACTCTGGTCCGTTCGTCAGCGCCACCAGGCCCAACAGTGTCAAGGCACCGATGGCGACTATTCCGAACAGCCGCTGTGCCCAGTAGCGAGCTACGGATCGGGCTTTCACGCGGTCCCGATGGTTCATCTTCGTGCCTCCTCGCGCTCGATGAGTCAGATCCTGTCAGCCACGCGCTGTCGCGGCTACAAACCCTTACCTTGCAGTCATGGCCCCGATCCCGTGGGGCAAGTTCCCCACTGTCGCAGAGCATCAACTGGCCCGCAGGTGGCTGCAGTTCACAGCCAACATCGGTCGAGCACCCAACACGATCGACGCGTACGGGCGGGCGGTCGAGGATCACCTGCGGTTCTGTGCATCGGAAGGCACGGACCCGCTGCTGGCCCGCGCGGACACCGTCGCCGCCTGGATCAGGGACATGCTGGACCGGTCATTGCGTCCGCCGTCGAAGGCTCCGCCTCGTACCCGGACGGGTTTGGCGAACGCAACCATCCAACAACGCCTGGTCGCTGTCCGGTCCTTCTACGAGTACTTGGTGGAGGACGGCCTGCGCGAGCAGAACCCGGTCCGCCGAGGGCAGGCAGGCCGTGGCGGCCGCAGACCCCGCCAGGGTCTCGTACGGCATATCGAGCAGGCTCCCTGGATCCCCAACGAGGACGTGTGGCAGCGGATTCTGGCAGCCTGCGCGGCGGAATCGCTGCGCAATCGGCTGATGGTCACGCTCGCCTACGACGGTGCTCTGCGCCGTGAAGAGCTTGTCCAGCTCGACGTCGAGGATTTCGAGCCCGCGCACCGTCTGATCCACCTGCGGGCGGAGACCACCAAGTCCCAAAGGGCCCGGGAAGTGGCCTTCGGCACCACCTCGTCGCAACTGTTCGTGGCCTATCTCCGCGAACGTCGCACACTGTTCGGCCGCATCGACGGGCCGCTGTTCCGGTCGATGTCGAACCGCAACTGCGGCGCCCCGCTGGGCGCTTCCAGCTGGTCGAAGACCGTCGAAGGCATCGCCCGACGCGCCGGGGCCGCCCGTCTGTCCACGCACACCTTCCGGCATCTACGGCTGACCGACCTGGCCCGGGCCGACTGGACCATCGACCAGATCGCCCAGTACGCCGGCCACCGCGATCTGGCGACCACCATGCGCTACATCCACCTGTCCGGACGCGAGCTGGCCGCCCGTTTCCACCGCGCGAACACCACCATCCACACCGACCGCGAGCGACTGCTCGCCTCACTGCTGGAGGAGCGATGAGCCAAGCCGACACCGGGCAAATCCCCACTGGAGTGATACCGCGTGAGGCTCTGCTCGACCTGATGCGCCCGGTCGACGAGGCCGTACGGGAATGGCCCCGAAAGACCGGCCGCGCCGCACGCAACCGAGTCCTCGACGCAGTCCGCGCCCGCGGCCTCTCCTACCACTCGTGGGACGAACCCACCTGGGCAGAGGTCTCCCGCCCGGAATGACCGGACCGTCACACAGTCAGCGACCCCTCAGACCGACCTCACCCGACCGAACGAAGGATCACGACCCTGTCTCAATTCTCAATAACTTGCCGCTTCTCCGCCTCCATGGGTTCGCTGCCAGCCCACATGGAGCGCATGCGCTCGCACCCGGACATCGCTGGCGAGGTGCTGCGCCTGGAGTACACGGCGATGAGCCTCAACCCGAACGCGAAGCTGTACGGCCGCAAGACCCTCCTGGAGATGTTCGACCCGACCCAGCCGCGGGACCGGGCGTGCCTGGAGGCGTTCGAGCGTGAGCTCGACATGCCGTGGGCGCTCTACCACGTGCGCCGGCTGTTCCTACTGACGGAGGACGGCAGGCGACGCCCGGTGAAGCGCTCCACCGAGCGCGTCGACCTCGGCCGCCCGCACCAGCTCGCCCGGCGCCTGATCTCCATCTCCGAGCGGCACGGCGTCGACGTCGAGCACGACCCGGTATACGGGCGCGCCCGGGCCTGGGTCCGGCCCCGCGCCAAGGGCTGGCCGATGGCGGAGGAACTCTTCGCCACCGCCCCCGCCCGCGTGATCGACAAGCAGGACCAGAACTTCGAGCAGCTCTGGGACGCCCTCGTCTCGGGCTCCGCCGCCCAGCTCCCCCTCGCCTGAACCGCCCCTCACCGCCACCTCCGGAAGGACTTCCCGTGGGCGCACCCATGCCCTCAGCCCCTGCTCCTCCCCCGCGTCTCCGCCGTGCTGTACCTGGCCACGCCGTCCGGAGCTGACGTACGGGCCGCCATGCAGGCCGGACTCCTGGCCTGCATGACGACCCCGGCCCAGGGCAACGTGATCCCGCCCGGCGCCCTGTACGCGTGCGACAACGGCAAGTTCGGCAAGGGATGGCCCGGCGAGCGGGCCTGGTTCGCGTGGCTGACGGCGACCGTCAACCGCTACGGCCGAGGCCGCTGTCTGTGGGCCGTCGCCCCTGATGTCCCGATGGACGCCGCGGCCACCCTCGCCGAGTCGCTGCCCTGGCTGGAGCCCATCCGCGCCCTGGGCATCCCGGCCGCGTTCGCCGCTCAGGACGGCAGCGAGCACGGCCTCATCCCCTGGGACTCGATCGACGTGCTGTTCCTCGCCGGCAGCACCGAGTGGAAGACCTCACCGGCCGCCCACCGCCTGGCTGTTGAGGCCCGGGAACGCGGCCTGGCCGTCCACATGGGCCGCGTCAACTCCCGTCGGCGGCTGCGCATCGCGCAGGCCTTCGGCTGCACCAGCTGCGACGGCACCTACCTCGCCTTCGGGCCCGACACCAACCTCCCCCGCCTCCTGGCCTGGATGAACGAACTCCACACCATCCCAACTCTGTTCGGAAACGAAGCATGACGACCCGACTGCGCCATATCGGCGCCGCGATCATGGGCATCCTCGACCCCATTCCCTCCACCGTGCCCTCGCCGATGAGCGAGGAGGAAGGCGCCTGGGTCCGCGCGCACGCCTGGACCAAGGGCCTGCGCAAGATCGATAACGCTTACCCCCGCGGCTTCCACCGCTGGTGCTCCTGCGAGCGCGGCATCTGCCCCGGCTGTGCCTCCGGGCACCACGACCGGTGCGTCAGAGCCGGTGGCCCCCGCGTCGACGAGCACGCCGACACCATCACCGACGCCCAAGGGTTCGTCGTCGCCGTGATCCGGTACGGACCGGGCCAGCGGCCCTGCCGGTGGCTCTGCCCCTGCCCTCACCCGGCGGCCGTCGAAGAGACCGCCGAGACGGGCAAACCCGAGAAACCCCCTGCCGCCCAGCGCGCCGTCCCCGCGCAGCGGCCTGCAGCCGCCCCGGAGGGACAGCTCCCCCTCTTCGCGAGCGGCCCGCAGGAGCACGGGGACGGGGAGGCACCGTGAGGTTCCCGGTCCAGGAGACCCTGCCGTTCGAGGACCTGCCGGAGGTACCGACCGCGTCCCCCTGGTGCCAGCGGTGGCGCGAGGGGAGGCATTCCTGGGCGCATGTCCGCGACGGAGGCTTCGACGCCCGCCGATACACCGTGGACGTCATCCCCGACGAGGAGCCCGCCAAGGGGTTCGTGCTCGCACACCATTACTCCGGCTCGTACCCGGCGGTGACGGTGCAGTTCGGCCTGTACGAAGTCGTCGACGGCGAGCGGCGGCTTTGCGGGGTGGCCGTGTTCGGGGTGCCGGTCAGCACCGCCGTCCTCACCAAGCCACTGCCCGAGCTCCGGCCTTCTGCGAATCGCGTCTGAGCATCGACTGACTCGTACCGTTCGCGAGCAGGCGGTCCAGTGAGGCGAATCATCCCTGCGCTCTGTGATGCACTCGCGCCCGGCCCCAACATCGGATACTTCGTTGAGTAATTGAGCTGCTACATTCCGTTGGTGCTCATTGTGGACAGGCCAACCGCCGAGATCCTCCGGGTCGAGGTCACTGACACGTTGGCCTACTGGACGGTTCTTGCCGGGCCCACCTTGACGGTCGTCGAGGACGTGGACGGCTTCCTCTGCCACCTGCGCTTCGGCCGGGCCCGCGCGGAATCGACCACGAAGACGTACGCCGGTCACCTCAAGCGCTTCCACGCCTGGTGCGGCGAGCACAGTCTGTCGCGGGAGCACGCGGCTGCCGAGCTCCCGCGCTACCTGATGAAGCTGAGGACCACACCCCGGCTGACGAGCGGCCGCGGCCAGGGGCAGCTCCCACAGGACTCCACGCTCGCCCCCGCCCTCGCGGCAATCCACGGCTTCTACCTGCACCTGGCCGACCTCCGCCGAATCAGCGCGAAGGTGGTCGACGCCCTGTTCATCACCGCTCCGCACCCGGCCACAGGAAAACTCGTCCTGGAACCGCGCATCCGCGTGGATCCGCGACCGAGCCACGCTTCCGGCCGGGCACCGGCCGCCAGCCACGAGGAGTTCGCCGCACTCCTACATGCCACGAAGACCGCCCGCGACCGCTGCATGGTCGCCCTGCTCGGCGCGTGCGCGCTGCGCGTCGGCCAGGTCGTCGGCCTGCTCCGCGAGGACATTCGCCTTGTCCCGGCCGGCAGTACCGTCCCGGGCTGTCCCTACAGCCTGGGCCCCCACCTGCACCTGGAGAAGCGTGACGGTCACCCACGCGGGGCGGCGAACAAGAACCGAGGCACCGTCATCGTTCCCGTGCCACAACCCGTGGTGATGCTCTACGCCGACTGGATGCGCGAACGCCTCACCATCCCCGGGGCGGGCAACGCCGTTTGGACCTTCGTCTCGTTCCCGGGCCCCACGGGAGAGCCGGGCGGGCAGGTCCTCGGCACGCGGCGGGTGCAGGACCTTGTATCGGATCTCGCCCGGGACGCCGGCATCCGGCACATCCATCCGCACATGCTGCGGCACACCTTCGGCGAGACCGCAGCCGACCTCGACGTCGCGTGCGACGTCCTCCAGTGCCTGCTCGGCCACCGTGACGTCACGAGCCAGAACGTGTACCGCAACCCTTCCGACGCCCGTGTCGCCCACGCCGCACGGGCCGTGAACGACAAGATCTTCGGACCAAGATGACGACTTCTGCACCTCTGCCCGCTCCAGCTCCCGCGGCCGGATGGGAACCGGCCTGGGACTACTTGGCCCGGCACGGCCTCGACCGGTCCCCGCTCCAGCTGCGCTTCCCCCTGGGCGCCGACTGGCACTCGCTGCGCCGCTGCCGGCACACCGATTGCGAGCGGCCGGCCACGAGCTGGCCCTGGCTGTGCCACCGCTGCGCATCCGACTGGCAGGAGGCTGGCGCCCCGGACGACATCGACAGATGGAGCGCAAACGCACCCGTGCCGCTCGCCCGCCGCACCTACGCCGAGTATCGGTGCAGGGTGGGCTGCGACTGCGCCGCGGAGGTCCATGGCCTGTGCAAGAGCTGTGCCTCCGAGCGCCGAGTACTCCGGCTGACCGTCGAGGAGTACCTCGCCCGGGGCCGCGAGCCTCGTCCGGGCTTCGGGAAGTGCCTGGTCCGCGTGTGCCCACGCATGGCCGTGGTGCGGCGAAGCCGACTGTGCCTGCCTCACCAGCGGCAGTGGTCCAACGCGGGGACGCCCGACCGCGAGGCTTGGGCTCTGACGGCAACCGCGGTCTACACATCCATCGACGTGGTGCCGCTCGCCGATCTTGCGCCGACGGTCGTGGCGCAGGTGCTGCGCGGGTACGAGGCCCAGCTCCGTCAGGGCGGCCGGATCAACCCCGCACAGGTCAAGTCGGCGGTGCGCTGGCTGTGCGACCACACGGTCAACGACCTGACCGCCGCGGAACTGCCGTCCAAGGGCGCGAAGACGACGTATCTGCGGCTCTGGCAGCGGACCCTGCCGCTCCTGGAAGCCGACCCCGCGACGGAGCACACCCGGCCCCTGGTCAGGCTGCACATCCTCAACCCCCGCTACAAGGGCGGAAGCGTCGATCTGCAAGACGTCCACGCCCCCTGGGTCACGCACCTCGCCCAGCAGTACCTGCACCACCTCGCCGCCGCCGGCGCCTCCTCGGCACGGTTGATGACCGTCGGCTACGCGTCCCGGTGGTTCGGGCTGTTCCTGCGCACCCTGCTCGGCGAGGGCCGAAGGCCGGGCGACGTAGGCCGCGACGGCATGCTCACCTACCTGCGCTGGCTCACGCACCGAGCCCGAGACACCAGCGACTACCAGCTCCTCAACGAGGACGACCCGGTACGGCAGATCGTCGCAGAGCGCCTCCTGCCATCCCGCCAAGGCGCCAGACCGTTGCTGGTCACGCCCGTGCGCCACTACGAGCTGGTGAAGGTGCTGCGTGAGGTCCTCGAACATGGCAGGACATGGCTCGCGGACAATCATGCTGCGGACGTCCATCTGCTGGAGATGGACGTGCCGCCCTACCCGGAGCGGGATGACACGGCCAGCGAGCTGGAGGGCCGCTCCCAGGACGCCCTGCCCGAACAGGTCTTCTTCCAGCTCATGGACGAGCGCAATCTCGCCCTGCTGCCGGCCGGGAGCCGCCGCAACTGCGTCGAGCTGGCCATGCGCGTGGGCCGGCGGCCGTGGGAGCTTCGCCACCTGGAGTTCGACTGCCTGGAGTGGCACGACATCGAGGTGGAGGACCCGGACGGGACGGTGCGCCGCCGGTCCTACCCCTTCCTCGCGTACTGGATGCAGAAGGTCCGCCGGCGGCACAAACTCCCGCTCCACCCCAGCGACGCCGAGGTCATCACCCGCCAGCAGGACCACCTGCGGCGCGAATCCCCGCACCTGTTCCACGAAGACGGCCGGCCCCGCTCCACCCGCATGGTGCTCTTTCCCACCCCCCGCCGCTCCCGTGCCAACGCGCTCGGCGAGCGACCGTACGACAGCAGCACGATCGGCTACTGGCTTCAGACCTGGCTCGACCAGTTCACCGTGACCGACGAGCGCGGCAAGCCCTTTGACCAGGCACGGGTGTTCCCCTACGCCTTCCGGCACACCTACGCCCAGCTCCGCGCCGACGCCGGCGTCCCGCTCGACATCCTGCAAGTCCTCATGGCCCACCAGGACCCCTCCACCACGCAGGTCTACTACCGGCCCTCGCACCCCCGGCGGGTGGAAGCGGTGCGCGCCATCGCCGCCAGGTACCAGTTCGACCTCACCGGCGGCCGCATCCGCGCACGTACCCCCGACGACGACCTCGCCGACCGGATCCGCGCGGGCGTCGGCTCGGTGCCCGTCCCCGCGGGACGCTGCCACGAGATGAACAACGTTCGCGCCGACGGGCACGGCTGCCCGGTGTACAACCGCTGCTTCTCCTGCACCTTCTACACCACCGACTTCACCCACCTGCCCGAGCTGCGCCAACTCCGCGCTGGGAAGGCGGAGCAGCTCGCCGCGCTGGAGAGCGCCTACGGCGGCGTGCTCACCGCAGGCCCCTTGAGCGCGGCAAACCTAGAACTGCTGCGCCGGGAGATCCAGCAGATCGACGAACTCGTCGGCAAATGCGAAGCCGACGTCGACTCCCTCACCCGCGAAGAACGGGCCACGGTGGAGTCCTGGCTCCACACCAGGGACCGGTTCCTCACCATCGTCCCCGTAGCGGCGGTTCTGGCCGGACGGCAGCGTCTGGACCAGCCGACCGTCGACCCGATCGTCACCGAAGGGAGGACCGGATGACACGATCGGCTAACCCGCGCAAGCAGCCAGGCCGGGCGACGATCCCCGCCAGCCGGGTTGAGGTCCTCGATGCCGGCAGGGCGGCCGCCGTTCAGCGGCGCCGTGCCGACAGTGAACAGTGCCGACAGCGGGTCCTCGACGTCCTGGCCGCGATGCGCAGGAGCCGCCAGGCCCTCACCGACGCGGAGATCACCAGGCGGGCCGCCGTCAACCCGCAGTACCTTCAACGCCACCGCGACCTCAAAGCGGAAGCCGAGACCGTCCGCGCCCACCTCGTCCAAGACGGGCCGCGGGCGGCGGCAGCAGCGACCGCCCGCAGGGAGGCGGCCCTCGAAGTCGAGAACCGCATGCTGCTTGAACAGAGCGCAGTCCTGCAACGAACCCTTCACGAGGTCCAGAACGAGCTGCGCACGCTGCGCGCCCACGAATTGGGCGCCCGCCTCCGCGACGGCCTGGACGCCCGCCCGCTGCGGGATGCGGAGATTCAGGAACTACGCGAGCAACGGGACGCAGCACTCGCGGCCGGCCGCCAGGCAGAGACCGCCATGCAGGCACTCCGCAACGTCAACCAGCGGCTGATGGTCGAGAACAGTCGGCTGATCGCCGCAGGTGCTGCGGAACCAACCGGGACAGCCGCAGCTGCCCGCAAGCCGTACGGCCCATGAGAAGCCCGCTGCTCGACGAACTCCCCGCCGACGCGGCGGCCGCGGTGGTGCGCCTGGTCGGCGACACCTACCAGCTCGCCGCCGTCGAGGCCAGGGGAGCGCTACGGCTCATCGCTGGGGCGGGCGGCGCCGCCGCACTCGACCAGCTGCACGGCTTCCGCGCGGCCGGGGAAGCCGACGCCTCCCTCACCCTGCGCGTCAGCAACGACCACCGGACGGCCGAACCGTTCACCGCGCAGCCGCCTCGGTCTTCACATTGAACGCGCCGACAGGCCCCGACGCCTACGAATCGAAGCCGACAATGACCCGTCCCAGCACGAGTGGTTGGCTCTACTGCTTCTTGGTATGCCGCACGAAGAGCTCGTAACACGATCGTGATCGGGCCTTCTTGAGGCGTCTCCAGCAGATGAGGCTGGTGGAGCAGGGCGAAGGTCTGCTCGACGACGTAGCGGAGCTTGCCGATGCCCTTGATGTTCGGTGATCCCTTGCGTGAGATGACGGGCAGGATGCGCCGTTGCCGCAGTGCGTCTCGTCCACTTCAAGCGCCTCGCCGTCCGCTGGGAACGCCGCACCGAGTCTTCTCAAGGTTGCCGCAATTCTACTGCGCTTACGAACTTCGACGGTCCGGACCGCCGGTACGGACGGCCTCATGGCGCCGTGTCGCCGATTCGCAGCGCTAGCTTAACTGTGGACCCCTTCGACACCACCGACCCGCCTGGCGGGTCCTGCGCCTTAACGAAGAGTCCCCCACCGAACGGTGGTGGATGGATGTCGTCGGCGGCGAGGTCAGCGACATACGCGAGGTTTCCGAACTCGCCCGCGAGGACGATCGGCTCGTCGGTAAACGGGGCGAGGAAGCTGGGGTTCGCCGGGGGTACGAGAACACCGTTGATCGGGAATGGCGCCGGTACGAGAAGACCGTTGATCGGGAATTGCTCCACCATATTCGGGACCGTGACCCGGGTGGAATCCCCGATCTTCGGGAGCAGGCGCGCGAAGTCCTCCGGAGCGGACTGGACGCGCATGCACGTGGTGGCATCGTTGGAGCACTTCGACATCTGCAACCGGATCGCATCCACCTGCTGCAAGCAGTCCTTACGCGCCTTGGCCAGCACCGCGTCATCGACGTTGCTGCCATCCGCGTTCTTGAACTGGTCGATGTTCTTGCGGACGAAGTCGATGTTGTTGATGACGGTGCTGAACCCGTTGAGCAGGCTCGCATTGAAGGTCAGCACGTCCTGCTGGTTCTGCACGTCGATGAACGTGAGCTCGTCGCCGGGGAGCGCCAGTTCCCTATAGTCGTGCACCAGCATTGAGTACGGCACGCCTTGGTCGACTCCGACCAGGGTCGGGAACACGCGAGCCTTCTGCATGATCGCGTCGAGGGTGGTCTCGGTCCCTGTATTGGAGCCACCAGCTTGGAAGACCTAGACGCTCACGTCGAGCTTGCTCTTGGAGGCGGCGATCTTTGAGGAGATGTTGGCGTCGAGCGAGCCGCCCGCGACACCGGGTGCGCCTGCGCGGAAGTGAATCTCCCCCGCGATCGACGTGCGTTCCGTCGTGTCCAGGCTCTCCACCTTGTAGATCGCGAAGTACTCGCCCCCGGTTTTGATCCCGTGGATGAACCGGTCCCCGAACCGGTCGCGGAAACGGGCGGTCTTGTGTTTGCGCAAGAGGTCTGCAGCCTCCTCCGACAGCACCGGGTTGTCCAGCGTCTGGGTCGCGTTGAAGACCTGGACGCCCACCACCACGTAGAGCGAGAAGTTGTTCACCGCGATGTCGGTGGCGAACTTGAACTTCGCGCTGGCATCACCAAACATGCTCCCCGCACTCACGTCACCGGAGATGCCCAGTGCCTGATTCAGGACGCTCGTCTCCTGCGCGATCTGCAGGGTCTTCGTCACGGTCTGCCCGCCGGCCTGCGCTGGCGCCGTCAGCGATGTGCCCATCACCGCCGGGCTCTTGGTCGCTACGCCGGTCAGCACGTCGTAGCCCAGGCCCACCTTCATTCCGTCCAGGAACGGGATCTCTGTCTGCGCCGCCATCGTCGCCTCGCTCAGATTTACGGTCCGGGATTCGCCTGCAGTGGGGACACGCTGACGTGCAGTACGCTGCCGCGCGGAACAGACGTGCCGTCCGCTGGAGTCTGTCCGACGATGGTGCCCGCGTCGGGCAACATGGGTGAGCCCAGCACCCCGAAGTCCAGTACCTCAGGGTTGTCGATGATGAAGTAGAACCCCTGCTCGCCCAGGAGGTCCACGAGCACCCGGTTCTTCGTGAAGTCAAAGATCCCGGAGGACGTTACGGCCTTCGTCCCGATCAGGTGCGGAACCCGCTGCAGACCCGGCCGGGGTTGGCGCAGGATCGGCAGCCGATTTGTGAAGTCCTCGGGTGACTGGGTGAAGTGCACACAGGTGGAGGCATCCCGGGTGCAGTCGGAGATGGCCCTGGTCAACTGGTCGACGATGGCCAGGCACTGCTGACGGGCCTGCTGCAGGGCCACGTCGTCCGGCGGTGACCCGTCCGGATTGTGGAATCGATCGAGATGCTTGCGGATAAAGTCGATATCGTTGACCAGCGTCGTGAAGTCGTTCAGCAGCCGGGAATTGAAGAGGAGGCACTCGGTCTGCTGCTCCTGATCGAAGAAATTCAGATTGTCACCCGGGAGTTTCAACCCATTGTACTCGTCGAGGAGGACCTGGTAGGGAAGAGCTTGGCCGCCCGAGACCAGGTTCGGGAACTTGTGAGCCTTCTCGATCATCTCTGACAGCTCCGTCTCCGTCTCACTAATCCCGCCGGCCGAGTAGACGAAGACGTTCACGTTCAGCTCGTTGCGCGAGGTGGACTTCGTGCTCTCGACGGCAGCGTTTAGATTGGCCTGCAAGGCTGGGTTGTGGAAGCTCGCCGAGATTTGCGCCGCAACGTCGGTGCGCTCCTGCTCGTCGAAACTCTGCACGCGGTATACCGCGTAGTACTCACCACCGGATTTCAGGCCGGAGATGTATCGGTTGCCGAAGCGCTCACGGAAAATATCCGTCTTCCCGATGGTCAGCAGGTCGGTCGCGTCCTGAACGAGAGCCGGCGCGTCCACCGTCACACAGGAGTTGATTACCTCCACCGCCAGCACCGCGTACAGGCAGTACTGCGTTACCGCGCACTGGTTCGCGAACTGCATCTTCGCCGTCGCGGAGAAACCCGCGTAGCTGCCGGACACTGCGGCGGACAGTCCCAAGGCCTCCTGGAGCGAGTTGGTCCCCTGCACCAGGCGGAAGGTCGTCGTGACGGTCTGCCCGCCGCTAGTCTGTGGCGGACTGGCCTGCGGGTTCTGGATGACCCGGGCGCTCGATGGGCTGCCGGTCAGCAGATCGAAGCCTAGGCCAACCTTCATCCCGCTCACGAATGGGATCTTCAGCTGCTGTCCCATGTCTGTCCTCCAGCGAAGGCACGACCAACCCTCTTGCTTGGCTTGCTCTGCGGTGTAGGAGACGCCATGGATCTTGATGCCGGCGGGATCCAGAAGGGTGATGGTGCCGCCGTCGTTGCCAAGCTGAACCCCGTTCGAAGGGGTCATGACTAGGGTGGCGCCCGCGGCGAGGGGGCCAGGCGTAGGCGGGACTTGCGACCGCGCGTCTACAGTCGAAGCGGCGGTCACCACTCTTCGAGCTGTCCAACACAATCTCCAGGATGGCGCGGCTACAACAATTCGCAACTGGTCGAGTACGGCCGCTCTCGATGTCCCGCCGTTGGGCTGGGGATATGAGTTACGGACCCGAAAATGCTGAAAGCATTGCACGTCAATCATGCCGCCACTATCCGTCACCCTACGCATATGCATCTCCGGTTGCAGGCGCAGAACGCCGGGCGGAGCATGGATAAACGCAACTACGCGCACCACCCACCGTCCCCCATACCACCTCGGACATACGTCGGCGCAAGTCGGTTGCCGGTGGCGCGACTGACCGGCGGATCAGGTGAGTCAAGTGGCCAATGATCACATCGATGTCTTTCGACGCTGGCTACCCAAAGATGATCAAGGACAACTGGCCCGGCCTGTGGACAACCGGGCAAAATCTGAGGGGAGGGTTCGTGTGGCCCCAGAAGGTCGGAGGGCGCCAGGTAACGCCGCTGCTGCCTGATGAAGGATTCGGCGACGACCCGCCCCTCGACGCACCCAAATCTCTGGCTTTCTGGGGACGAGGCGTAGGCGGAGACTGGCAGGTGACCATCTCTCAACAGCAGTTCGAAACGGGGCTGAACCTGAACGGACTGACACAGATCCAACTGTGGATCGGATACCAATTCCTCCACGGTTAACCAACCACCCCCACGATTAAGCACTGCACTTACAGAAAGGCTCATCTAATGCCTATCGGACTGACCCCCATGACTCTAGACGTAAACGGCACGAATGAGAACGGGAATCAGGTGACAAGGTTCGCCTTCACAAGGTTTGATGATGGCGGTAACCCTGTAGAGGATTTCTTTTTTGATCACGTCCATGGGGACGACGGTCCTGGGGTAGTCACGTCGGTTTCTTTTCAGAGCATGTCCGTTCAGCAATCTGGCGATCAAGGTGCGTTGTCATTGCTGGACCTTACGGATGCAAGGCTACTCACACTGGTAGACGAAGAGGCACCACCCACCATTCCGCAGGATGAATGGCCTGTGAAGCTCTTCCTGGGTGGATTCGTATTTGCACAATGGGACCTCATCTTCAATGCACCAGTTGATTCTTT
Source organism: Streptomyces sp. a15 (assembly GCF_059026085.1). NCBI lineage: Bacteria > Bacillati > Actinomycetota > Actinomycetes > Kitasatosporales > Streptomycetaceae > Streptomyces > Streptomyces sp. A15. The sequence goes on along the minus strand of NZ_JBWLKM010000038.1, from coordinate 46,324 downwards.
CGATCTCGACGGTCGGTGGGCAAGGCCGCCTCAGCCGTGAAGGTCCGATGCTGGGACTGAGCCTCTTCCAGCCTGGTCGTAGCAGCCACGAGTTGGACGCTCCTGCGCAACGGCGAAGCTCCTGGTAGACGGTGTCAAGACCAAGATCCACCGTGCTGCCAGGAGCCTCGCGTGCTTGTCTACCCGTCGTCGATCGACCTGTCCAGTCACACCCTGCGGTATCTGGCCGGACAACTCACCTCCCGGGGGCAGGAGATCGGTACGCGGTGGCGACGACTGACACCAGGGCGTCAGGCGAGGGTGCAGTCCAGGATGACGAATGCCTTCATTCGGATCGTCTTCATCGCCTCGGCCAGGGATGGGGCCAGGGCGGCCGTACGTTGACGGCCTCACGTATGGAGCGGAAGGCGGTCGCGATCCCGATTCCGAACCCGGCGGCGAGCTGGGCGTAGGTGTCGCCACATCGCAGGTGGGCGAGGGCGAGCAGGGCCTAAGTGCCGTCCCACTCGCCGTACTGCTTGATAACCGAGCCCTCGCTGATCTGCAGCTGTTCGGCCAGATACTCCGCCACCGCGTCGGGTACCCGCCGGGGATAGGACGGATGTCCCTCTCCCCCAACTCAGGTGAGAATTCGCCCCAGTCCATCAACGCATCGACTCACAGATCGCGTGTTCTGTGACCTGCAACTACGGCCGCAGCCGGTGCGCAGAACCGGCCGTACACCGAGTCGTTGGTGTGCTCGCGATTCGTCCTGCTGGATGAGTGCCCGGCGAATTCGGAGTCGTGGTTCCTCGCGAACTGCCTAAAACGCCTGCTCGCCAGTGGTGTACACGGAGTCGTCTCGTTCGCGGATCCTGTCCCGCGCCGGACCGCTTCGGGAGTTCTGGTCATGCCTGGGCACGTCGGCACGATCTACGCAGCCACGAACGCGGTCTACGCCAGCCGGGCCACCGCCCGGACGGTGAAGCTCCTGCCGGACGGCACCGTCTTCCATAGTGGAGTACGGCGCAGAAGATCCGCCGCCAGGAGCAGGGCCACCAGTACGCCGAAGCCCAGCTCATCGCGCTCGGAGCTCCGGTTCCGCGGGCCGGGTGCAACCCGGCCGTCTGGCTGCGGGAGGCCCTGGTCGCGGTCGGCGCCCGCAACGTACGGCACCGCGGCGCGCACCGCTTCTGCAGACGGTTTCCGCGTGTTGCCGCTTGGCCCACGCCAGTAACAGGACGAGGGGCCCGTAGCCGATTTAACGCCCTCCAAGCCGTCTTGTCGTTCAACGATTTGGCCGAACTCCCAACCGCCTTGGCAGGTTTCGGCTTGGTGTGGTCGGGTGTGCCTCAGCGGTCCTCGACGATGAAGCAGGCCCGCTCGTAGAGCTCGTCGAACGTGATGACTTCGACGTCCTGGATGGATCGCCTGTGCTGCTCGAAGGAGGTGATCTTCTCCGGGTTCGCCGAGCCGCGGTCGGTGAACTCGCTGAGGCTACCGATCACCAGCACCTGTCGGGGGCGGGCCGTGGAGATCTCGATGTCGGTCGGGGCTCCGTCGTCCTCGTAGAGCTTGTGCAGCTCGCCGGTGACCAGTCGTAGGGCCTTGTGAGCGGTCTTCTGAACCTGCGCCGCTGCGCCGACGACGTCCGGGGGCCGGTACGGCGTGCTGGCCAGCAGGGGTGTCTTATGGGTCTTGATTTCGCAGAGCAGCAGGCTGCTGATGAAGCCCTTGGAACGCATGACGGCGTCACTGCGCTTTCCCGCCCCGGTAAAGATGTTGGTGCCGGTCGTGATGCGCTCCAGCTTCCCGTCGTTCAATGGTTCGCAGGCCACGAGGTTGAGCCCGTACCCGAAGATCCACGGATTTTCTTCGAAGAGGCCCTGCCAGACCGCCTCTGGCCCTGCAGCCTGTTGGCGCTTCCGCTCGAAGTACTCCTGACCGGTCAGGAGCTGTCGGAACCGTTGGAGTTGTGACTTGCGGTTGCTGATCAGCCGGATGTCCTCTTCCGTGAGGGAGCCGCCGACGGCGGTCCTGACGGCTTCCAGGAGCGTCGTGCGGTCCTGGTCGGCCAGGAGCCGAGCCAACTCGGCTTCGTCGCCGACGACCAGCCGCAGGCTGCTCTCAGGGATGTCCAGTCCGACGCAGCTCTGGAGGAAGCGGATGACCTTCCAGGAGCTTTCGTGGACATCGCTGGTGTCGACGAGTGCCTTGACGATCTGAGGCGTCTCGGTGCCAGGTATCGCTTCCGATGGGCTTTTCTCCGTTCGGTCCATGCCCTCGTGCATCATGGCGAGCCGTCCTTGGGTGCGATGACGCCGTCGAAGGCCAGACCCGCGGTTGCCTCGCCCCGGCCGGCACGGACGCGGCGCCCCACCCAGTGGTAGAGCTGCCCGTCGTGACCGCGGGCGGTGACGGGAACCCGGCTCACGGTCACCCCAGAACGCGGAATCTCCTCGTCGCGGAAGTAGACCCGCCGGACCTCCGGTTCCAGAAGGCGGCCGGCCGCCTTGGGGTGGTGGACACCGTTCGTCGTGAAGTGCGGCACGCGGCCGCGCCTGAAACGGATGGCCGCTCCTCCGGCCACCAGGGGCACGGGTACCAGCGGGATCCAGTGAGCGGGGACCGGGGTCAGCAGCCGGTAGGCCAGCGTGCCCGGAAGGCCGGACAGGCCGGCCGGGGCCTCTTCGGGGATCTCGTCGGCACGAAGCCTGGGCCTGCCGGTCCCGCTCTGGACCATGCGCTCCACGGCCCAGGCGAGGTTGGCCATCTCGTCGCGGACGAACAGCACTTCCTCCACGGGGCTGCCCTCGATCCTTCCCGGGGCCTGGGGCAGCAGCGGCAGCAGCGCGGGGCCCTGCTCGCCGGAACCGGCGACGCTGAGGCGGAAGAGCGACCAGTGCTCGTCGTCGGCCGGGTCGATCGCCAGCGTGTCGCCGAAGGTGTCGGCGACGGTGAGTTCAGTGACCACGTGGATCTGTCCCACGCTCAGTTCCACGGGGACGACCCAGTGGTCGTTGCCGTAGACGTTGGCGAATTCCACCACCAGCAGGCGGGCGAGATCGGGCGGGCCGGCGCCGATCGCCGGCAGGTTCACGGTGGTGTCCTCGAACTCCCACCAGCGTTCGGCGGGCATGCCGGGGTACGTGGCGCGGGTGGGCAGTGTGGTGCGTGCCGGGGTGGTGGCGGCGGGCGTGCCGAGTTGTTCTTGGCTGGTGTCGATGTCGAACTGGTAGGCGTCGGCGCTGCCACCCGGGTACTCCGGGGCGGTCAGGGCGATACGGCGGTCGCCGAGCTTCGCTTCGACGGCGAAGCGGTGTTCCAGTCGCTCGCGCACCCAGGTCGGCGGAGCGGGCGGTGAGTGTTCCGCGGCGAACCAGGACTGCCAGCGGACCGCCGCCTGCTTGAACGTCGCGGTATGGGCGGCGCTCAGGCCGGTGGGGTGCCAGTCGTCGGCCAGCAGGCCCTGGGAAAGACGCCCCCCGTGGGGGACGCGGGCCTTGAGGGCCTCTCCCAGGGCCTGCCCGGCCGGATCGGGTTCCGGCCGCCCTGTCCCCGCGGGGGGCGGAGGGTCGTCTCCGACGAGGGGGAACGCCTTCAGCGCCTGACGCGTCACCGCGTCCAGGACGGCGGCGGGCAGTGCGCCGAGCTGGGTCAGGAATCGTTGGCCTGCCCGGGCCGCGGCCCTGAGCGGGAGTTCGCGGGTCGCGCTGCTCGCGTCCGCTCCTGCCTCCGCGAGGTACTCGACAGGGACACCCTGTGGGTAGGGCAGCGGCGGACCGCCGTCGGCGGACCGGAAGCGTTCGATCGGGCCGCCGGCTGTGGCGATGCGGCACGAGACCGGTGAGCCGCCGTCCTCCCCGTGGAACTCGGCGAGTTGCCACTGTCTGGCCATCAGGAACAGCGGATCGGCCATCCTTGCTTCGAGGGACTCGTCCAGCTGGCCGCCTGTGCCGCTCGGCCTGACATTGGGCTCCACCCGGTGGAACTGCGCGAACGTTGCCGCCTCGGCCATGGCTACGACTCCATGTTGATCAGCTTGGACATGATTCCGTCCTCTGCGCTCTTCTTGATGAGCTTCTTGATGCTGATGCCGGGGGCCGTGCCCAACGTGTCGTCGGGAAGGTACGCGGCGGGCAGGTAGCGCCCGAGCCAGCCCAGGGCCTGGAGGTCCACGAGGCGCAGTTTTGCGAGGTCGAGCGTCTCGGCGAGGACGTCGCTCAGGACGTCCACCGTCCAGGGCGAACCGGCAACCGGGGGCACCGCGAGCAGGACGGCCTGCGGCGCCCGGGCACCTGGGGCGTCGTAGTGGAAGCAGGCCCCCGCGGTGTGTCGGCGGGCCGGGATAACCTCCGCCCACTCGTCGATCACGAAGGCGGCGATGGGCTGTGACAGGTCCGGCCCGTCCGGGCCGCCGACGCCATGGACGACCAGGCCGGTCGCCGGGTCGGCGTTGTCCGGTCTGCCCGCGGCGCCCACCCAGTGGTCGTCCGCGGTGAAGGGTGTCTGCCCGACGTGCAGGCGGTGCTCGCCACCGGTCCCGGCCGCCTCGGTGTGCAGCAGCAGGTCCGCGAGTGCGGAGGCGCCGGGCCGTACGGTGGCCATCTGTTCGAGCCAGTCGCGCGGTGTGTCACGGTCGGTGTCGCCCCGGTCCAGTCCTGGCCCGAACGACGCGGTGAGCGTGGCCTGGTCCGGGGCAGTGACCAGAGTGACGGCACGGAACCCGGGCCCGAAGACGGCTTCCAGGGCCGCCGCAGGGCTGCTCGGCTCGTCCCTCGCGAGGGCTTCCTCGGCGCGGCCGAGCCGTGAGGTCGCTTCCCGTACGGTGGCGGCCACCTGAGCGGACGGTCCTCCGTCATCGGGCGAAGGTGGCACCACGATGCCGTACTGGGCGAGGAGTTCGAGGTCCCCGGCGTCCTTGGCTTCCTTCAACTTGCGGCAGACGTCCACCGCACGGGTGCGCAGTTCGTTGTCCGCGCTCTGCTGCGGCGGGGAGGCGGCGGGTGCTAGATCGGCCGCGGTGCCGGGTCTGCCGGAGGCGAGAACGGCCGCCATCGCTGTTGTGAGGGCCTCGGTCTCGAGTAGGGACACGACCGTGCGCGGCCACGCGGGATCGCGATCGTTCCGGAGTGTCGGCATCGCGTCGGCGGCTACATCCGGCGGACGCTGCGCCACCAGGGCCTGGACGAGTGCGGTGCGCAGGGTTCCCTCGGCGGCGAGTGCGACCACGTCGAGCGCGCAGTGGCTGGTCAGTGGCCACGGGTGCTCGCGGACGGCGGCTGCCGTGGCGGACTGGCCCGGCCGGAGCCATTCGGCCCTTAGCCGGATCCGGTCGGCCCGCCCCAGCTGGTGTCCGGCCCATGCGTCGAGGCGGGGCTCGGCCAGCGCGCGGGCGCGGCCGCGTTGGGCTGCGCTCCCCCAGCCGGGCGTCGGGGCCATGTCCCTCGGTACGACCAGCATCACCCGGTGCGTCACCGGGGTGCCCTGTCTGGGGGTGTCGAGCACCTGAGGCCGGGGGGGCGGCTGCCCTCCGGCGGCCAGGGTGTCGAGCGTCGCGCCGGCCCGCTCGGGGTTGCCGTTGGCCAGCTGATGCACGCTCTCGGCCAGCAGCAAATCTGCGACCGCGTCGATGTCGTCGTGCAGAGCGGTCAGCGCCGCGCGGACGGCCGGCTCCTCCTTGGCAGGGTCCAGGCTCGGCCGGACCTGCGGGCCGAGCTTCGCCATGGCCGCATCCACGGTGAGTTCACCGAGGGCGGCTCCGTCGGTCACGTCGTGCGGGGCGATGAACTCCTGGGCGCCGTCGGCTTGGTGATGGACGCTCTGCAGGGGCCACTGCTTGCGCAGGGGTGCGATGACCCGGTCGAGCTCCAGCGGGTCGGTCTCGTCCTCCCGTGCGTCGTGCAGCCGCCGCTCTAGGCGGTAGCCGAGCAGTGCCCCGAGCGGCTGGCCCTGCCGTACGCCGTCCAGTACCGCCATGGCGACCCGCATCCGCCGCGAGGACAGATCCACGGCGAACGCCCCGGGGTCCGTGGGGTGGGACCGGCTGCCGCTGTGCAGGATGGCGGCGGTGGTGGCCTGGGCCAGTGAGGGGGCCAGTACCCAGCCGTCGCTGCGCCGCGCCTCGAGTGGTGACAGGTTCTCCACCCAGCCATACGCGCCCAGTTGCAGCCCGGTGGGCCGCCGGGTGGGGGCGCGCATGGCATCCAGCCGGGTCGTGGCCAGGGAGGTGATCCAGGCGTCGAGCCGGTGGGAGACGAGGTCGAGGCATTCGCCGAGGAGCCGTTCGAGGGCGGCGAACGGGTCCTCGCCCCGGTCGCTCCACGTACGCACCCGGGTGGCGAGGTAGCGCAGTGCGGCATCGATCTCCGCGAGGCGGCCGCTCCATGGGCGTTCGATTCCGGCGAGGCCAAGGACGCCGTGGTGGCGCCTGGCAGCGGCGTCGACGACATCGGCCAGCCCGGATCGTGCCTGGACGATCGCCTCGTGCACCGAGATGCCCGCCCCGCCGTCGGTTCCCGGCAGCCTGAGGCCAAGGGTGGCACCCATGGCGAACGGTCTGAGTCGGACACCGGCACTGGTGGCCAAAGCCGCGGCCCCCGTGGGTGAGAGGAGAACCTCCGAGAACCGGAGCCCGTTCCAGTTCACCAGCTGGCTGGAGTGCGCGGCCCCGTGGGCCGCGTGAGCGTACTCCAGGTTTGCGGTGTGCAGGAGCAGTGCCTCCAGCAGGGTCCTGGCCCGTTCCGGTCCGACCTTGATGCGCAGGGGCTCGAACTGCTCGACCGCTCTGTGTAGGAAGTCCGCGAGTTCCTCGACGGGGTCGGAGTCCACCGGCAGGTTCAGCAGCCGTGTGTACGGGAGCCAGAGCCTGCTGGGGTGCGGCGCGTTCTGGTGATGGGAGATGACGGGCTGGTAGTCGATGCCGAGCGCCCGGTTCAGTGCCCGGGACAGCAGCTCCTCGGTATTGCCGCCGCAGTGCTGGTCGAGCCCTAGGAAGAAGTTGGTGAAACAGGCGTTCAGGGCGCCGCGTACGCCGCGCACCTCGCAGGTGCGGGAGACCGGGGACATACCGAGGGCGCGCAGCACGTCACGCTCGGGTTTGGGCAGGTCGAGGGACTCACCGGGCTGGTCGGGGCCGCCGACGCGGGGCAGGGTCGGCACTCCGACGTCCCAGAAGGGCCGCAGGGTGGTCAGGACGCGGTGCAGGCCGGTCAGTTCGGGTCGTTCGGCTTGCGGGTCGGGGCGCCAGCGTCGCGTTGCGGTGACCGGAAGCAGGCCGTAGGGCTGCTTCCCGACCCGGAGGGCGGGGAGCGGGCCGCGGGCCCGTACGTGATCCGCGTAGTGCAGGCGTAGCCAGTCACGGTTGATGTCGAGCTCGTCGGTGTGGATGTCTCTTTCCAGGAGCTGGTCCAGGAAGAAGTCGCCGGTCGCGCTCCACAGGGCGAGCTGCAGGGCGCGCGCATCGGCCTGTTCCGGCTCGGCGGACCCGGGGAGCGCGGCGACGGCGGCCACGGGTACGCCGATCGCGGTGGCGACCCGGGTGGCGTTGGTCCACGGGTCCGGGGCCGAAGCCGGGGCTGGTGCGGCGGGTGCGGGTGCGGCAGCGCGCAAAAGCGCGTCGACGTCGGGCTCGGTGTGCTCCTGGCGGCGGGCTCGGGGAATGTTGTTGGTCGGTGTGCCCTGGGCGACGAACGCGGCTTCGCCGTCGCGGGCGCGTTCGGACAGCAGCCGGGCGACCCGGTCGGCGGAGGTCTGCGGGTCGAGGGAGGCAGACACCCCGAAGGCGACGACGCGGGTCAGCAGCGGCCGGGCCTCCGGATCGTAGCCGGGGCGGTCCAGGGGCACGATGACGGCGAGCCCCTTCATTCTTGCCTCGTCGAAGTCGGTGAGCCAGTGCAGGCCGGGTTCCACCGGCGTGTTTGCCGAGCCTGTGGCGTCGGGGTCCGGGCCCATCTGGACGACGTCGGGGACCGCGGAACCGTGTGCCTGGCCGACCAGCAGGTTCCCTTGGGGGGTGTGCTGAAAGGCCTGTACGAGGAACGAGTCGGGGAGCGTGGAGGCGGTCGCGGGCCCGTTCCAGCCGCGGGCCCGCGCCGTCACGTCGGGCCAGGCCGCGGGTTCGGGTGCCGCCGCGTCGTCGGGCAGCGGTTGTTCCGGACGGTCGTCGGATGTCGGAGTCAGTACGGTGGCGATCCAGCGCGCCCGTGCGGGTCCGAGTGCGCCGCACAACTGCTCCCAGGCGCCGAGCCGGATACGGGCCCGGTCGCCTGCGGCGTTCTCGACCCGCCCTGCCCGCCAGACCGTCCGCCAGTACCGCCGCCCCTGCTGAATCTCCCCGTCGGTCGGGACCGGTTCGTGGCTCTCGACGTGGATGTCGTCGGGGAAGATCCGCACCAGCAGCGTGTCGGGCCGGCCTTGGTCGGGCCGCAGCCGGGTTTCCAGACGTACGGGGGTGAGCATCAGCGGCACCGCCGGGTCGAGTCTGGCCAACAGCTCGTCGGGGTCGGCCACCGAGGTGAACTCCTGGAGCGCCTGGTGGAGGGCAGCCCGGGCCGCGTCGAGCGCGTCGAACGCCGCACGGCGCTCGTCGCGGGTCGCCTGCGGGCCCAGACCGGTGCGCCGTTGCTCGGCCTCTGTGACGGCCTGGCGCAGCGGTGCGAGATCAATCATCCGGGGTCTCCCTGGGGCTGGGGCGGTGAGGTGCGGAGCAGCCTCTCGGCGGGCATGACCACGCGTACGGGCTGCTGGAAGCATTGCCGGGCGACGCCCGCCGCGCTGTCGCCCCAGACAAGCCCGTCCAGGGCGATGTTCGTGCGTAGCGTTCCGGGGGCGTAGAGGGCGGCCTCGAACTGCTCGGGCGAGTCGAAGAGATGACTCCAGTCGAGGTTGTTCCAGTCGTCGTCCGTCGGCGGGACGGTCTCCGCGGGCGGCACATAGGGCCGTCCCCACACGTCGGGGGGTGTCGGGACGTCCAGGGCGCCGGGCGGCGGTTTGTCGAGGCCGAATCGTGGTTCGGTGGGCTGCTCGGCGATCACGAAGCACCAGGGGGTGGCGAGGATCTCGGGAAGTGTCAGGTCGAAGCCCAGGAACACTGTTTCGGGGTCGAGGCCGCCGCGGAAGATCGGCTGCTTGGCACGCGAGTCGTCGGGTTCGGGCTCCTGGCGAGGTGCGTTCGCGCCGGGTGTGAGGAGTGGTGCCGCATAGAGGATCGCGCCCGGGTAGCGGCGCAGCAGGGCGCTGCGCAGGAGCAGGACGACGCGATCGGGCGGGGCGGTCAGGTGGGTGCCGAGCGGGGATCCGGTATTCCACTGCGCCAAAGGCGGCATGTCGGGGGCGGCTCCCCAAAAGCGCGCGAAGTAGGTGCCGCGTTGATCGGTCGGGTACTCGCGCCAGCGCAGTTCCCGCGCGAACTCGTGGTTGAGGCCGGCCATGTAGGCCGCGACGAACACGGGGTTGGTGACGGCGAGGGCCGCCGTGTCGGCGGGCACCTTGTCGAGTCCGGCCAGCATCCACTCGGTGGACTGTGCGGACAGCGCTTCCCACATCGGGGCGCCGAACGTGGGGGCCCAATGGATGGAGGCGCTGTTCGTCCCCGCGTCGAGGCGTTCGATGCGCGAGTCCACCACTGCGGCGACGGTCTTCTGAGGGTGGATCAGGTCGGCGACGGCGCTGTGGGCCTGAGGTGCAGGGAAGATCTCCCGCGAGGGCGCGGGGGGCACGTCAGACGGCCGCAAGGCCTCGCCGTGTGCCTGGGTGGCCATGTCGTGGGCGTCTTCGGGGGTGATGCCGAGGACGGACGGTGCGGGCAGCCGGCCGGCCAGATCCGGCAGGCGCCCGGGGCCGAAGACCTTGTCGAGGGGCATGCCACCGCTGGACTGCCAGCCGCCCAGGATGTCGCCGAGGCGGTTGGGTTCCCATTCCTCGTCCGGTTCGGCCGTGTCCGTGCCGGAGAGCTGCCAGTTGCCGGAGAGGTCCACGCGCCAGATCCCGGCGCGACCTGTGTCGTCCCAGTCCCAGGTTCCGGGGCAGGTGCTGTGCCAGCTGCCCCGGCGGGTCGCGGACTGCCAGGTGGCGTTGAAGGTGCCTTCGGAGGTGACGGCCGGGTCGTTCCAGGTGCCGGTGGCCAGACCGTGCCAAGTTCCCTGATCGGTGGCGGACTGCCAGGTGCCGGTGAACACGGTCCGCCAGCCGCCGCCCCACACATCCCCTTCCTGGAACGAGTCCCAGGATCCGGTGAACACCCCTTTCCACGTGCCCTCGCCGGTGTCGCCGCCGGTCCATGTGCCACCGCACTCGCCCTTCCAGGAGCCGCCGGAGGTCAGGTCCCAGGGGCCGGACCACGAGCCGCCGAAGGACCCGGTGGAGGTGCTGCGGGTCAGGGCGAGCAGGCCGGTGGGGGCGATCCGGCCGGACGGAAAGATCAGCGCGCCTTGTGGGGTCAGCCGGGTGGCGGCCAGGAAGTCGGTGGGGACGTCGATCTCCCGTACCGCGTGCATCCGGAACGCCGCGTCGAGGGCGGCGGTCGGGATGCGGGGGGCGGCGGCGATCTCCGCGGTGGTGACGTCCCGGAGCTCCGCGCGGCGGCCGGCCTCCGCGGCCAGCGCCTTCCAGCCGACCAGGGAGGTGCTGTGCCGGCCGAGTTCCGCCCGTACGGCGGGCAGCCGCTCGGCGCTGACGACGCTCTCCGGCGGGATACCGAAGGCGACGGTGCCGTCGGGGCTTCGGGACGCCACGGCGAGGCCGGTGGCGGAAGCCGCCATTGCGGTCAGCGTGGTGGCGAACGGCCTGTGTTCCAGGCGGTTTCCCGCCTGTTCGGAGACGAGTGCGACGCGTCTGCTGAGGGCGCCGAAGGGCCTGGTGGTGCGGCGGAACGCACTCGTGGCCATGGCCGTCGGCATGGCGCTGGCCTGGATGGTGGTCGCCAGGGTGGCGGTGCCGAAGACCGCCCGGGTCCGCAGCGGCGTGGCCAGGTGCAGGAACTCGTCCGTGGACAGCGGCCGTACGTGGCGGTGGTGCAGCCGTGCGCCGACCAGGCGGGCGAGGCGGGCCAGGTCCAGGAAACGGTTGGCGGCCTGGACGTCGGCCAGCTGGGTCCAGGCCGAGGCCATGAGCTGTTCCTGGTCCCGTTGGACGGCACGGGTGCCCAGTCCGGCGGCGACACGCCAGCGCGGGTCGAGGTTCAGGGTGTGCGGCCAGCCCTCCACGCCCGGCTCGACGAAGGTTCGCAGGGCATGGAATCCGCCATAGAGCGGAGGGAGGACCTCTGGATCGTCTTCCCCGTCCTCGGTCTTGCTCACGTCGAGAGCGGTGGCGAGGCCCCTCTGCCACTGTGTGCTCCGGGCGTCGACGGGCCAGGGGGCGCGGGGGGCGGCGTTCGGACTGAGCAGCGCGCTTTCGACGTGCTGTACGACCGGGCCGGGTCCCTGGCCGTTTGGGCTCGGCCTGCTGATGTCCATCGGCCGGCGGCCCGCGCCCCCCAGCGGCCGGCACTGGAGCCGGTCGGCCAGGGTCTCGAAGTCGCCGCCTTCTCCGGTGGAGAAGGTCCAGGAGTGGTAGACGGGCAGTGCGGCGTCCAGGCCGGGCGTCCAGGCCGGGGCCAGGTCTCCGCCGCTCTCCCCGCGGCCGGTCTGCCGTCCCGCCTCGAACGTGGGCACCAGGCAGGCCACGTAGTCGGTGTGCGGGTGCAGGCGCCGGGGCGCGATCAGCCGGGAGACGGACCGGCGCGGGTCGTCGTCATGCCCGGTGATCATCTGCGCATGGGCCCACAGATGCAGCTGTGACGGGTCCGGCAGCTCAGCGGCGGGCACGTGAAGCACCGGGAGAGGGCGGCCGGGTTCCCGCCGTGGCCGTCCCTTCGCCGTCGGTACACAGACCAGCGCCAGCCAGGGGCGCAGCGCGCCTCCCGACGTCGGTGCCAGCGGGGTGAACAACCAGGGCAGGTCGCTGCGGTCGAACTCGATCAACGGGAACATGGTGGTTTCCGCGTCGGGTGTTCCCGGCAGCGGGTAGACCCGCACGATCTGGCGTGGGTCCAACGCCTGTACGTCTCCGGGGCCGTACATCTGCAGCGGTACGGACCGGTCGGCACGCCCGTTCACGGAGGCCTTGGCGGCCAGGGTGCCGCGTACCGGGGTGCGGCGCTGCAGGTCGTCGAATTCGGCCAGGGAAGCCGCGGCTCCGGTCCGCTCCCACGAGGCGAAGGTGTACTCGGTCATGGACGTGCCTCACTGCCTCAACTCGTGTGCGGGTACCACATGGAGGAGGGCCGACCGACCGGTCACCGAGCCGAGTTTCGCCGCGGCCTCGGTGAACGTGGCCGCGCGGCCGAGGGTTGCCTCCTCGGCGAGCGTGTCGATCCGGGCGATGGCCCAGGAACGCGCCTTGAGCGCCGCCTTGCGGTCCGGTGTCGGTGGGGGCAGGTACCGCGTACGGTCGGCGTGTACGGCGCTACGGGCCACCGCGCCATGGTGAAGCGCGGCGATCAGATGGGGCTCGGCCATGAGCCAGGGCTGCCGCCGCTCGGGCGCCTTGCCGCGTTCGCCGATCCATTTGGTCTCGTATCTCATCTGCACCGTGCGGCGCGGTGCTGATCTGACGGGCGTCGGCGGGGTCAGCTCGCTGCCCGAGCGCAGCTGCTCGAACGCGGGCTGGGTCAGCTTCTCGTCGTCGGTGAGCTCGAAGAAGTCCGCGCGGGCGAACTGCTCCTTGACGGGCTCCTCAGTGCCCGCGCCCTCCGGGAAGCGTACGGCGACGTCGAATCGGGCGGGGACGGGCAGCCGGCCGGGGCCGAACCGGGTGATGTTGACGCCGAGCGGCACCACGCGCTGGCTGAAGCGCAGCCGCCCGAGCGGGTGGAGCAGACGGCCGGCGTCCGCGCCGTCGGTCCGCAGCGTGGCCAGGGCTCCCGCGTCGTCCGGCAGCAGCGGCTCCCAGCTGCGCGCGTTGTCGATTTCCCGCTCGAGTCGCTGGGCGACGTCGGGCGCCGGCGGCGCGGTGACCTGGCCGGTGCAGGCCCAGTGCTCGTCGAACGGGATGCTGATGTCGATGAAGAAGAACGAGACGGTGGCCCGTCCCGCGATGTGCCAGCAGGGCGTGGGCCCTTCCACCCGTACCCTCAGGTCCACCGAGCACAGACTCTCACCGGCGAAGCGCAGTTCGAACGAGCCGTAGAGATCGAGCACCAGGCCGAAGCTGGGCTCCCAGCGGACCAGCGCGTCGAAGCCGAGCCGTCCGCTCACGCCGGTGCTCCGGCTGCCGATGACGGCCGTCAGTTGCGCGCCCGCCTGCACGGTGCCCGGGGTGATGGCGAAGTAGCCGGTGAAGACGATCTTCAGGAGACGACTGTCCGCGATGGCGATCGACAGCCGTTTGGGTACGGGGAAGCCGGCGGGCGCGGGGAAGCCGGGGTGGAAGCCGCCAGCGCTGAGGATGAAGGCGGCGTCCGAACCCGAGCCGGCCCACAGGGCAAGTCCGCCCTCGATGCTCGAGGTGAGTAGACGGGAGCCGGCGAGATCCGCGGTGATCTCCACGCGGCCGGCCGCGGAGTCCACCACTCCGGCGATCGCCGCCCTGAGATCGATGACCGGGGCCTGGGGGGCGGGAAGCGCGACCCGGACCCGGCCGAGCAGGGCGATGACACCGCTGGGCAGTTCCAGGACCAGCCCGATGTCCGCAGTGAGGAACGAGACCGGGCGGCCCCAGCCCACTCGGAAGGTCGGCCCGACGACCACGCTGCCGCGCTGGGTGCGGAACACCGACGCCAGCGTGTTGAGGATCTGCGGAGCCGCCGCGGCGGGGTCGGCGGGGAAAAGGATGTCGTCGAGGTGCCCGGCCTGTACGGCTGCCGCGAGCCCGGCGCGGTCGATGGCGTGGCTGACGCCCACGATGCCGCCGACGGCGTTGAGGGTGAACGCGAGGCCGAGTTCGACCGGCGGCGTGAACTGGGCGCTGAGCGCTACCAGAAGAGACTCCTGACGCGTACGCAGGATCCCGAAGGCCTTGACCTCGACCACGCCCAGGCTGAGCCCGAGCGCCCCCCGGTACTCGCCGTCCCGCTGCTCCAGGTATCCGCTGCCCTTGGTCGGCCCGAGCGCCAGGCTCAGTCCGATCCCGTTCGGGGTGACTGCCACGGGGGCGGCCCCGAGCGCCACCTCGGTGCCGACCCCGTCGATCGTGGCGTCCGCGAGGCCGAGCAGCGACGCGCCGAAGGAGGCGGTGAACCGCAGCGCTCCGTTCCTGGGGGCGAGGTAGAGGGAGGGCGCTCGCAGGCCGGGCGGTACGGCGTGCAGCGGCAGGGCGATGCCGCTCTTCCCGCCGCCCTCGAATCGGACGCCCTGAGCGTCGAAGCGCGCCACGATGTCGCCTTCGAAGACCAGCCCGCCCGGTGCCAGGAGCTTGAGGAGGCCGTCGTCATCGGACAGCGTGACCCGCAGGCCGCGTACGGCGAGGTCCAGCGACGCGTCACCGGGAACGGCCGGGACGGTGACGGTGAGGGTGATCGCGTTGCGCACGTGCAGTCCGTCGGTGAGCCGGAGCTGCCCGAGGCTCAGCACGAAGGAGATCTGCGCGGGAAGTTCCTGGGCCAGCACCTGAACGTGGCCGGCGTCCGCCTTGACGACACCGGGGACTTCGAGGCTCCACGTCGGGGCCACAGCGCTCGCGGCCTCGGCAAGAATGCCGATCAGCGACGGCCACAGCTCTGCGGCCTGATCGGCATCCGGCGCCCCCAGCCGAGACAGCAGCGTCGCCGGCACCATCCCGGGCGAGGGCAGCCCGAGTGCCTCTGCCAACTTCTCCCGCCGCTGGGTGGCATCGAGTCCGCCGAGCGTGCCCATGACCCCGGCCAGTCCCCCTCGCAGCTGGCCAGCGACATCGGCGACTGTGCCGGTCACCGGGTCACACTCACGGTTCGGCGTCGGGCGGGCCGGGCGGCGCTGCGACGGCGAGGTCGCGGCGAGGTTCTCTGGCTCTCGTCGGCATTTTTGTGGCGCACCAACAACCACTCCAGCAGCGGAACTGATGGGCGGTCATCGAGGCCGCGACGATCCGCACCCGGTCGCGTTTCATCATCGTCTTGCCTGGCAGGGCCTCAAGCCGGGAGCGCTTTTCCCATTCGTGCGGCTGAACGAATTACTCCACCCAGCCTTGTCCTCGGAGGAGATCTGACTCATAGCCAGTCGATGGCGCCCTCCCGCCGGACCCGAGGGACCGGTAACCCAGGTCAAGTAAGGCCCGGGAGCCGCGCATCTCATATCCGGCTAATCTGAAGGAAGGGAGCCCAATAGGCAGGACACTCCCCATGAGGCAAGGCCGTTCCCCCTGAGAGGCCCGCGGCGTGTCCAGTGGGAGCCTCCCGGTCAACCCACTGGCTCACCTGGGCCAGATCGTCAGGAAGGCCGAGAAACATGGCAACGCTCCGGCTCGCGTTCGTCGATTGGACGTTCTGCAACGACGAGAAGACCGAGGCCATCGGAACCCTGGGCGGCCATAAGGTGACGCTCACCGGGCAACGCACCGTGACCACGGAATGGGCGCCCCTGGGCACCGCCATGCTCAACGGGACGTCCTCACACTTTCATACGGCGTCCTTCACCCCGCCGCTGCCCGCCACGGACCTCATGGAAATCGTCGGTCTAAGAGGCGGGAGTTCGTTCAGAGTGGAATTCGATGCCGAGGTGAAGGATCCCGTCTTTCATCTGGGATCGCTCGCCTCAACCCTTGAGTTTCTGGATCTTCCGGTGGGTACGGAGGTCACCCGGCTCAGCGGCGACACCGACGATTTCAAGGTCGACGGCAACAAGGTCATGGGCGAGGTGCGTCGACCACCCCCACCCCCAGGCGAGCCCACTGATTCCAACGGCAGTGTCCGCCTCAACGGGCTCTTCCGGTCGATTGCGTTCACCCTGAAACCGAGGTTCACGGACGGCGAAGGGCACGACGGCGTACACTTCCAGATCGGCGGGATGGTAGAAGCTCTGCAGTTCGTCGAGGAACTCGCCGTGAGCGCCCTCCGCGTGACCAGTGACGGCAGCGAGATCGTCAGCGCCGATATCGCCGGCCGAGTGCTGCGCTGGAACCGGGAAAGCGGCGAAGCGCTGGGGCAGCCGCTGGCCGCGCACCGGCGCACCGTCTGGGACCTGCTCCTCGCCCCCGACGACGCCGAGGTCGTCACGACGGGAAGCGATGGGACGGTCCGCCGCTGGAACCGGGCCACGGGCAGTTCCGTGGCCGAGTCTCTCACCGCCCACACCGACTGGATCCGGGCGCTGGCCATGACCTCCGACGGCCGTGAACTGGTCACCGCCGCCCAGGACGGCACCGTACGGCGCTGGAACCGGGCCGACGGCACACCACTCGGCACACCGCTGAACGCCCATGCGAGCGCTGTCCGGGCGATGGCTCTCACTCCCGACGACAGCGAGATCGTTACAGGCGGAGACGACGGGACCGTCCGCCGCTGGGACCGGAGCACCGGCACCGCGCTCGCCACCCTCATCGGACACTCAGGAGCAGTTCTGGCCCTGGCCGTCTCCTTCGACGGTGCCGAGATCGTGACCGGAGGCCGGGACTGCACGGTCCGGCGCTGGGACCGGGTGAGCGGGACCGCGCTCGGCGCCCCTCTGACCTCCGGAGCCGCCATCCGTACCCTGGCGCTGACCCGTGACGGGGAGATCGTCACGGGCGCCGACGACGGAGCCGTGCGGCGCTGGAACCGGGCCACGGGGCAGCCCGTCGGACCTCCCGTCCAGACCCCACACGTCAGCATCTGGGCTCTGGCCCTCACCCTGGACGGCACGGAGATCGTCACGACAGGCTTTGACGGCATTATCCGCCGCTGGACACGCCACGCGGGTGAGCCGGTCCTGCTGGCGGTCAAAGCGCGGTGAAAACGCAGACCCGGATGGATACCGCGCCGCGCCTGGAGATTCACAGCCCGACCCCCTTCTGACCCCTGCCCGCCTGCCCTCGTCCTCCCGCGCCGAGTCGAGAAGCGGGGGCAGGCGGGGGGTACGGTGATGAGAACGGTGCCCCGCCTCGACATGGAAGTGGCCTATGCACCGTCCGCCCTGACCGGGGGTACCCTCCGAGCCGAACTGTTCCTCCCGGCGCCGACGCGCAGAGGCCTGCCCGAGCCGACGGGCATAGAAGGAGCGGCATCCCTCGACGAAGCCGGCGGTGCCGTCCTGCGCGCAAAGGCCGCGCGGACGGACGCAGGCCCGCCGGACTCCGGCCGTAGAGCAGATGCAGAAGGCTCACACCAAGCTGCAAGACGCCCAAATCGTCTCGTCTAGTGAGTTCGCGGTAGCAGATGAGGGTGCAGCAGATGGCGGTGAAGGCCAGCCACTTCCTGGCCTTCACCGCCATCTGCTGCTACAAGCGCCTCCTCACACTCACCATGTAGAACACGGTGTCAGGCGCCGTCGACATGCGGTACGCCCATGAGCTGGTGGAGCAGGCGGCGGTCGATGATGATGATCGGCGTGGTCAGGCGGCCGCCGAACTCAACCAGGGTTGTTTCGATGCCGAGCAGCGTGGCGGTGAGCCTGGCGCGGCCGATCACCCCGGCCTGCACGGCGGTCTGGCTGATCAGCGCACGCATTGCGGTGAGCACCCCGGCCAGCTTCGCCGCGGCCTCCCGGCCGTTGAGGGGCAACTGCCGGATGGAAGTGAGCACGGGCTGGAGGGCGGACTGGGTGGAGGGGATCAGTCGAGGCTCGATTCCCCGGGCGGTCAGCTGCGCAGACATGGCGTTCAGCTGGTTGGTGACGAGGGCCTGCGGGGTGCGGCCGATCTCGGGACCGAGGCCGCCCTGCCCGAGCACGACCCCCTGCAGGCGGGTGGGATCGGTCTGCCGCAGCACGGTCGCCGCGTTGTTCGTCTCCCGGGCGATCCTCAAGTAGTCGTCCGCAAGCTTGAGGACGGGGTCGCACAGGCTGCGTACGCGCACGCCGAGCGCGGGTCCAACGCCCTGCAAGCGGTTCAGGGCCAGCTCGGCCGCGTCGCGGTTGCTCTGGATGTTACGGGCGGTGTTCAGCACGTCCCCGAGGTGGTTGAAGCCGCCGGGGCCGATGACCCCGCCTTGGGCTTCGAACAGCGCGGCCTCGTGCGAACCCTGGTAGATGCCGTGCATCGCACCGCGTGAGGAGTTGAAGAGTGCGAGAAGGGCCTGGGAAAGCTCCAGGATGAGTTCTTCGGTCGGATCCACGGCCTGCGCTCCTACTCCGCGAAGATCGTCTGTACGAGGGTCTGCAGCTCGGCGTCGTCGAGCACCGGGTCCTCCACGACCGGTGGCTCCTCCTCGACCGGCCGGTGGGAAAGCAGCAGCGCGAACATGGTGACGGCGCGCAGCTCGTCGAGCACCCCCGCCGTCTGCTCTTCGAGCGCCGTGATGGCCTGCGCTCCGGGATCGATCCGGCCGTCGACGATCCCCGTCACAGCGGTCTGGAACTCCTCGATCGCCCCGATCGTTCTGGGGCCGACGAGTCCATCGAGGTCCAGCACAGTCTGACCGCGCTCGGCGCGGAAGACGTTGAGCAGCGCTTGTACGTACTGCACTTCACGCCGCAGATTCGCGCCGTTCCGGCCGACCGACTGACTGATGGGCATGGGGTGGCCTCCACACAGGCTCTACTGGGCGTCAGTCGTACACGATGGCAGCGCCGCCGTCCGCGCACCGAGGCCCACACCCGGGGGTGTCACCCGAGTTCCCCCGGCCGGAGCACGCCGATCGCGAAGACCTGCCGAACCGCCGGACACGTCACCCATCTGTCGACGTTTCACCATCCAGGCGTGCCGACCCCGCACGCTGCCCTACGGCCTGTACACCGGGTCGGTGTTTACCGCACACGACAAACTGGATGTGGCTGGACAGGGGAGGTATCCGCCCGAAAGAGATTTGGCCATTGGTTTTGAGGACCGGTAGCGGCGGGTGCGGCACAATCTGGAGAGGGCAGAGGGACTGAAGGGACCGTCCGGAGATCGCCGAGCCGCTGGGCCGTTTCGTTTGGACCGCGGGCTGAGCACGAAGTGGCGGTCGGCTCGGCAGACGGGCTGAGCACCACATCCTTCTTCCCGCACCCCGCGCACCGACGCGGGGTGCGTGCGTTGAGAACCCGGCTGATTCGCCCCCACCGAACGGCGAACCCGCGCGCGAAGTCCCTTAGGCGGGTTCCAGCGCGAGGGCATCCAGGAATCAGCGCACTCGTGCGCTTCCGACCGTGCCTCAAGCAAACTGCGGCGAAACGAGCCTGGTCACAGGGGAGTTGAGAACGGTCTGCGATCTCTCGGAGCTCCTGCACGCCGAGCCGACGAACCCGGCGCCGCCTACCTCACCCGGGCTCTGGAAGCGATCGGAGCGACAACCATCGACCACGGCGGAAACCACCGCTACGTATGGCGGCTCGGCAGAAACCGTCACGAGCGGGAGCAGATCAAGCTCGGCCTCCCTGCTCAACAGCCCTATCCCAAGCAGGCCGACCCCGAGCCGATCGGGGCCTGAGGCTGCTGCGCTACGCGATCTGTGCCGTCGCCCGCTCATCGCCTGCGGCCCGGCGCGGTCGCAGTTTCACCGTCCTTGTCCCGTCCCCTTCTGGAGGAATCATGGCTACGAGTCTTGCCCGCGCCTCGTCCGGCTTGCCCGACCTGAGCACCTACGATCTGCTCGCACCCCAGCTGTCCGGAGGCAAGGACAGCGCGGTGATGATGGCCGTGTTCATGGACGCGGCCCGGACCGCCGGCGTCGAAGACCGGGTGATCTCTTACCACTCCAGCCTCGGAGTGCTGGAGTGGCCGCCGATCGTGTTCGAGGGCACCCGCTATCCGGGCGTCTCCGAGCTCGCCGCCATGCAGAGTGCCGCCTTCGGGGTACGTCCAGACCGTCACATCGAAGTCACTCGCACGATGCCTGGCCCGGACGGCACCGCGATGCCGCGCAGCCTGCTGACCGAGATCGCGGCGTACGGCCGGTTCCCTCGCATGGGCAGCCCCTACTGCCGCAAGTACGCCAAGGAGGGCGTGGTCTCGAGCGCCTGGACGCCGATGGTCAACCGCCTCAAGCGCGAGCTCGGCCGCCCGGTGCGGATCCTGAAGGTCATGGGTCTGCGCAGCGACGAGGGAGCCGACCGAAAGAAGCGTCCGCCCTTCCGTACAGTGCTGGCCAACTCCGCGCGGATCGTGGACGAGTGGCTGCCCGTCAAGGACTGGCCGACCGACGCGGTCAAGGAGTGGCACGCCAGCGCGCCGGTGCCGTTCTGCTGGTCGTACGACTCCGTGCCCGGTGCCGGTGACTGGCGGGGCAACACGCGCTGCTCCTGTGCACTGTGCAGCTACGCGTCCCTCCCCGACCTGCTGCTCTCCAGCGGACGCCGGCCGCGGCTCGCCGACCTGTATGCCGAGGTCGAGCACGTCCGGGGCGACAGCTTCCGCGCCGACAGGCGCATCGCCGACCTCATTCGGCATGCAAAGACGTGCGGCATCGACCCGGGCGTCGTCTGCCCGGACGACGGCCCGGAGTTCACCGCCCTGCAGAACCAGGTGCGGGCCGCGCTCAAGGTAGAGCCCCGCAAGAAGCCCGAGCTGGCCCGCGACAGCGGCCGCCGCCCGATGTGCGACGGCTGCAGCTGACCACCACCCGGCACTCACCCCCATCAGGGAGGGATACTCAATGACAATGACGACGACCCAGCGCATCCTCGACCTCGCTGCGGCGGCACCGGCCAGCCACGGCGAGGACCTGGTGCTGCTCCTGAGCGAAGCGAACGAGCTGTACCAGCAGGGTCTTCACGACCTGCACCGGGATGTGGCAGCGCGTCTCGGCGGACTCGCCACGGCGGATCTGATGTTCGCCGCGGACACGGCCGGTATGCCCTGTGATGCCTCGCAGGACCGCGACGAGGTGATCCTGCTGCTGGCCCTGGTCGAGTGGGAGATGACGCCGGCCGCCATGGCGTACGCGGAGATGGCCGAGGCCGCCGCGCACCGCGGTGTCTGCTTGATCCCCGAGGAGTAGGCCGTGCGCCGCGGGCGCGGCCGCCGGGAAAAACCTTGGGCCGCGGGCTGGACCTCCCACCGCAACTCCTGCCATTATTTGCTTTGTGAGCCGGGCTGGCCGGCTCACTGCTGACAGGACGGACGGTTCTGCCATGACCTCGCGCCGTGAGCCTCGCCTGGCCGACGCTGCCGAGATCGCGGCTGAACAGGGCCTGACTGCCGCACGGATCACCGGCCTCTACACCGGGCGCGCGGAGAACGCGGTCGGCGAGGCATTCCCCGAGCCGGTCGACAAGCGCGGCCGCGCCCGCCTGTGGGACCACGCGGAGGTCACCAAGTGGTTCTCCCACCGGGCGCCGGCGCGGCTCGCTGAACACGCACCGCCCTCCCTCGACCCGGAGACGTTGCTGAACGCCGCGGACGCCTCGAGGTTCCTCGGCTACAAGAACGCCAACCAGGTCACCACCTTCGTGCGCGACCACCCCGGTTACTTCCCCGAACCGGACGTCGTCGAAGAGCTGGGTACGGCCGCGAACCGCTACCGACGGCAGTTGTGGAAGGTGCAGACCCTGCAGGAGTGGATGGCCACCCGGCCCGGCCGCGGAAGGCGAGCCGGAGCCAAGGAGGCTCCGCCCCTGCCCGAGGTTTCGGTCGACGGTGATCCCGACGAGCTGCTGGGGGCGAGCCAGGCGGCTGCCCTGCTGGGGTACAAGAGCGTCGGCTCCTTCTCCAGCAGCCTGTCCCAAGGCAACCTTCCTCTGCTGAAGACCACGGACGGGGTCGCCGAGAATGCCGGGCGCCAGACCGGGCGCCGACGGTGGACGCGCCGGCGCATCCTCCAGCAGGCCGCCCAGCGGTCCAGGAAGTAGTACCCGGTGGTGAGCGGACCTCCGCGCACCACCCTATGAACGCGGCCCCCGGTTTTGGGCGTTGGTCCCTTGCGGGCCGGGTGTCGCACGATGGCCGGCATGGCGTGGTTCGCCACCACGCCCCGCAGCAGCACCTGCTGCTGCGGACCGGCCATCGCTTCTCTTCAAGCACCTGTTCTTGAACTCTGACCTGATCACCACAGAGCGATGGGAACCACCATGACCAGCTTCACCTGTGGAGGCTGCGGCACTCTCAACATCGACCGCGACTCGTGCGTGGCGTGTGCCACCGCCAGCCCGACCGCCACCGTCGAGGGGCTTGTGACCACGGCCCTGAACGATGCCGCTGCGGCCCGCGCGTGTCAGGTCGAGCAGAGTGCGCGCGGCAACCACGACCTTGCCCGCCACCTCGGCACGGTGGCCGACATCCACCTCGACGAAGCCCTCGCCGTGCGCGGCCTCAGCCTCAGCCGCGGGTCCTCCTGAGCTCTCGCGCAGTCGCGTGGTCGGGGCCGTGGAGCCCCGACCATGGCCCCGACCACGAGAGTGTTCTTGCGTTGTGACCTTGGTCGGGGTCTCGTGGTCGGGGGTCGGGTCGGGGGCTGAGCGTTGTCTCTTCTCCATGACCCGTCCCACATCAGATGCTGCGGCGGCCGCCGAGTTGGCCCCCAGCCCCGCTGAACCGCTGCGCCTGCAGGTCCTGACCGCGCTCGCCCTGCACCGCATGGCCACGACCGGCCAGTTGCGCCAGATGCTGCGGCCGGACAGCTCACGCCAACTGGTCTCCCGCGTGCTGAACAAGCTGCGTTCCGCGGGCTTCATCGACCTCACCCCGCTGCCGGACTCGGACCGGTCGCGTACGCACGCCTGGTACCTCACCCCGGAGGGGTCGCGTCTGACCCGCGATCTCCCCATCCTTCGGGGGCGTCCGCCGTACCCCATCACCTCGACAACCGCAGCGTCGCTGAAGACGCCGCACACGCTGACCGTCGTACGGTCCCACCTGCCGTTTGCGGCAGACGCCCGCCGGCTCGGGCACGAGCACGGCCCGTGGGACTGGACTCCCGAGGTGGCTCACCCCATCGGTGAGGGCGAGCGGCTCGTTGCCGATGCCGATGCCGTCATGCACTACACCGTCGTCCACGGCGAACACCGGCGGAAGCTGCGCGCGTTCGTGGAAGTCGATCGCAGCACCATGAGCAGTGAGCGCCTGGCCGTGAAGCTGATCGAGTACGCCAGATTGTTCCAGTACGAAGTCCAGCCCGTCGGACGACGCAGGCCGACCTCCACCGGCCCGGCGTGGCTCCGCTGGTATCCGGTCTATCCTCGCGTCCTCTTCGTGCTTACCGGCGCCTCCCGGGCCAGGCTGGGTGACCGAATCAGCGATCTGCAGGCGATGGTCGCTCAGCACCCGCTCGTCGCAGCCCTTGCCCGCGAGGTTCAGCTGGGAGCCGTCGTCCTGGAGGACATCGAGGAGCACGGTCCGTCCGGGTCGGTGTGGGTGCCGTTGACTGGGGGCGAGCCCCGCCCGTGGACCGATCTGTGATGACGTCGTCCGTGCGGACCGGGAGTGGGATATCCAACTTCACCGGGCTGTACTTCTTTGTGCGGCACCGTCACGGCGACTGGCGCCGGCATCGGAGAGGGCTGTACCTCATGCTCGGTGGCTCGGCGGTCTCCGTGCCGACAGCAGCGGTCCGGGTCTTGTCCTCTCCCAGTGCTTCTCGGGGGACGGTGGAACGAGTGGGTTTCCGTCGGACTGTTCGTTGCCTCCCTCGGCGCCCTCGTCTACCTCACCGCCCGGCTGGGCGCTGGCCCACCGGACTGACCTCGCTACTCACCGCCGTGGTCGCTCGACCAGCCGGATGCTGTCCTTCGACACTGAAGTTAGTCGACGTCGTCGCTCTGATCTGGGGCGACTGACTTCACTGTCAAGGCGTCTGCCTTGTGGCCACCCGGCACAGGACGGCGAGGAGTCCTCGGCTTCGCCAGGCGCGAAGGGCCAGCCCGTCGCAACATCAATCCCACCGTCGTGGCAGACGTACTCGGCCCCGGGACACTCGCGCAGCCACGCGGCCAGGGTCTGGGCGGTGCGGTCGGGCAGGACGTCAATCCGCTCAACGCCGGCGTCGATACCGAGGCGCTTCGCCACCCCGGCGATCTGGCGGCCAGAGGCGCAACCGCCCGGCGATCGCCATCCGGGGATCACGTCTAGGCTTTCCGGGCCAGTCCGGCGGCGATGAGGTGTTCCCAGACCGTGAGCTCTCGTCTTTCGCCCCTGCCCCACGCGTTGTCGGTCTCGTCGGGACGCCACAGGGACGCGGGGACGATCCCGGGGTCGAGGATCTCCAGGCCGTCCAGCAGGGAGGCGATTTCCGCGTCGGTGCGCCACCGGCCGCGGCCGAACGTCTGCTGGAGGACCTTCTCGGCCTCCGCGGTCTCCGGGTTGTTGCCAGAGCGGAAGTGACTGATGAAGAAGTAGCTTCCGGAGGGGACATGGTCGCGCCAGTAGCGGACGATGCCGACCGGGTCCTCGTCATCGTTGACGTGGTGGAGGATGGCGCTGAGGATGACGGCGACGGGGCGAGCGAAGTCGATGATTTCGATGGTGTCGGGGTGAGTGCGGATGCCTTCGGGGTTGCGCACATCGACCGCGACGACGCGGGTCCGGTCGTTGTTCTCCAGCAGTGCGCGGCCGTGGACCAACACTTGGGGGTCGATGTCGACGTAGACGACCCGGGACTCGGGAGCGTGCCGTTGCGCGACCTGGTGGACATTGTCCGCGGTCGGCAGGCCACTGCCCAGGTCGATGAACTGCCGAATGCCGGTGGTCTTCGCGATCTCCCTGACCGCCCGCGTCAGGGCCGCGCGATTGGCGAAGGCGATGGCCACCGAACCGGGCAGGTCGCGCTTGAACACGTCGCCGATCTCACGGTCCACGGCGTAGTTGTCCTTGCCGCCGAGCAGGTAGTCGTAGACGCGGGCGATGCTGGGCTTGGCCGGGTCGATGGAGGAGCCCTCGTTCGTCATGGCTGCCATTCTTCACCGCAACGTCGCCTGCGCAGCCTCGTTTTGGAGTTCTCCAGCCGGTCCGGCTGTTGGGCCGATCCGCTACACCTTGAGTGGCGGGCCGCTGAACGGTCCCGCCGACTCGTCGATCTCGTTCACACGTTGGCGAAGGCTTTCGAGCGGGACGACGGTCGCGTGTACGCCTCGCCCCGCATCTTGGCGGGTAGCGTCCTCGGCACGGCGAATGGCGTGGTGCAGGTAGCGCACGGCCGTCCGACCACGTCCGGAGGCGAGGGCCTCCTGAGCCTCGTCGAGCCAGATCTGAGCGCTGTGCGCATCATCGGCCGTGGAATCGCCGAGCCAGATGCGCAGCGGTTGTGCGTCCTGCAGAAGTCCCTCGGCCACGGGCCGGAGCTTTGCCTCCGCGCGCGCAGCGCGGACCGATTCCACTGCCGTTGCGGTGATGAGGCGAGCCGCGATGGCGGCACAGATCCGCAAGTACCAGGGAGAGGCGTCGCTGCCCATACCCAGATCGGCCCGCGCCCTGCGGGACAGCTCGGGCAGCGTCAGAGCACCGAGCAGCAGGATCGGCCAGGCGATGGCGAGGCCGCGCAGGTGTCGGTCCCACACCTCTTGTTCGGGTCGCGTGCCGAAGCACCTCGGGATCAGCAGCTGCGAGGCGCTGAACACGGGCATGGCGACGACCACGACCGTGAAGGATGCCTCGGGTCCTGTGGTGGGGAATATGGTCAGCGTCTCCTTGTGAGGCTGGTGGCGCGGGCCGCCGTCGGCCAGCGTATGAGCCGGCTCTGACAACGGACCTCGCGGGCGCGGCCGTCGCCTCAGGCATGGCGGAAGAACGGGGACAGCAGGCCATCGCCAGGCCAGAGATCCTGTTCGGCTACGAGGCAGGCGAGGAACCTGTCGACCTCGGCCAGGACGGCGGCACGCTCCTTCGGCCCGTAGGCGATGAACTCGTCAGCTGCGGCGTCGAAGGCGCGCACGTGGCTGTGCGGGCCGGTGCAGACGAGGGCGCGCGCGATCTCGGGGAGGCCAAGGCTGAGGGCGTCGCACTCCCTCGCGTGGACGAGCTGCACGAGGTCGGTGGTGACCTTCTCCCAGTCGCCGACCTTCGGCCAGTCGGCGCCGCCGCCCAGTTCGTGGGTGAGGGTGGAGAGCGGAATGATCTCGCCTGGCTCGCGTCCCTGGGTGAGGCGGTCGTGAATCCGGGCTCCGTCGGGCTGTTGTACCTGGGGGTGGAGCAAGGAGGCGGCGGCGACCACTGTGGTGTTGATCTCCTGTGCGCCATCGCCGGGGTAGTACGGCTCGTGCGCGAAGAGCAGGTACACGTCCGTGGTGCGGACTGCGTCGTCAGGCTGGGTCTGAGCCATGGGTCGGAATCCCTTCAGCGGTGAAGTGTCGGTTGTGGGCGAAGGTGTTGGCCGTGCCGCTGGTTCGAAGCCAGGCGGGAGCGGGCCCAACGGGCCTTCGCCACCGCGGGGCTGGTTCGCCTCACCGGAAGCCGACTCGGTGCGGGTGCGCTCCACGGTCTGGGCGACTTGGTCGGCGAGCTGGACCATCAGCCGTTCCCGGTCAATGAGGCGAGTCGAGGCCGAGCGGGTGTCCTGGTTCTGAAGCAGGTCGGCAGCGTCCCACAGCAGGTTCTGGCCGATCTCGGCCGAGCGGCGCAGTTCGTAGCGGTCGCTGCCGGCTGCGGCCTGGACGATGTAGGTGTGCAGGGCGGCGAGTCGCTGGAGGTACTGGCAGGCGGCGTCTCCTTCGACGCTGCGGACGTGTTCGCGGGCCCGGTCGTCGAGCCGGTCGGGCAGGTGCTCGGTGAGCAGCGGGGCGAGCAGCATCGCCGGCAGCACAAGGTCGGTTGGGATGCCGTGGCTGAGGGCGGACAGGGCTGCGAAGAGGCTGATGACGCCCACGAGAACCGCAGAGAACCGCAGGGATGCGGGGCTCGTGGCGGTCAGGGCGATGCGGTGAGCGGGGCGCCGGGTCAGCCAGCGCACGGCGAGCCGTTGTGTCAGCGTCGCGCCCGGGGCGAGCACCCCGATCTGCCGAGGGAGGTCGGGCAGGGTGCCGTCACCGGGCACGGTCCAGGTCAGCCAGCCCCACCCGGTGCGCTCGTACACGAGCGCGGGCTCGCTCGTGCCAGTGCACGTGGTGTCGCCGCAGACGTGGCCGGCCAGCAGCGCGCGGGATCGTTCTTCCTCCCACCGTCGCGGATCGCAGGCGAAGGGACGGAGAGGCTGCTGGGGTGCCGTCCGGGGTGTGTTGAGCGTGTCCGTCATGAAGTGCTCCCTTCCAGAAGTTCGGTCATGGCGGTCAGGGCGGAGGTGCAGGTGGCGCAGCGGCCGTCGCCGTCGGGGTGAGCGCGACGGGGAGTCGGACCTGGGCAGGTGCGGCACAGCGGCCAGTCGAGGCAGGCCGGGCAGAGGTCTTCACCGGGGGCGGTGCCGGGCCTGCCGCAGCCCGCGCATTCGACGAGCGCCCGGTAGGTGAGCGCCTGGTCGACCGTGCGGGCGGCGGCGGACGACGTCGTGGAGGGCTGCGTCGTCCACGAGACCTCGCCCGGGTCGACGTCGTCGAAGCTGGCAACGGGAGGCGGATAGAGCTGCGCGGAGCGCAGTCGGGCAGCGACAATCGCGCCGACAGACGTTCGGATCTGGCTCGGCAGCGGGCGGCTGGTGATGACGTGGCGCAGCTGCTCGGAGCTCCAGCCTGCGTCCAGCATCGCGGTCATGACCCGGCCCTGGTCGTACAAGGCCTTCTCCTGCAAAAGCAGTTCGGGATGGGCCGACCCGATCGACAGCAGCAGCCGAGGACGCGGCCCGGGAGGCCTCCAACCACCGCACAGCGGCGACCGCTCAGGGCGCCGCACAGGTGGCGGCCGCTGAGTCCCTCAACGACCAGGGCATCAAGTGCGCCTCCACCAGCGTCAGCGTCAACACGGGCGGTCTTAGCGTGCCGGTGGGGCAGGTAGGAACGGTCACCGCGACGGTGACCTGCACGGTCATTCTCGCCGACCTGTTGCTTCCGGGGGTGCCAGGAGCGAAGACGCTCACGTCGACCGCCACCTCGGTAGTGGACCAGTACAGGCAGCGGAGTGACTGATGATCTTCCGTCGGATAGGCCGGTGCCGAAGGCGGCTGGACGACCGGGGAGGCATCAGCGTCTTCGTCGCCATGTGCGTCATCGCGCTGATCGGGATCATCGGTGTCGCCGTCGACGGCGGCAGCAAGATGCGTGCCACGGAACGCGCCGACTACGTCGCCGGCGAAGCGGCCCGCGCGGGCGGACAGGCCATCGACCCCGCCGAGGCCATCAGCGGCAACGCGATCGTCGTCAATCCGCAGGACGCGCAGGCCGCCGCCCAGGCCTACCTGCGCTCCGCGGGTGCCACCGGCACGGTCAGCGTGTCCGGCGACGGCACAACCCTCAACGTGACCGTCACCGGCTCCTACGACACGAAGTTTCTGTCGGCGGTCGGGATCGGCTCGTTGTCGGTGACCGGCCACGGCAAGGCCACCCTCCTGCACGGCGTCACTGCTCCTGAAGGAAACTGATGCGCACCACCCACTCCCCCGCCGCGTCGGCCGGCCGCACCCTGGCCCGTGTCCTCAAGGCCGTGCTGAGTTTGATCGTCCTGGCCGCCGCGGTCGCCGGGCTGCCGCTGCTGCTGGCCTGGGCCACCCCGGCCATCTGGGCTTCCACCCACGACGACCTCATGCACTTGCTGGACCGGCAGGACACCGGGGCAGTGTTCCTGCTGCTACTCGTCGCGGTGGGCTGGCTCGGGTGGGCGCAGTTCGCGTTCTGCGCCGTCCGTGAGCTGATCGCACAGCTGCGGGGCCGGACCTGGCGCGCCCCGCGCGGTCTGGGCTCCTCACAGCGGGCCGCCGCGCTTCTGGTGGGCAGCATCTTGGTCCTGCTGCCTACGAGTTCGGCTCTGGCCTCCGACGCGCAGGCCGCGCCGGCCGCCACCGCGGCTCCCATCCCCGGCCAGGCGACGCGGGCCCCGCAAGCCACCGAAGCCGATCAGGCTCGGTCGTCCGCCGCGAGTACGCCGGCGTCCCGCACGTACACGGTCCGCAATATGCGGCCCGCGGAAAGCCTGTGGGGCATCGCCGAACGGGAGTTGGGGGACGGCGAGCTGTGGCGGGAGATCGCCGCGCTCAACGAGGGCCGAACCATGGCCGACGGACAGGTGTTCCGTGCGAACAGCTTTCTGCAACCCGGCTGGCAGCTACAGATGCCCGATACGGTCGATCCCGTGGGAGGCGTCCGTACCCAGCTGGGTGACAGCGCCCCGGCTGCCGACGAGAAGAGCGAGCACGTCGTCACGGTCCACTCCGGCGACTACCTGTCGAAGATCGCGGCAGAGGAACTCGGCGACGGCGACAAATGGCCTCAGCTGTTCGAGGCCACCGAGGGAAAACCGCAGCCGGACGGCCTGCCCGCCATCACCGACCCGGAAGTCATCTACGCGGGGCAGCAGGTCACCGTGCCCGGCGCCCAGCCCGACCAGCCGTCCCAGGACCGCGACCAGGGTGATGAGTCGGGCAGCCAGGAGACCGCTCCCCCGGCCACCCAAAAGCCCGGCGGTGAGGAGAAGCCGGGCCAGGGTGCAGGGACTGAGGCGCCCGTACCCAGCCACACCGCAGCGCCTGCACCGCAGTCGTCGGCACCCAGCGCCCCGGCGAGTCGCCCTGCCGAGCAGCCCGGGCAGGATCAGGGCTCTCCTTCCGCATCGGCCTCCGCACAGCCCGAGCCGAGCGTCAGCGTCTCGCCGTCTGCCGCCTCGCCGTCGCCGTCGGCGTCGGCGTCGGCGTCGGCGTCGGCGTCGGCGTCGGCGTCGGCGTCGGCGTCGGGTGAATCGTCCGGCTCCGCTGCCTCCTCCCCCGACACCACGGCGTCCGAGTCACCGGGGACGGCTCCGGCCGGCAGCCCGCTGAACCTGCGCACTGTTCTCGGCGCCGGCGCGCTGCTGGCCGCCGCCGTCACCGGCGCCCTCGCCCTGCGCAGGACGCTGCAGCGCCGACGCCGCAAGCCCGGCGAGAAGATCGCCATCGGACCGGAGACGTCCACGGCAGAGGCACAGCTGGCAGCGGCCGCCGAGCCGGATGGGGCCGCCCGCTTGGACGTGGCGCTGCGGACCCTGGCCCACCGGGTGGCTCAGGCGGAGGCCGTCCTGCCGCCGCTGCGGGCCGCGCGGATCGGCGCCCGCACGATGGAGGTGTTGCCCGAGGATCTCTCCCAGGAGCCGCAGGCGCCCTTTGTGTCCGGGAAGCCCGGTTGGTGGGTCCTGCCCGCTGATGCCGTCCTCTTGGACGACGAAGCCGCCCGGGACGTGCCTGCGCCGTACCCGGCGCTGGTCACGATCGGCAGCACTGGGGCGGGCGACCTGCTGCTGCTCAACCTCGCGCAATTGCCCGCTGTACTGCTGGACGGCAACCCGGTCCACATCACCGAGGTGTGCACCGCACTCGCCCTGGAGTTCGGGATGAGCCCGTGGGCCAGCGAAGTCGAGGTCGTAACCGTGGAGTTCGGCGAGGACCTGCCGCAGCTGCTGCCCACCGCACGGATCGCCCACATGCGGCAGGCCGCACACGCGCTGCGTGACCTGAGTGAACGGCTGCTGGAAGCGCACCAGATGCCCGAGACCAGCCATCAGCCCTACCTGCTGCTGTGCGCGGCGGCCCTTGACGCGGACACCGCGCGGAAATTCGCCGACGTTATCGACAAGGCCGGAACGCTGCCCGTCACCTTGGTCGCACCGGCCAGCACGGCGGCCGCGCACTTCCCGGAGGCGGAGATCCTCAACGCCTCGGTCAAGGACCAGCAGTCTCTCGACGCAGCCGCCACCGACATCACCGTGCAGCGCCTGGAGCACGCTTCGTACCTTCAGATCACCACCGCGCTGCGGGTGTCCGCGCAGCCGGCACACCCGGCCGAGGGCCCGTGGCAGGACGTCCCCGACGAGCCCGACGTCTGGCAGGAGCCCGCGCCGCAGGAGTCCGCCGGGCCGCTCCCCGACACAGGCACGCCCCCTGAGTCGGCATCGGGCGCGGACGGCGAGGTCTTGCCGGCCTTGCTCGCCGCCACCACGGATCCGTCCGGACTACGTCTCCTGCCCGCCACCACGCCAACGCCTGAGGTTGCGGAGGAAGGCGAGCCGGGAACCGACGCCCCCGTGGCCCCGGCCGCCAAGGGTCCGGATGACCGTGACCATGCCGCCCAGCAGGCCGCCGAGGCGGCACCGATACCGGAGGCGGACGAGTGCGAGACACATAACCTGCACGCCCCGGAGATCCGAGTGCTGGGCCCGGTCGAGGTAGACCGCGTGGCCAGCACCGGCCACGGCCCGCGGATGGCGCAGCTCGCCGCATTGTTGTTCTTCCGGCCCGGACGGAGCGCGGATGTCCTGTGCTCCGACATGGATCCCGTCAGCCCCTGGTCGACGAGCACCCTCAACGCCCGGATCCAGGGCCTGCGCAGTTCCCTGGGCAGCGACGCGTCCGGCAACCTCTACGTCCCGCGCCGCAAGGCGGCCGAGGACCCGTACCGGCTCGCTGCCGGCGTGCGCTGCGACTGGACGCGTTTCCTGCAGCTCGTCGAGCGCGCGCTGCCGCTGGGCCCGGCCGGTCTGACCGATCTCGAGAAGGCGCTCACCCTCGTGCGGGGAAGGCCTCTCGGAGGCAAGCCGCTGCCCTGGGCCGAGCCCTACCAGCAGGAGATGGTCACGCGGATCATCGACGTGGCGCACACCGTGGCCACCTACCGCACGCCCACAGGCCCGAACCACGACCTCAGCAAGGCGCGCCAGGCCGTCGCGACCGCGCTCGACGTCGACGACACCGCAGAACTGCTCTACCGCGACTGGCTCCGGATCGAGAGCGCGGCTGGCAACCGGCAGGGGCTGCACACCGCCATCACCCGCGTCCAGCAGGTCAATCAGGCGCTGGACTGCTCCCTGGAGTTGGAGACTGAACACCTCATCAACGAGCTCCTCAACGGCCCAGGCTCGCCGGTGCGCAAAGCACTGTAGGGGTTGGCGCGCAGACCTGCGCGGTGCCCTCCACTGGCTGGGAGCAACGTCCCGGCCGCGAGATCGTAGACCCCGTAGGGGACGGCCTTGCCCAGTTGCGGGTCGGCGAAGTCGTGGACGTTCACCCGAACTGGATCGGCCGCGGGTCGCCACTGTCGTCCGCTGTTCTTGAACTCGCCGACGAGCTCCTTCTTCTCGGTGTCGACGCTGATCACGGGCTGGCCGGTGTCCCGGTGCACGCGGGCCTGCTCGTTGAGATTGCGGAATTGGGCATCGCGGTCCGGATGCTGGCTGTCCTCGATGGCCTTGGCGTTGGTCTGCAGACTGAAGCCCTCCTCACGCAGCAGGCCGGCGACGGTGTCGGCACGGACCCGGTGTCGGGCCCGGGTCAGCTCCCGCGCGAGCGTGCGGGTCGGCTTCACCGTCCACCGCAGCGGCGACATCAGATCACCCCGCACATCCGGCTCCACCAGCGCCAACAGCGCCGACAGGAGCCCCGGATCCAGATCCGCGACCCGCTTACGGCCTCCACCCGGACGCCGCACACGCTGCCTTCTGGCGGGCGGCCGTGATGTTGGAGGAATGCGTCGTACTCCGCCCGCTGCCCGCTCGCAACGAGCTGTACGGCTTCGGAGCGGCCGTCGCGTACCTGGGGATGCACGGGGAGCGCGTGAACACGAAGTTCGAGGCGTGGCGCGATCTGATCGCCGACATCACCGCTTTGCGACTTGGCTCGTTCACCATCGCCGAGCGGCTGCGCTCCTTGCGTATGCCTGATTGATCGCGCTGCGCTCACGCGGGCCTGCGAGACAGCTCAACGCGGCCGGCGGAAGACGGGCATGCTTCGCTTCCCTCGGCGCGGGCTCTGGACACGGCCGGATGTCACCTCCCACTCGTGGCGGGCGGGCGCGAACACCGATATGGCCGAGAAGGGCGTACCGCTCGCCGAACGCAACCGCGCCGGCCGGTGGGCTGACGGCTCCCATACAGCCGACACGGTCTACGACCGCCGCCACGGCGTCGGAACACGCGACCCACTCGACAGGGTTCCGCAGTACGACGGCCCCGCCCGAGTAGCAGTCGCGGAGGCCCGCCGCCGCGGTGTCGCCCGAGACGGCGTGACCGCCCCCGTCCCCGCGCTCCCCCGGGGGGCGGTCAGGGGTGCAGCCTCTTCACCATGACCGCGTACACAGGGGAGTCGGCGAACGGCTGCTGCTCGCCCACCCTCTCGTAGCCCCACGTCTCGTACAGCTCTTGCACCTTCGGGTGAGTCACGTCGACCAGAAGCACCGCGAGATCCTCGCTTCGCTCCTCCAGCAGGGCTTCGTGCAGCCGATTCGAGATGCCTTGCTTCCGCCACTTCGGGCGCACCATGACCTCGGAGACGGCGTAGGTCGCGGTGTAGCCGTTGTTCGGCTCGAAGTCGGTGGAGCGCCACCATTCGCGGCCCGGCTGAAGCGGGGCGCCGTACGCGAAGCCGGTGGGCTCATCCCCGTCGAAGGCGACGACGCAGGTGAAGCCGTCCATCCCTGACCAGTGATCGACGAACCAGGGGAACCGCTGGTTGAACTCGTCGTCCATCGCATCGGCGTAGGCATCGGCGTGCACCTCGATCAGCATCTGCTTGAAGCCCTCCGGGGGGCTCCCCTGTCGGTAATGCCGCAGGTCGCTCACCCTGGTCACGCTTGACTCCATTCATCTCGCATACGGTCTGCCCAGTCGCGGGCGTGCGTCGTAGACGGCGCCAGCCGTAACAGGTGTCGGTGGAAGTCTCCGATCAGGGTGCGCATGCGTCCAGGCAGTGGAGAGCCATCCATGATCGTGAAGACGGTGGCCGCGGTCGCCGTGGCCTGCTCTGGCTCTCCCTGACGGAGTTGCGCGAGCGCGAGCTGGCACGTGGCCAGTGCGCGGTTGCGTTGGAACTCTGCCGGGATCTTGGCCAGGGCATGATGCGCCATCGCCTCGGCTTCGGCAGACTCCCCGTTGCGGTTGAGGATGATCGCCGAGAGGTGGTGGAGCTCGGCCGGCCCGTAGAACGCGGTCCATCGGGGGCGGTCGTCGTCGGCGGCCTTCCCGAGGGCTTCCTGCGCCGCGCCCAGGGCTCTTTGGGCAGCCTGTGGGTCGCCCAGCGACGAGTGGGCCAGGGCGAGGCGGACGCGGCCCATGGAGCCGAAAAACGGGTCCTTGCGCGCGGCCGGGGACACGGTGGCCGCCTGCGCTGCTGCGAGCTGCTCCGGCCAGTTCTTCCGCTGGTAGGCGAGCATGGCCATGTTGATCCACACGCGCATTCCCGTGGGTGGGTCCTGGGAAAGGCCAGCGAACGTGGTCGCCTCGTGCAGGTAGGTCTGGGCCGTGTCCACGTCACGTAGGTCGATGTACGACCAGGCGGCGATGGTGGTGAACTCGGCCGCGAGCGCGTACAGGGCGCGGCGCACGCGCTCACTGGCGTTCCGCTGCTGGAGCTCCAGCACCTTGGCGCGAGCGTCAAGAGCGGCGGTCGCCAGGGACGTGTGCCCGCCCTGGCGGTCGTCGGCCTCCACGAGTTGGTTCATGCCCGCCGAGGCGCGGGCTACGTCCGTCATGCCCACTGACCGGCGCTGCTTGATGATCGGAGCAGCGGCGGCTGCCGTTCCGGTGGTGGAAACGATGAAGTCGCGACGCCGCACTGGGTCCTCCGGGGGGTGTTGCATGGAGCTGGGTGCGCTGAACCCTAAGTCCGCCACGGGGCAGCCGAACACCCGCTCAAGTGCAGCGCAAGTGCGGCCGATTGGGCGCCGACTTGACCCGTTGAGGAGGTTGCGGACCGTCCGAGAGGAAATCTCCCCGGGCCGCCCGGTGATCTCCTGTAGCGCAGTGTTGAGCTGAGTAGCCAACTCTTCCTGTGTAAGGCCGAGTTGATCCATCCGGCTCTGAAGGGCGAGGTTCGCTCCCATGTACCGAACGTAGTACCGCCGTCACTCTCTTGCCCAGAAGTTGGGTAATGCGAACGTAAAGTCTTCCGGTTGGTGGGCGTGCACGAGCCCGGAACTCTTCCTGTTGCCCTCCGCCTGTGGCTCGTTGACTGGCTAGCAGCCGCCGAGTCGCGATCGGCACGGCGGCATGGAGGAAAGCCTGGTTCTGCCTCCCCCGTCAGGGCCAGGCCCCCCACGCCGGAGGGAAAGACCTCGTGACCATGACCATCGCAAAACCGAATGCGATCGGCGCCCCCGGTTACACCGCGGAGGTGCCATGCGTCCCCGAGTCCGTGCGGCGTGCCCGCGCTCTCGTTTCCAGCGTGCTGGCCGTCTGGGGCATGGATGACGACGTGGCCGGCTGCGGAGTGGTCATCATTTCGGAGCTGCTGACGAACGCCGTCGACCACACCGAGACACCCCTGTCGAAGGTCACCATCGAGCGCCGGGGCGACAGCGCCGTTCGCATCGGAGTGTCCGACCGATCGCATGCCGCCCCACGCGTAAAGACGGCCACCGAGAACGCCGAGAGCGGCAGGGGCATACGCGCACGACCGCGGGTGGCTCGTCGTAGGCCGCTTAGTCGATGTCGCTGCGGATGCGCAGCCGTAGGCGCGGGAGGAGTGGCCGAAAGTCCTCCGCAAGCTGCGCGGCGGTTTCGTCCAAGGCGTGGTGACCGACGATCGGTCCGCGGTCTCGGACGCTGATGAGCCGTACGAACAGACCTTGCAGTGGCTCTCCGACCACTTCAGCTTCGTCGCACACGCCCGGCCACGCCCCACCGCACCGGCGGTAGCTCGATGACCTCCCCCCATCCCCCGAAGGAACTGATCCCATGCTGCCTACCGCGACCGCCGAAGAGCCCCTCGCGCTGCGTGAGCCTGGTCAGGACTGGCGTCGGCCGTCCTGGACGCACAGTCGCGGAGATCTGGAACGCATCGTCGAGTTGCTCCGCGCGGGCCTGCCCGTCGACGAGGCGTACGACGACGTCGCAACGGTCGTCGGAGACGGCTCCACCCCGACTGAGGAAGAGATCCCCACCCTCATCGACCGGTTCCGGGGCACCGCGGACTCCCCTGGCCACCTCATGGTCCTGATCGACGCCGTCGAGAGGCAGCAGTCCGGCGACGACCCGAACGAACGAGAACGGCTCATCTTCCGGGCGCGCACGGTCCGTGCGGAGACGGTGACGGGAGCAGACAGGGCTTCGCTCGGGCACCTGCGCCGCCTGGCCTCCGCCGCCGAGGACCTGCTGGAGCTCCTGTTGCCTGACGACGACGAGGAGGCAACCCCGTGGCCCTCCTGACACCGCTGGCAGAGCCGGACATCACCGTCATGCCGCCGGCCGAGGCCTACGACTTCGACTACTTCCAGGGCCGGGTCGCCGCAGAGCTGCTGTCGCACAGCATCGCTATCCGCCTGTTCCGCATGCCACTCCTCGCCGTGCCGGTGGGCCGGACCAGGCGCGGCGGCTGGTTCGGCGTTGACAACCTGGCCATCGCGCTGGCTGTTCGCGACGTCCTGGCGCCTCTTGGCGGGTTCCCCGGCCTGCGCATCACCTGGCAGAGCGAGCCGCGCGGTTCGTACGTCGTCGAGTGGGGCGAGCGCCCTCCGGCCACCTGGTCGAGCGAGAACGAACGCCTGACCTTCTACGGCCTTGTGCGATCCGGCCCTGGTCACCCCTGCACTCCCTCTTCGGCTTTTTCCAGTTGTTCCCCCACGGCTCCGTAGAACGCCGAAAGAGGGCCCCAACCGTCCTGCACGCCCGGAAGGAAGAAGACCTCCATGTGTCGGCACGAACCCCCTGCCCCGCCGGGGAGGCGGCCGATCGTGATGCAGCCGCCGTTGTCGCTCGCTGCGACGAACAGGGGTGGGTCCTTCTGTGCAACGGGGTCCTGCTCTTCGACGACACGGGCGAGCTGCTCCCCGACGGCCGAGTCTTCCCCCCGCTGCGCCTCGTTCCCGCGAGCGTGGCGTCATGAGCAATGACGGACCGCGCCAGTTCCGCTGGCGGGGTATGCGGGTGCCCTTCATCGCCCCTTGGGCCGGCGAGAAGCAGACGGACGTCCCGCTCGTGCGCCGCCCCAGCCTGCTCGGAGGCGGAATCGCCTACCAGGGTGAACACCCCCGGCTGGACCGGCGCAACGGCATCCTCTGGGTGCGAATGCCGGCAGTTCGCGGCGTCGGCTACCCGCGTCTCGCCAAGGTGCACGCGCTGCGGCAACGCCAGGCCATGGCTCACATGCTGTGCCAGGTCTGCGGTCGCTCCACGTTCGGCCGCAAGGACGGCACGCACCTGTTCCTCATGGCCGAACGGGGCGGAGTACCAATCGTCGAAGGCGAGACGACGGCCATGCCGCCCATCCACGAGCCCTGTGCCGCCGAATCGCTGCAGCACTGCCCGCATCTGCGCGATGGGGCCGTGGCCGCTTGGGTGAAGAACCCACTGCCCTGGGGAGTGGCCGGCATCGAGTACGACCTCCTCACGCTCGCTCCGATCCCTCCTGCCCGCAAGGGCCAAGAGCTGACCTTCGTGCCCTACGAATCCCCGCGACTGCCGTGGACCATCGCTGCGCGCGA
Source organism: Streptomyces sp. a15 (assembly GCF_059026085.1). Lineage (NCBI taxonomy): Bacteria > Bacillati > Actinomycetota > Actinomycetes > Kitasatosporales > Streptomycetaceae > Streptomyces > Streptomyces sp. A15. Next base: position 8,891 of record NZ_JBWLKM010000038.1, on the reverse strand, counting down.
CGTCGTCTCCCTGCACGGCTGCACGCCCGTCGACGTCAACCACCTGATGGCCCTGGCCGTATAGACCCGTCCGGCGGTCCGGTGCCCCCTCCTCAACCTGGACCGTCGGACGCCTCACTCCGGTGTGGGGAACGGCGCTTCCTCCTCGGCCCCCCCCGCACCGGTCACCTCGCCTCACCCCCTTACACACCAGGAGAGTGCCTTGCCCACAGTCTCGAAGACCTCGAGCGCCGTTCTCGCCGCCGCGGCGGTCGGGATCGGGATCGGGATCGTGCGGATCATGCAGGCCGAGCGGTACCACCGGCGGAAGCTGGCACTGCACGCGGCGGAGATGCACCAGGCGTGGCTGTCCGACATCGCGTCGGACGAGACGCTGCGGGCGGCCTGGGCGCCCCCGGGCGAGAAACTGTCGACCAACGACTACGCGCTGCTGGTGCACTGCAACCGGCAGGTCTCCCTGCTGTCCGCCAAGTTCCGGGCGGGGCTGCTGGACCGTCACGCTCTGCGGGTTCAGGCCCAGTGGCTCATGGAACGGGAGATCGGCCGCACCTACTGGCGCGAGTTCGGCGGTTTCCGCGAGCAGGAAGCCCAGGACCGCGTGGACCGCCTCTTCAACCAGATCCTGGCCGACGAGTACGTCGCCTTCAGCGGCCCGGACACCGTCGCCGCGTGAGTCCCCGCGACGACCCTGCCCTCACCCCATGACCCGCCGGCGGCCCGGTGCTCTCGCGGCCCGGACCGTCGGCGCACCAACCCGACCCACCGCACCTCTGTCCCCCGATCAGGAGGGTGTCTTGCTCACAGCACAGACCTTCCGCAGCGTCGAAGGCGCCTACGTCGCCTTACTGCAGCTCGCCACGAAGGAACCCGAGCACCGGATCAACGCGCGCGGCAACGCCGCCCGCGAAGTCATCGGCGCCAGCTTCCGCCTGTCCGACCCCCGTCAGCGTCTGCCCTACCTGGCCGAACGCAAGGTCAACCCGGTGTTCCAGTTCGCCGAAGCGCTCTGGTACCTCGCCGGCCGCCGCGACTTGGAGATGATCGGCTACTACGCGCCGTCCATGCGTGCCAGCAGCGCGGACGGCACCCACCTCGGCGGATCTGCGTACGGCTACACCCTCTTCACCCCGAACGGCGGAGGCCAGTCGCCCTTCGACGGCGTCGTCGAGTTGCTGTTGACCGAGCCCGACAGCAAGCGCGGTTACCTGCCCGTGTTCTCGGCGGCCGAACTCGCCGACCGCTCCAACCCGGACGTTGCCTGCCTGGCCGGCCTGCACCTGATCCCGCGCGATGGCCACCTGCACATGGTGTGCAACATGCGGGCGAACGATCTCGACTGCGGCCTACTGTCCGACGTGTTCTCCTTCACGATGATTCAGGAGTACGCGGCCATCCAGCTCGGCCTGCAACTGGGCACCTACACGCACACGATCGGCTCGGCGCACGTCAACGACCACAACGCGGACCGGGTCCGTGGTGTGCTGGAGGAAGTCGCCAACGGCCCGGCGGTGAACTTCGCCTTCCCGTCCATGCCCGAGGACACCACCGCGGCAACCATCCAACGCCTCCTGGTCCACGAAGAGGGGCTGCGCACCAACCAGCTGCGCTACAACGCCCTGCACATCCAGAACCGCCTCGACCTGCATCCGTACTGGCAGCAGGTCGTGATGCTGTTCGAGCTGTACCGGCAGATCGAGCACGACCAGGTCGCGGCCGTCGACCCGGCGCTCCTGCACGCCCTGGACCCGGGCTTGCGCTGGCTGGTGGTCCGCAAATGGCCGGCCTGCGCCGCAGCGGTCGACGGAGGTGCGCAGTGAGCGCGGGCAAGCCGATGAGCGGCGCCGTGGTGGACGGGGTCGACTTCGACCGGTGGGCCGTCGTCCTGTGCAAGCCGGACGCCGTGGCGCGCGGCCTGAACTCGCGCATCCTGGAGATGATCTCGTCCGCGGGCTTCACCATCACCGACCGCATGGACGTCATCGCCCAGCCATGGCAGGCGCACGTCGCCTACCGCGACATGCTCGCCGACACCGGCCGGCGCGACATGCGAGACCTGCCCTCGTACATCGACGCCACCTACGCGGGGCAGCCCGTCACGCTGGCCCTGGCACACGGTGAGCCGGGCATCCACGCCCGGCTGCGGCAGCTCATCGGCCACACGGACCCGACCCGGGCTGTGGCCGGGACGATCCGCGGGGACCTGGGTGACGACAGTTTCGCCGTCGCTCGAGCGGAGAACCGCCTCGTGCGGAACCTGGTGCACACCTCCGACGACCGGGCCGGGGCCCGCCGCGAGTACGGCACGTGGTACGGACCGGGCCGCCACCTGCAGATCACCGACTTCGACCGCTGCTCGGTCGTGCTATGCAAGCCGGACGCCGTCTCGCGGGGCCTGGTCGACGCCGTACTGGACCGGATCGCCGCCGGCGTCACAATCGCCAACCGAATCGACGTCACCGTGCAGCCGTGGCAGGCCCACGTGCACTATTGGGACCTCCTGGTCGATGCCGACTGGTTCCCCGACCGGGACATCCCCGCCTGCCTGGACAACGCGTACGCGGGCAAGCAGGTCACCATCGCCCTCGCGTACGGCGAGCCGGGCATTCACGGCCGTCTGCGGCAGCTCATCGGGCACTTCGACCCCACCCGCGCGGCCGCCGGCACCATCCGCGGCGACCTCGGCAACGACAGCCTGCAGGCGGCGCTCGATCAGAAGCGCCTCGTGCACAACCTGGTGCACACCTCCGACGACCCGGACGCGGCCCGCCGCGACTTCGGCACCTGGTACGGCGCCCGCCGCCGCGTGCTGCTCACCTCCCCGTCGGCTGGCGTGCCCCTCCAGACCACGCGCACCCACCGCTGACCCGTCTTCCTGCCATGGAGGCCCCCGTGTCCGCTCCCGCCATGCCGCGTCGCCGCATGCTGCCCCTCCTGAGCGCTGAGCAGATAAGCACGCTCAACCCCGGTCTCGCCGACGTGATCGAGTACCGCAAATCGGGCTTGTCGCTGAACCACATCGTCGGTTGCCCGCTGGAGTGCGGCTACTGCGTGCGGCACCTGTTCGACAACTTCGAGATGAAGACGCCGCGGCGCCTGATGAGCGACGAAGACGCCGTCGCGCAACTCGTCGGCCACCCGTACTTCCGGCCGCACAGGACACCGATCCAGGTGTTCAACCGGGCCACCGACCCGATGCTGCCGGTGGTCAAGCCCCACACCTTCGCGGTGCTGAGGCTGCTCGACGAGCAGGGCCTGACCAACCACGTCCTTGTCATCACCCGGTGGCGAGTGAGCGCGGAGGACTGCGCCGTCCTCAACTCCTTCAAGAACCTGCGGCTGACCGTCCTGGTCACCCACTCCGGCATCGACCATCCGCAGATCGAGCCCGTCAACTCGACATACGCCGCCGACAGCCTTCGCATGCTGTACGAGCACGCCGAGAACTACCGGACCGTCCTGTACTGGCGGCCGATCGTGCCCGGTCTCAACGACTCCGACGAGCACATCGAGCGGGCCCGCGAGCTGTCCCTGCACGCACACGCCACGGTCTTCACGGGCCTGTTCTTCCGCGACGAGATCAAGGCCTACTTCGAGAGCCACGGCATGCCGATGCCGTACGACGACACGGCCCGGCGGAAGATCATGCCGGAGCAGGCGGAGCAGCGAATCCTGGATGCCTTCGACCTCCACAAGGCCGCCGGCGGTGCCCAGTGGGGAACGCTGTTCCGCAAGAGGAGCTGCGGCGTGGCGTACGCCTGGGGCGAGGCCGACTACAACGGCCACTACGGCGTCCGCGAGCTGTGCGACATCTGCCCGCCCGAACAGATCTCCCTGTGCAAGAAGGCATGGCGCAAGCCGGACTTGGACGACGTCGTCCGCGAGGCACGTGCGCTCGGCGCCGTCGGCGACATCGAGGTCAACGACCGTGCCATCGTCGTGGAGGGACTGGGCGAGCCGCCCCGCTACTACCTGCAGCACGGGTTCGGCTACCAGTGTCACGACCGGAGCAAGCCACACCACTACCGCCAGCACGGCCGGGCCCCCATCGGCTGGGAGGCGGGGGACGGACCCGAAACGCCATGAACTTCGCCACCTGGCCCGCGCTGCTCGTTGTCGACGTCGAAGGCAACGGCACCAACCCGCCCGACCTCGTCGAAGTCGCCGCGCTGCCCATCCGGGACGGGCGCCCCGACAAGAGCACCGCGGGCTGGTGGCTGACCCGTCCGAACCGCCCCGTCACCCCCTTCGCCACCCGGGTGCACGGTCTGACCAACGAGGCCCTGGTCGGGCAACCGGCTTGGGCCGAAGTCGCGGACCAGGTGAGCGCCTTCCTCGGCGACGCCTGGATCTGCGCGCACAACGCGCACACCGACTACCGCGTGCTCAGCGCGCACCTGCCCGGCTGGAAGCCCGCTGGCGTTTTGGACACGCTCCGGCTGGCCAAGGACGCCTTCCCTGACCTCGGCAAGTACAGCCTGGACAAGCTGATCGAGCACGTACAGCCCGACCTGCAGGAAGCGCCGGGCGCCCGGCACCGTGCAACTTTCGACGCCTTCGCCACGGCGCAGCTCCTCATCGCCATGGCCTCCCGCTACGACACCTGGGACCGGTTGGTCGTCGCGGCCGTGCCGCCCGGCCTGCCCGGCGCCCCCGAACCAGCAAAGGACCCAACACTGTGGTGACTTCCTCCCAGCCCCTGCAGATCGCCGTGCTCGGCACCCACTCGACGGGCAAGACGACGCTCCTGAAGCGCATAGAGATGGAGCTGCGCGGCCACGGCCTCACCGTGGCGCGCACCGGGCAGCTCGGCAAACGCGCTGCCGCGGCCGGCCTGCCGAAAATGCAGCACCACACCGCCCTGTCCACCGAGTGGATCATCGCCCAGGGCATCCTGGACGAGACCAACGCGGCCGCGCAGGGAGCTGAGGTCGTTCTCATCGACCGCGCCGCCCACGACGCCATCGCCTACTTCGAGGCCGCGGAGGCGTTCCGGTCCGAGACCCCGCCCCGGCTCGAACGCGAACGCCTGCTGACCCTCGCCTCCACGCAGCTCCCCAAGTACGACCCGCTGTTCGCGACCGTGCTCGACGAGAGCGTACCCGTCGACACCAGCCACGACTACGACGTCCACTTCCGGCGCCTCGTCGACGACCGCGTGCACCGTCTGCTGGCCAACGACGTCATCCCCCACCAGCGGGTGACCAGCGACGCCGACAGCCAGGCCCTCGCCGTTGACATCGCCGTCCAGCGCTGCCTGAAGGAGGCACTCGTATGATCCCCGCGCCGCCCACCGGCACCATCACCATCGCCGGGAAGACCGTCTCCCGACTCGGCTTCGGCACCATGCGCCTGACCGGCCCCGGCACGTGGGGCGACCCGGACGACCGCGACACCGCCCTCAGCGTGCTGCGCCAGGCCGTGCACACCCACGGCATCAGCCACATCGACACCGCCGACGCCTACGGCCCCCACACCGTCGAACACCTCATCTGCGAAGCGCTCTACCCCTACCCCGAGCACGTACTGATCGCCACGAAGGTGGGCATGGTCCGCCCCGCACCCGGCCAGTGGAAGCCGCTGGGCAACCCGTTCTACCTGCGGGCATGCGTCGAAGCGAGCCTGCGCCGCCTGAAGGTGGAGCGGCTGGAGCTGTGCTATCTGCACCGCATCGACCCGGAAGTCTCGCGGGACGACCAGATCGCCGTGCTGCACGCCCTCCAGGTCGAGGGGAAGATCGGGCACATCGGCCTGTCGAAGGTGACGACCGAGGACATCCGGTACGTGGTCAAGTACGTGCCCATCGCCGCGGTGCAGAACTTGCTCAACACCACCGACCGCGACGACCCCGCCGTGGAGATGTGCCGCGACCTCAATATCCCCTACGTGGCCTACCGATCGTTGGACGCCGGAGTGCTGGCCCACGCCCACGGGCCCGCCGCCCCGCTGAACTGGCTCCTCTCCCAGGGGCCGCACGTCGTCCCCATCCCGAGCACCAGCCAGCCCCAGCACCTCGACGACATCGTGGCCGCCGTGAAGGACGGTCCGGCCTGATGCCCACCGCAACGGCCACCGCAGCCGTGCAGCGCCGTCCCGCCTCATACGAGAACTGGCGGCCGCCGGTCATCGGCGTCTCACTGCTCGTCCCTGTCGGAACCGACTGCATCGCCGTCGCCGAACTCCGCAGCATGCTGATGCTGCCCGTGGGCGGCGTCTACGACGGGCAGACCCCGGAGGAAGCCGGCTACCAGGTCCTTACCGATCCCTCCGGCCGACTACGGCTCATGCGGCGCGTCGCCGTCGACTGGGTGCAGATGCGACGCAGGAAGGTGATCACCCACGTCATGGCCGCAGCGCCCATGACCGGCGAGGCGGTGACGGGACTGATATACCGGGACCCCCGGGCCACCGTGCGCGTCATACCCACCCTGCAGTTCCTTGACCAGTGGCCGACCGGGCGTGCGCGTCTCCTCGTCAGCCTGCAGGCCCTGGCGACCGGGGACACGGCCTGCATCGAGGACGGGGTCGTGCGCACCCAGGTGCCCTCGGATCTCGCCGCGTAGCGCTCCCGGGCGCGGCCGACCGTCAGCGACGGCGGCCGCGCCCGCGAGTTGATGGCGATTCTTGAAAACGGTTCTGACCGCAGTTCCGTGAATGCCCAGGTCAGGGGCGGCATGCAGGAACGTTCCTCTGCGGGACATCCTGCGTATCGGGGTCGAATCGCTCGCTGATGTTCTGTTCTCCGGTTTCGATGTGCGGTTGACGCGCGTCACCGAGGCCGCCGAGGGGCTGGTCGTCGAGGCGGTCGCGTGCAGGCCGCCCACCACGCTGTCCGGGGTGTAACTCGCGGGCATCGAGGGTGCATTCGTCGTACGAGCGGGGCGTGGCCGGGCTGCCGGTGAACGGGCGGAGCCTGACCCTGCGGTTACAGGTCCGGCGGTTCTTCTGCGACCGCGGTCGGTGTTCGCGGCGGACGTTTGTCGAGCAGGTCGCCCAGCTCAGCGAGCGGTACCGCCGCTCCAGCCTCGGGCTGAAGCAGTGGCAGCACGCGGTCACCGTCGAGCTCGGTGGTCGTCCCGGTCAACGTCTTTGCCGGCGGCTGCTGTTGAAGGCGGGCCGGACGCGGCTGCTGGGCCTGCTCACGGAGCCGGCCGTCCCCGAGCGGGCGCCGCTGGTGCTGGGCGTCGACGACTTCGCGTTCCGGAAGGGGAAGCGGTACGGCACGCTGCTGGTCGACGTCGAATCCGGCCGCGCTGTCGACGTCCTGCCCGACCGCGAGTGCGACACCTTTGCCGCCTGGCTCACCGCGCATCCCGGCGCCGAGGTCATTTGCAGGGTGCCACTGCTTGCAGCAAGGCCATCAAGGAAGCCGCGCCGGACGCCTTGGAGGTCGCAGATCGCTGGCACCTGCTGCAGAACCTCGGTGCGGCCGTGGAGAAGACCTGCCACCAACACCGCTCCTACCTGCGGAAACATGCCGAGGAGGAGACTGAGGTGTCGGTGAGGAAACCCAGCATCAGCCGTATTTGCTGCTGTGCGCGTCTTCTCTGGGCGCGGACACGGCCTGGCAGTTCGCCGATGTCATCGACAAGTCCGGCACCGTCCCCGTCACGTTGATCGCCCCGGCGAGTTCGGCGGCCGTGCATTTCCCCGAGGCGGAGATCCTCAACGCCTCACTCAGTGGGCCGCAGTACCTCGACTACGCCGGCATCGACGTCACGGTGCAGCGCCTGGAACACGCTGCCTATCTGCAGATCACCACCGCGTTGAAGGTGTCCGGGCAGCCGCCGCATGCGGCCGAGGGGCCTTGGCAGGAGGTTCCCAACGAGCCCGCCGGCATGGATGAGCCCGCCCAGCCCGCTCCGGAGGAAGCCAGCGCGCCCGCAGCCACCGCTGCCACGAGCCTCTCGCCGGCAGCGGCAGCGGGCGTGAGCGGCGAAGGCTTCCCGGCCCTGCTCGCCGCCACCACTGATCCGTTCGGACTTCGCCTCCTGCCCACCGCCACGACGTCGACTGAGTCCACCGGCGAGCCCGGCCCGGACACCGAAGCAGCGCCCCCGGCGCCCGCATAGACTCCGGCCGTTGAAGATGCCGAGGGGGCCAACGGCCACGAGGAGTCCGCCAAGGACAGCAAGGCGGCGGAGGCTGAGGAGGGCGAGGCGCATGACCTGCACGCGCCGGAGATCCGGGTCCTGGCCGGTCGAGGTGACCGGCGTGGACAGCACATGCCACGGCCCTCGGATGGCACAGCTCGCCGCCTTGCTTTTCTTCCGGCCCGGGCGGAGTGCGGACGTGCTGTGCTCCGACATGGATCCCGTCACCCCTTGGTCGTCGAGCACCCTCAACGCCCGGCTGCAGGGCCTGCGTCGCTCCCTGGGCAGCGATCCCGCCGGCGATCCCTACGTGCCGCGCCGCAGCTCGGGCGAGGACCCGTACCGGCTCTCCCCCGGTGTCCGCTGCGACTGGAGCCGCTTCCTGCAGCTCGTTGAACGGGCGCTGCCGCTGGGGCCGGCTGGCCTGACCGATCTGGAGCGGGCGCTCACTCTGGTGCGGGGCCGCCCGTTCGGGGGTAAGCCCCTGCCCTGGGCCGAGCCCTACCAGCAGGAAATGATCACGCGCATCATCGACGTCGCGCACACCGTGGCCACCTACCGCACCCCCGCAGCCCTCACCACGACCTCAGCGCGGCCCGTCAGGCAATCGCGACCGGCCTCGACGTTGACGATACGGCGGAGCTTTTGTATCGGGACTGGGTGAGGGTTGAGAGCGCGGCGGGAACCGTCAGGGACTGCACACCGTCGTCACCCGCGTCCAACTTGTCAAGCCCCGGGTTTCGTGGAGACTGAGTTAGCTGGCTTTCTGGAGTGACGTGGGGGGTTCGACCGCGAGGTAGT